>JAAYNM010000086.1 GCA_012520815.1 Clostridiales bacterium
AGTGCTTCTGTTTTTATATTCTGTAAAATGCAATTAGAAAATAAATTTGAAATTTAAAAACTTACAAGTTTCTAGAAATTGGGTAACTCTACTATCTAATTAGGTACGAGTTTCGCAATTATCTACCATAATGATTTGAAAATATAATGGTACATCTAGCATTTCACTAATCTTTGAAGTTTTTTCATAGACTATTATATTCTTATCTTGATTCGATATCTTTTTAAAACCATTATCTACAAGATAATCCATGTAATTATCAAGCAATTCCTTATCTTCTACGCTATATCTATACGTGTATTCACGTCTCATAGCTCCTATATCTTTGCTTTGCAGTTTTATTTCAGAATACATTTCTCCTAAAGTTTTAATTTCATCATAATCTGTTTCCATTGAAGCTATAATTTCATCGATCTTAAAGAACATTTCAATGAACTTACCACATGACATATTTAGACTAATACCTGTGAGTAGTCCTGCAGATAAAATAAATGTAGTCAATGCAAGTTTAATCTTTGTTTTTAGCCCGATTTGCTTTTCTTTTCCAAATTTGATATTGACATTTTGAATATATTTTTTGTGGTTTGAATAGTATACTTCAATCTTAAAGCTATATTTAGTATAATCAATTCTACTTCCACAATGTTCACAGACACCACCATTTAACAGGTTCACTGTGGAACCGCAACTATGGCAAGTGTATATCTCTATATCGCTGTTTTGCCTTGCAAGCGCCTCATTCTTGTATGAAACAATAAGGATAACTGATTCCGTCTTTTCTTTGGTCTTGTTTCCTTCAATTATAGTAAGTCTTAATTTCGTGCTCACTCTTATATTACAGCCATCTTGATTTAGAACAAATCCAAGAAATTTTATTTTTTGCAAATCACATTCTATTATATTCTTATAATTTTCAATAATAGGAGTAGCATCAGTATTGAAGAAAACATTTACTTCATTAGCATTTTGAGCAAAATGAATATTTTTAAGTTTATATTCTAAATCTTGAGTAAATTTTTCATCAGAAAACTTCGGGTAGTATCGCTTTATCTCATTTACTATTTCACTTTTCTCTATTCGCTTATAAATGGCCAAAAGAAATTTTGACCATACAAGTGTAAAGAAAATTCCAATAACGACTATAGTTAAAATAAAAATCGGAATAACTTTATACGAAACCATCATACTAATATTTACTACGTAGGCATATTTACTGTCACCTAAAATAATAGCTGCTATAATTGAAATAATAAAAATAAATACCAGCACAGGAATCGATATTCCAAAAAAAATAAAAAATTTCTTAAAAATCGAAGTTGACATTCTTTTAATATCTTCAGTTATTTTAAAACTAGCGATTTTCTCTCTGAAGGATGATACCATAAATTTAGAGCCACAATAATCACATCCATCTATGTAACTAGACAGTTTTCCCACATTTCCGCATTTTGGACATTGAACTTCATCCTCATCTTTACAAGGTCGAGTAACATCTGCCAGCGCAATTGTATTTCCTTTTGATTTTTTTATTACCTTCCCATTTTTCCATATTTCTTTTTTTGTTTTCATTGGAGTTGCATATGTAGATGTTTCATCTTCAGTGCCAAAATCAATTATTTCTTTCTTCGTTTCCTTCTTAGAATGTATATCATAATGCAATGTCAAGCCATTCTCTCGTAACCTTTTTCTACTAAGATACATACTTTGATAAAATGACTGAGTAACATCATCTATAATATCCTCGTCACTCAATTTGTAATCATAATAGTCCGTATATTTATCAAGGAATCCTGCGGCTTTGTTTACCTGCAGTCTTTCCTTTTCGCGATAATCACTAAATGCATCGTTATATGGCACAGCTTGTCCTATCGTTTCCTGTGTTTTTTTACTTAAATCGAAATTATCATTCACTTTTTATTACTCCTTAATTTAGCACGTTAAAAACTATATCAAGTATTCTAGGTCCTGTTAAATCCTCGCCCTCCCAAAGGCTAAATCTCAAGGAGCCTTCAACAACACTGTCCTTAAACTGTGATTCCATTAAAATATTTTGAACTATAAACTCCTCTGCTATTTCACAATGTTTTAGAACACTTATGAGCTTCGCATCCACAGTTTTTAGTATATGCGAAACTGCATCATCCGTAATCGAGCACCATATAAGACCTTTATATTTGATTTTTTGTCTATATGCATATAGCAATTAAAAGTTTTAGAGAGTAATTTTAAATTACTCTCTAAAAAATCAATATTACTATATGCAGTAATAATTAATGCCTGCATTTTCTTATTCGATATCCAATAATTCCTGGTAGAATTTTGAATAGTCGCCTCTCTTTTCTCCAATAAAACTGATTGCTGTACGTGGATGGCTATTTAATATACCTGTAAGCAAGTATGGAATATCATATCCCCATACATTTCCCTCATTCTTAATGTTCTGGATATGTTTTTCAACTAAATCCATAATTGGAACAAGGTTGTACTTTGGATTCTTGAGGAACCCAAGTAATGATTCCATATAACAGTTTCCTGCCCCTCTTCCCATACCAGATACTGTTGCATCTAACAAGCTTGCGCCATTTGTAAGTGCTTCAATAGTATTTGCGAAAGCTAATTGTTGGTTATTATGAGCATGAATACCAACAGTTTTGTTGTATTTTGCTGCCATATTCATATACTTGTCTGTTAATCTTTTAATCTGTTCTGAATAGAAAGATCCAAAACTATCTACAAGGTAAATAACATCAACTGAAGAGTTTCCGATAAGTTCAAGACCATTATCTAAATCTTCATCATTAACTTTTGATACTGCCATAATGTTAATAGTCGTCTCATAACCTTTTTTCTTTGCATCCTCAGCCATCTCAATAGCTGTTGGAATCTGATGGATGTAACAAGCTGTTCTTACTAAATCAATAACACTATCTTTTCTATCAATGATATCATTCTTATAGTCAGTTCTTCCTACATCTGACATAACTGAAATCTTTAAATCACTATTGTTTTCTCCAACTACCTTACGAATAGCCTCTTCATCACAGAATTTCCATGGTCCGAAGTCATCTTCATTGAAAAATTCTCTAGATGCCTTATAACCAAACTCCATATAATCTACGCCAGCCTTAATATTGGCTTTATATAAATCTTTAACAAACTCATCTGAGAATCTAAAGTTGTTAACTAATCCTCCATCTCTAAGAGTACAATCCACAACCTTGATATCAGGTCTATAAGATATTAATGTTCCATTGTCTTTTTGCTGCATTTAACTTTTCCTCCATTATCTCTATTGGTGCAATGCTTTAAACCGGCAAAGCATTTTCTATAGAATACATTATTTACTTTGTATTGTCAATTATTATTTCCTAAATAATAAAATCCTATGACCCTTGATAGAAAATCAAAAGTCATAGGATAACATTTAAAATTAATCCTCGTCTGGCATATCCCAGTTATGGTATACAGCTTGTACATCATCATCTTCATCTAAAAGATCTAGGATTCTATTAATTTTCTTTATATCATTTTCATCTGATAATGTTACGTATGTCTGTGGAATCATAGTAACCTCTGCACTTGCCATAGGAACTTTTGCATTTTCGATAGCAATCCTTACATCATTAAATGCTTCAGGAGTTGTAACGATTTCGTAACTATCCTCTTCTTCTGCAAAATCTTCTGCTCCTGCATCGAGAGCTGTCATCATAATATCATCTGCATCAAGCTTACATTCCTCTTTATCTATAATAATCTGTCCTTTTTCATCGAACATATATGAAACACAACCCGATGTTCCTATACTACCGCTACCCTTTGTAAACGCATTTCTTACATTAGAGGCTGTTCTGTTACGATTATCTGTAAGCGCATTTACAATAATAGCTGTACCACTTGGACCATATCCTTCATATGTAACAACCTCATAGTTAACGCTGTTTGCATCTCCTGCAGCCTTTTTTATACCTCTCTCTATTGTATCATTAGGCATATTATTTGCCTTCGCCTTTGCTACCACTGCAGCTAATTTACTATTGTTTGCGGGATCAGCTCCGCCTTCTTTTACGGCTACGGCGATTTCTCTACCGAGAATGGTGAAAATCTTTCCTTTTGCTGCATCATTTCTTTCTTTTTTATGCTTGATATTAGCAAATTTTGAATGTCCTGACATCTTAAATCTCCTTAAATATTATATTTTAGTAAATGAATTTTAATTAATTCTCAGAATCCCTAACAGTCAGTTTGACTAAGGAAATCATTTTATTTTCAATAGCAAGAACCTCATATGTATATTTATCGCATACTACAATAGGTTTGTCACCTTCTTCAGGGATCCTATCTAACCGCGCTATTAAATAACCATTTAATGTATCATAATCATTATCTTCAAATGCTACACCAAGTTCATCCTCAATCTGCTCAAGAGGAGTCATACCTTTTACAAGATATACATGATCAGCATGTTTAACAATGTTATTATCTTCTACATCATATTCATCTAGGATATTGCCTACTATTTCTTCAAGAATATCCTCCATAGCTACTATTCCCGCAGTCTGACCATATTCATCAAGCACTATTTCCATATGGATCTTTTCGTATTGCATTTCTTTAAATAACGCATCAATATTCTTGGTTTCAGGAATAAATATGGCTTCCCGAAGTATAGGTTTTATATCCTTAATTAGCCATTCTGCTTTGTCTTCTTTGTGAAAACATTCTAGTGCATCACGCAAATGTAAAATAGCAACAATGTTATCTATATCATCAATAAACACCGGAAATCTTGAATTATTCTCATTAAGCATAAATTCAACCGTCTCTTTTAGAGTCCAGTTTCCATCCACGGCTACAATATTCTTTCGATGTGTCATTATATCCCCGGCATCTTTATCATCCAGTTCCATAATATTAGATATCATCTCCGCTTCGCGTTCTTCTAATATGCCTTGCTCGTGACCTTCATTTACAATGGATATAATCTCATCCTCTGTAACATTATCCCATTCTTCTTTTGGATCAATACCTAAAATACGAAGCACTATGTTTGAAATAATATTGATTATACCCGTGATTGGTCTCAATATTATCACTATAAATGTAATAATATTTACAAAAAAATATGAAAATCCTTCTGAATACTTTAAACCTAATCTTTTTGGTACCACAACTCCAAAACTTAGTAATATAATCAGGATACAAAATATTACTATCATTGCTGAAACAACAGTATATGCGGTATTACTGAGAAGGTTACCAAAGGCCGAAACAAATGTTGATGATAACTTATGAATAAAAATATCAGATTGCACATATCCAGTAATAACTGCCATAAATGTGGCTGTTAACTGAATGGTGTTAATGAATCTAACTGGTTCATCTATTATCTTTAGTAATTTTGCTGCTTTAATTGAACCATCGTCAGCCTTTCTTTGTATCTCTGATTCATTTAAATTCTTAACGGCTGAACCAAAACCATACATCATAATATTCATTAAAATAAATCCTATAAATATAATGATGCTATAAATGGGACTACTGTCCATTATTTTATCGACTCCTTTGTTATATCATAGGGTGAATTTTATCCACCAAAGTTAAAATATACCATATAAAATCCTTATTAGTCAACAAGCATTATTAATACCATTATGTCTTTAATTTAAGACTAACCAATAATGCCTTATCAACCGCATCTAGTATATCACCATCCAAATTATATACCTTATCCTTAAGCCTTTTTTAACCACAATTTTAACACTCCAATCAAATTCAATTTCTTAAAGTGTTTCCAATATCTCTATAGTTATTCTCTTGGGGGCATTTTTTATTTTGCTTTTATTGATTTTCTTTTAATATTCTTTCGATAGCTTTAATCATATCTCGCGGCACCATCGCCATTTCTCCCCATTCATCCCTTGACTCATCTCCTGCCACACCATGTAAATATGCTCCTAAAGATGCTGCTACTAGCACATCATAATGAGTTGAGAGGAGTCCTGCTATCATTCCCGCAAGAACATCACCAGATCCCGCCTTTGCCATACCACTATTTCCTGTCATATTAATAAAGGTTTGACCTTTTTTATCAGAAATCACCGTCCTAGCACCTTTTAAAACACATATTATGCCATATTGCTTAGCTACATCTTGACACGTACTTACTATGGAATATTTTATTTCATCAATACCTTTTCCATTAAGTCTAGACATTTCGCCTAAATGAGGCGTGATAATTACATTTTCGTGAAGCAACTGCCTTAAACCATCCATCTTCGAAATCGTATTTATAGCATCTGCATCTATTACTGCTGGCTTTTTGGATTCTAAAACAAGTTGTAAAAGATCCTGTGTTCTCTTACTTACCCCCATCCCTGGCCCGGCCAGAATCACATCGGAGCATTCTATTAAATTTGAAATATCTTCCAATAATTTATCTTTATCCTGAGCAAAGCTATAAACTATAGCCTCTGGGATTGTAGACGCTATAATAACTCTATTCACCTCAGGTGTAGCCACTCGAACCAATCCACATCCCATAGAAAAGGCGGCCGATGTAGCAAGACAAGCAGCTCCGCTCATTTCTTCATTTCCTGCTATAATTAATAACTTTCCAAATGTACCTTTGTTTGAATCTAAAGGTCTATCCTTTTTCACCCTAGGCATATCACAAACTTCATATGATTTTAAAATTTCGCATTCATTGTATGCTTCGCTTGGAAATCCAATATCAGCTACCGTCACCCTACCAGAGTATTCGGCACCAGGATACAATATAATACCCAATTTATAGTCACCAAATGTTATGGTTTCATTTGCCTGAATTGCTACTCCCATAACATTACCGCTATCTCCATTAATTCCTGATGGAATATCTACTGATATCACATAGTGATTCTCACTATTGACGTTGTTTATTAACCCCGCATACTGTCCCTCCACCACTCTGTTTAATCCAATTCCAAAAATTCCATCTATAACTACATAATATTCTGATATTTCATTTTGTTGAATACTCTTGATATTAAGATTTTTTATTACATTGTTTTGGACCTTAAATTCATCAGTTGCTCCATCCTCATCACCGATAATACAAACAGCAATCTTTGTATATCCCTCAATATAAAGCATTCTTAGTACTGCCAATGCATCTGCACCATTATTACCAATTCCACATATGGCAACAATAGAAGTTTCCTTATCTTGAAACTGTTTTATCAATACATTCTTAATTCCAAGGGCCGCTCGTTCTATTAATGCTAGTGAAGGAATTCCGATTTTATTTATAGTATAAGAATCAACCTTCTTCATATCTTTTCCTGATAAGATTCTTTTCAAATTAATCCCTTCCTTCTGCTACTACAAATGCTGTAGCGTAATCATTTATATTCGATATACTTATATGAATCTTACAAATACCTAGTTTTTTTGCTGTTTCCTTTGCATCTTCATATAGAACAACGTATGGTTTGCCAAAATCATCACGTAGTACCTCTATCTCATTGGGCTCAAAGCCCCTAAAGCCTGTTCCGAAAGATTTCGCCACACTTTCCTTAGCTGCAAAGTTAGATGCTATTGTTTGATGATTACCACCCATAAAATCTATTTCTTTTTTAGTAAAATACCGTGTCAAAAAAGCCTGTTTTTCACAGGCCTTTCTAACGCGGTCTACTTCAATTATATCATTTCCAATTCCAATTATCATATTAATCTTTTTCCCTGTATTTCTTGTATTCTCTTAAAACATCTCTATCAAACGTATCTAATAAAAACTTCTCCATCTTTTTGTTTTCTTCTCGACGTTTTTCTCTGAGTAAAATACGCTTTTTTAGTTCTATGCGAGTCTGATCAATCCATTTATTTAATGCGTCTATATCTGCTTCATTGGAGTCCAATTTGTCAAACAACTCCTCCATACTTATATAGGCTAGTTTTGCATTTGAGGTATTTATATTATCTGGTATATCTAATGCTTTATCCTCAATAAGAATTAGTTTATCATTAATATCGTCAATTAATTCTTTGCTCTTTTCAACTTTTTTTGATGCTCTAGAATTCTCCTTTGCATCCATATTACTAACTATTTCCTTCATCAGAGTCTTCTTTAAGCCCTTTAATTCATCACGTTCTTTATTGATTCTTCCTTGACTTTTTATTGCATTGTTAACCTCAACTTCTAGTCTTTTTATTTCATTACTTTTTTCAGGTGTATTAAACAATGAAAGCCATTTTCTATCCAATGTAAGAACTGGTACTCTAGTCCTTTTAATCATAGTAACTATTTTTTCTGCTGTAATTTCATTATCTTCTATTCGTTTAGCCATATCTAACCTTCTTCCATGGATTTAGCCATATTTAGTCTTCTTCCATACTCTTTAGATTGTATGAAATTCTCATTAAACTCTCAGATAAATGCACGCTTTCCACAACACAATCCTGAGGAACATTTAAATCTGTATGTGCAAAATTCCAAAATGCTTTAACACCTAGCTTGTATAATCTATCTGCCACCATAACCGCCTGTGTCTTTGGTATTGTTAATGCCGCTATGTCAATATGATTATGTCTTGCATATTCTTCTAATTCACTAAGATGAGATACCTTCGTTTCACCAATATCTGTTCCTGTAAGTTCTGGATTTATATCAAAAATAGCAGTAATAAGAAATCCTCTTTTTGCAAAATTACCATATCCAGCAATTGCCCTGCCAAGATTTCCTGCTCCGATAATTACAACTTTATGTGTTCTATCTAAACCGAGTATTCTTGCTATCTCATCATATAAATATTTAACATTATATCCGTAACCTTGCTGACCAAATCCACCAAAATTATTAAGATCTTGTCTAATCTGAGATGCTGTAACCTTCATTCTCTCGCTCAACTCATTAGACGATATTCTCTCAACGCCCATCTCAATTAACTCACCAAGATACCTGTAATATCTTGGTAATCTTTTAATAACCGCAGTTGAAATCTTGTTGTCGCTCACGGTCGTTTCCTCCTATACTTTATTTTCTGTATGTACGACTTCAATACTAAATTCTAATTTACATTATAATTAATTAAAGGAAGATTGTCAATTTTTAAACAAACTTTTTTATGCTTTTCTATTAAAAAGAAACACGGTCTACCAAAGACCGTGTTTTTCAATATTTATAACTGTATTTTTAATATGTTCATCAGCTAAATGCATTGCCCTTTGGGCATCGCCCGCCTTAATAGCTTCTACTATATCTCTATGTTCTTTATTGGAATGTTCTACTCTATCCTTACTCTTTAGAGTAGTTTTTCTCATTCTCTCAAGATAATGATGAAAATCTGATAGAGTATGCCTTATCATTTTGCTATTTGCAGCCTCATATAGAGTATGATGATATTCATTATCCAACTCTAACACTGAATCAAATTTTTCCTTAGCTGTATAATATTCTGATAAATCCAAAATTTCCTCTAATCTAGTCAAAATCTCATAAGTCATATTTTCAGTAGCCTTTTTCACACATAATCCTTCAAGTAAGGATCGCATCTCATATATATCTTTTACGTCTTTCAAGCTAATACCTATGACAGATGCACCTTTATTAGGTGTGATCTGTACAAGTCCCTCCAGTTCAAGCTGTCTAAGAGCCTCTCTTACTGGTGTTCTTGAAACTCCTAGCTCCTTGCCAATGGCCATCTCTCGTAATTCTTCATTTTCGTGATATTTTCCACTTAAAATATCTTCGCGAATATTATTAAATACATATCCGCTTAAAGAATTACTTTGAGATAAAGATCCCTTTGTTTCACGGACGTCGTTTATTCCATCACGCATATATTACCCCCACTATTTCAAAGTAATTTCTAACTCTTCACAGATTTTAGAAATTACATTTACAAGTTCCGAATCAGTAATAACTGTTACCCTACCTTCATCGTATTGTTCGTCAACCCATACCTTTACTCTGGTAACAAGTTCACTCTGCTTATCCACCGCATTTTCACCTTTTAGCTTATAGTAGGTGTTAATCCAATGTGCAACACCTGCAAGACCTGAAGTATTAGATACAGCAACAAGTACTGGTCTGTTAAGTATCTTGTCTGTATCAAAAATATTGTATATTTCTTCATTCTTCAATAAACCATCTGCATGGATTCCAGCTCTTGTTACATTGAATGCAGAGCCCACAAATGGAGTTCTAGAAGGTATCTTATATCCTATTTCTTTTTGATAATATTCAGCTAATTCTGTAATAACCTGAGGTTTCATTCCATCAAAGGAACCTTTGAGTTGGGCATATTCAAATACCATCGCCTCAAGAGGGGTATTTCCCGTTCTCTCACCAATACCAAATAGTGAACAGTTTATGCCACTTGCTCCATATAACCATGCAGTTGTAGAATTTGAAACGGCCTTATAAAAATCATTATGACCATGCCACTCAATTTGCTCACTTGGCACACCACCATGCTCCCTAAGTCCATAAATAATACCCTGAACAGATCTAGGAATAACAGCTCCTGGAAAATTAACGCCATATCCCATAGTATCACATGCTCTAATTTTAACAGGAATCTTATATTCCTCTTGTAATTTCATAAGTTCAAGACAGAAAGGTATAACAAATCCATGAATATCTGAACGGGTAATATCTTCTAGATGGCATCTAGCACTAATACCTGTTTCCAAACATTCTCTAACTATACTTAAATAGTGATCCATACATTCTCTTCTTGTCATTTTCATCTTGTAGAAAATATGATAATCTGAGCAACTTACTAAAATTCCCGTTTCCTTTAAGCCTATATCCTTTACGAGTTCAAAATCCTTTTTGTTAGCACGAATCCAGCTAGTTACTTCTGGGAATTTGTATCCTCTCTCCATACATTTATATACAGCATCTCTATCTTTCTTGCTATATAAAAAGAATTCTGACTGCCTAATAATGCCATTTTCCCCACCAAGCTCATGAAAATAGTCGAACATTTTTACAATCTGCTCTGTAGTGTAAGGAGCCCTAGACTGCTGTCCATCCCTAAACGTTGTGTCTGTAATCCAGATATTATCAGGCATACTATGTGGCACTATTCTATCGTTAAAAGCTATCTTTGGAACCTCGCTATATGGAAAAAGATTTCTAAAAGTGTTTGGTTCATCTACATCCACGAGGTGATATAGGTGCTCTTCTAATTGAAGAAGGTTTGTTTGTGCGTTCATTTTAACTTCGGGGTTTTCCATTTAAGTAATTCCTCCATACTATAGATTTTGTATAATTGTATACAGTTATACACGTATTGTCAATAATTATTATTGCACTAGCGTTAGACTTCTTTTAATAGAACTTCCTGTATTTTGCACTTATCCACATTTTACACAAGGTTTTACACAATTAATAGTTTTGTTCTCTTAATATCTTTTTTATTTATATTTTATTAGATTTAGAATATCTTTTACTTTTATTTTGTGCAGTTTTTATTTTATTCGATAATTGTGCAACCATTTTCTCTCAATTTATTTTTTATGTATAAATGTATAAAAGCCACATATCAAAGACTATTTTTTAAATTTATGTCTTTGATATGTGGCCTGTTTAGACTATTGTTTCTTCAAACTAACAATTATATATTTACAATCAACTAATAATTATAATTACTTTATAATAGTTCCTATCTTCTCTTGCACACCTTCTCTTGCTTTTTCAAGATTTGTTATTATTGCCCTTCTTCCCTTCTTTGCTTCCACGAAAGATAGAGACGCATCAATTTTTGGAAGTGTTGTTATTGGGTCGAGTTCCCCTGATTTAACCATCTTTTCTGCCTCTTCAACTGTCATAGTTCCAAGCACTTGTACATTTTGTGTACCCTCTCCAATAGTAACGTTGTCATTTGAAGTGAGTATAAGAAGTGTAGTCGCATCAACCATATCAGCAAGTTTAGCTGCTGTATAGTCTTTTTCAATAATAGCCGAAGCACCCTTTAATGTTGTTCTTTGATCCAGAACAGGGATACCGCCACCACCACCAGCAATAACAATTTGATTAGCATTAAGTAAAGCATTTACAGCATCTATCTCATATATATCTACAGGTTTTGGAGAAGCAATAATTCTTCTATATCCTTTGCCTTCCTCATATACAACATAATTGCCTTTCTTCTCTTCGAGTTCAGCTTCATCCTTTGTCATATATCTGCCAATAACCTTTGTAGGATTATTAAATGCTTTATCAAACGGATCAACTCTTACTTGTGTAATAAGAGTAACTACCGGCTTATAGATACCCCTGTCTAAAAGTTCTGCTCTTACTGCATTTTGTAAGTCATAGCCTATATACCCCTGGCTCATTGCATTACAAACTGACATAGGAGCTACGGTATATTTTGAATCAAGTCTAGTAAACTCTGTCATAGCTGTTTGAATCATACCTACCTGTGGTCCATTACTATGAGTAATAACCACCTCATACTTTTCTTCTACCAAATCTGCGATAGCTTTTGCTGCTAATTTTACACGCTCCTGTTGCTTTGGAAATATGTCACTAAATGCGTTTCTCCCTAAAGCCACTACAATCTTTTTGTTTTCCATACATTATTCCTCATTTCTATATTTTTTTTCTTCTTCAAGTCGTTTTTGCTTAAGAGCCATTCTTCTTTTACGTCTTTCAAGTTTTCTATGGTAAAGACAAATTCTACGGTAAATATAATATATCAATGCTATTGTTACAAGTAATATTATCACCTTTATAGCTATATTGCCAAAACTTATCTTTTCATTCTTATTCGAACTACTTCCAGCCTGAAAATTGTTATCGCCTTCAGAAAGATTAGATTCTGCTGTAGTAGTTTCCTCATTGGCCGCAAGAGATTCTTTGTTCTCTTCATATATAGTCTCTAACTTAGTAAAGTATGCCTCATCGGCATTTTCTTTAACGAAATCAAATATTCCTGTATTGTCCTCATACGCACCTGTTGCATTATGTGCTTTAAGTGTAACACACATTATTATTCTTCCATTTATCCTTGCATAAGAAACCAGAGTTCCTCCAGCATCTGAAGTATACCCAGTTTTTCCACCCACACAGTCTTCATAATAGAACTTCTCATAGTCAATAATCATTCTGTTACTATTAGTCCAATATCTTGTCTCTGGCTGCTTATTTGTTGGGGGAACAATATATCTAGGAGTATGTATCAATTCTCTATACATTTCAAAATTCTTATATGCGTTTTTTCCAATAAGAGCCATATCATATGCGCATGTGTAATGCTCATCATCGTGTAATCCATGGGCATTTACAAAATGTGTATTAATACAGCCTAATGATCTAGCCTTTGTATTCATTAATATTGCAAAATTGTTCATTGAACCAGCTATATGCTCTGCTAGTCCATTTGCCAAATCATTTCCAGATATCAACATTAAACCATATAAACATTGTTCAACTGTTAATTGTTCGCCTTCATCTGCATAGGCTGAACAACTTCCTGGTTCTATAGTAAACACCGCATCATGAGAGAATGTTACAACCTCATCCATCTGACAATTTTCCAGTGTTAGTGTTGCTGTCATAATCTTAGTAATACTTGCCGGATAATAACTCGTGTATATATTTTTTTCATAAATTGTATAGCCTGTTGCCATATCCACTACAACAACACCTTCTGAATTGGTATCAGGAATATCTAAAAGTTCCTGACCGCCTTTTTCAGCAGTTACTATTTCAGCACCCAAGCACACCTTACCACTAGAAATTGCCAGGAGCCCACACATGCAGACCATTAGCCATTTCTTTTTCATTAAACTAATCTTCCTTTTTACTTTCTTCTTCTCTAGCCATTGTCTCAATAATGCCCAAAATCTTCGTAATCTTGCCTCTGAATCCCTTAATTGCATAAAGCTTTACAAGGCAAGTTATAGGATTATCATTTTCATCAATCAATCTAATAGAAAACTTAACAAAATCATTTGTCTTATTTAATCGACCAATTCTTCTGTTAAACTTGTCCACATCTTCTTCATAAACATACTTGTTTATAGTTTCTTTCAAATCTGCTTTTGGAAGTTCATATCCGAAAATAGCTTTCCATTTGTCATTACAATACATTGTATCTTTCTTTACACTATAATCGATAATAACTGTATCCGAATTATCTGTGGCAATAAAATATCTCTGTTTATTTATCTGTCCATTTTTAATATGAGACGCAACTAAGTAAATAAAATAGATAATGAGCAAAAGGAACATAGCACCCATCTCAATAATAAATACCTGTCCATCACTTTGAATAAGTGTAGTTTGTTCTTCAACATTTTCAGCAGAAACAATAGATACAATATACCACTTATTGTATGAAATTCTTGAGAAACACAAATATTTCTTTGATGTTCCTTCTCCATAAACTACGTTTCCTACACTCTTTTGCTTCATACTACTAATGAGCTTTGAAGCTGCCTTTCCATGATCAGATAATATCTGTGAAATACTCTCAACTTCATCGAGTCCATTGCCACGTGAAAGAAGTTCACCATTTTGTTTCACAATAAAAACATTACCATTATTGCCAAATGTAATCACATCTACGAAATTTGTAAATTCTTCTGGTGTACAATGGACAGCTAACATTCCTTTTATATCTTCATCCTGATAAATAGGTACCGCAAATACAATGCTATTTAAATTGCCGTATTCATCATCAACTGCAACTATTGAATTTTTTCCTTCCAAAGTTTTATCAAAGAATTTTTCACCAACGTAATTGATTGAACCTTTTTCTTCAAGTCCCTTACCATCAAGCCCAACAATATCATAATCACTAAATCCATCTATTGATGTCTGTGCATCCATAACTTGAATAACATTTGAATCAGTAACACTCTTATAACTTCCAATAAACAAAGATAATGCTTCTAGTGTATTAAATCTTTCTTCAATTTTAATATTTACACACTCTGAAGCCTCTTCTATTTGATCATTAAGGTAAATCTGAGTCTGCTGGTTTAAGTTATCATATGTACTTGTATAAAAATTATAATATACGCCTATATTTATTAATAAAATACATATAGTAATAATAATTGACCCCATATATCGCTTTAAGTTCTTTATCTTTTGCATCTCAAATATTTCCTTTTCATTTATTCCTTCTTAGTTCATCCCAAAATCACCCATTAAGTATACTCAACAATTCATCTTTTGACAAGCGACTTATTGAAATATTTTCGCCTGTTAAAACATCGTCAGACAGCTTAACTTTTGATTTCTGTAGCTTGATAATATTTTCCTCAATGGTGTTTTTTGCTATAAGTTTAAATACTGATACCACTTTATCTTGTCCTATCCTGTGTGCTCTATCAGTAGCCTGATTTTGGACAGCCATATTCCACCATGGGTCATAATGAATAACTATATCAGCCCCAGTGAGATTTAATCCTGTGCCACCAACTTTAAGTGAGATTAAAAATACATTTGTGTTATCCTTATTAAATTTACCAACTATATTCATGCGTTCTTCTTTTTTTGTAGCGCCTGTCATCATATAATATGATATTTCTTCTTTTTCAAGTCTTTTGCTTATAATATCTAACATAGACGTAAACTGTGAAAATAATAGAATCTTATGTCCGCCTTCAATAGAATTTTTAATTAAGTCAATGCAAAGATCCAGTTTTGATGATTCATCCTCATAATTCTCATAACAAAGAGATGGATCACAGCATATCTGTCTGAGTCTCGTAAGTTCAGCAAGTATTTTAATCTTATTTTCAGAAAACTGACTACCTTCCTGATTAGCAATATCCTCTTTTAATTTCAAAGCATTAGCTGTGTATAATTTATGCTGTTCGCCTTCCATTTTAGCGAATAATTCATATTCCATTTTATCTGGAAGTTCCTTTAGGACTTGGCTTTTAATTCTTCTCATTATAAATGGAGAAATAATTCTAGTTAAGCCTTTTCTAGCTTCTAGCTGATTATCCCTTACAATTGGAATCTCAAACTTTTCCCTAAATTTTGCACTGGAATATAAGAAACCTGGCATAATATAGTCAAAGATACTCCATAATTCACTAAGCCTGTTCTCTATTGGAGTTCCTGTTAGTGCAAATTTCGTCTCTGCCTTTATCTTTTTAACTGCCCTTGCATTATTTGTGGTATGATTTTTTATATTCTGGGCTTCATCTATTATCTGAAATCTGAAATCAAATTTCTTGTATTCATCAATATCTCTTTTTAGCAATTCATAGGAAGTAATTATAACATCTGCCTGCGTCTGTTCAATAATTTTAATTCTTTCACTTTTTGCGCCCGTAACTGCCACATATTTTAAATCAGGAGCAAAATTCAAAATTTCATTTTCCCAGTTATAAATAAGTGATGTAGGAGCCACTATAATTGATTTCTTTGTATTACTATTAATAAGATACTCGTCGCTAAGAAGGGTAAGCACCTGAATCGTCTTACCTAGTCCCATATCATCTGCTAAAATCCCTCCAAAACCACATATATCTAAAGTTTTCATCCATCTAAAGCCATGTTTTTGATAATCCCTTAAAATTTTATTAAAGCCCTTGGGAATTGGAATTTCACTATCTTCCACCTGTTTAATAGTTCGCACAAGTGTCTTAAATGTGGAATCTTTCTTGTATTCAGATACATTTCCACCTAGGCGACTATCAATATACAAAGCTCTGTATTTTGGTACAAAGATTTGATTATTAATCAATTCATCTGCTGTAAAATCAAGGTCATAGGCCATACCAGCTAAAAGTTCTAGACCATTATCATCAAGTTTAACTAATGTATGGTTATTCAACTTTACATATTTTTTCTTTTCCCTATAACTCTTTATTAAAAGTTCAAGTTCACGGCGGGAATAGTCACCTGCATCAATTTGAAGATTTAACCAATTGTCATCCACAACTACCTTTGCACCAATCTTCATTGTATCTACAAGTTTTAGATTTTTAACAGCCTCTGTCATCTCTACAGGCCCAAAAGCTGCAATCTCCTTTACTCCACGGCTAAGGAGCTCATAGATTTTTTTATAACCACTGGCTTTTAATTCCCCTGCAGAATTGGTTTCATCAAAATATTTTGATAAAAGATTTTTCAATGAATATTCTTGATTGTAATCTCTGCAAACGTTTTTATTGCGACATACACCTCTGTATAGATCAAAAAAATCATCATTATATGTAGCATTGACCTTTAGCAAAATATCATCGTCTACACTATGAAGTTCAAACCTTGTCTTAAGTTCCCAAGGCTCGTAATCCTCCTTTAGACCCTTTGGCATATCAATATCACTATATTCTGTAAGCACAGGTAAAACAGCATTGCAAAATGATGCCATATCTTTTCTATTTATGGTAAGCATACGTTCTTCATTAATGAATATATTTTCAAGAAATTCACCCATATTGTTGCCAAAATCCCTGTCGCAACAAAAAACGCTTTCGTCATCAATCAAATATATCTTTTCATTGCCTTTTATAAAATGAGATATGTTATTTAAAAACAACTTATATCCACTATTTCCCACCTGTTCGATTGTAATGGATAATTCAGGATTACCGTAAACAATATTTGATTTTTGATTATCTGTTAACAACTTTTTATTGTCACCTGCCAGCATATCAATAAAATTGTCTACATTTTCACCTGCAAGTATCATCTTTGATTTATCTTGAATAATTGCGCTATTTGCACCACTTATTGAACTTATAGTTTTATCCATACGAATATTTTTAAGCACAAAAAGTAACATAATCTTAGATTCATCGCTAAAATTATCTATATTATGACAAATTCCATAATTCCTACCATATTCCATGTAATCATTCGTTACAAACATTTTTTCAAATTCATACAAATTTCTAATGGCATAGCTCTTATCCCCATTGCCCACATAAAAGCTTATTTTTAACATTCTTCCCTGTATCTGAGCCTTGTATTTTAATTCTACCTCTATCTGAGATTTTTCTAAATATTTATCTACATGCCTATTTAAATACGAATTAACGATTTTCCTTGTCTCAGCCGAAGTATATACTGCCTCTTCATTCTCGGGTTTCCTTTCTGCATATGCCAGTGCTAATGCAGCCACATGAACACATACTCCTTTTGTCTCCAAAAATTCTTTACAGCCACATCCGCAAGAAACAATTTTTTCATTGCTTAAAGTAAATCTCGCATTTATATCGTCATCAGTATATACTGTTCCCTGAACTGTTATATCATTTTTCCAAAAACTTCCAACTGAGCTAATATTTACATAACCTGCACGATTAAGCTCAATAGCCTCATTTATCGCGCTCGGCTTTTTTAAATATTTTTTTATATCTTCTACTGTGAATGCCATCTAATCATCTACCTTTATAAAATTGTTCCACCACAAGCAACATATTCTCCATCATATAATACAAGAGCCTGTCCTGGCGTAGCTGCCCGGACTGGTTCATCAAATTCGCATGTCAATATCCCATCTTTATAAAAAGCTGTACATTGACTTTTTTTATGACTATATCGAATTTTTCCTAAAAATCTTTTTCCATCTTCTATGGAATCCACACCCATAAAATTAATATTACAAGCTCTTACTTTGGTAACGAATAAATCTTCATTTTCACCAATAATAATCTGATTTTTTTTCTTATCAATTCCTGTAACAAAAACAGGGTGACCAAGTGCAATACCCAATCCTTTTCTCTGTCCTATTGTATAATGGATAATTCCTTTATGTCTTCCTAGAACATTGCCTTCCTTATCTACAAAATTGCCCTCCTTAGCAATTTTATCAGAGTGTGCTTTTATGAATGATCCATAATCACCATCTGGAATAAAGCAAATATCTTGACTATCCGCCTTGTCAGCAACATTTAGACCTATTTCCCTGGCTATCTTCCTTATCTCTTCCTTTTGGTATTGGCCTATTGGCATAATGGTCTTTGATAGCTGATCTTGAGTTAGATTATAAAGGGCATATGTCTGATCCTTCCCTTCAGAAGAAGCGCATTTTATTGCGTATCTCCCATTATCTCTAAGTTCTATTTTCGCATAATGTCCTGTTGCAATATATTGTGCACCAAGTTCCTCACCCTTTCCCATAAGTGCTTCCCACTTGATGGTTCTATTACAGGTATTACAAGGATTTGGTGTAAGTCCATCAAAATAATCATTAATAAAATAATCCACCACGTTACATTTAAACTGTTTTCTAAAGTCAACAACATAGTATGGAATATCTAATATTTTTGCTACTGCCATCGCATCTTCCACACATAATGGATTAATCATTTTATCTTTTATATTTCCATCCTGCCATGTATGCATTGTCACTCCAATGACATCATAGCCCGCCTTCTTCAATAGGTACGCACTAACTGAAGAATCCACTCCTCCAGACATACCTATAATAACTTTTTTTCCCATGTATATCTCCTTTAAAAACCGAATTTAAAGCACCTTATAGCATATCACATTTTAACTAATATTGACAGTAAAATGTGTTTCGCTTATTTCAATTTGATTTTCCTTAGATGTGCTGTATATTTCCTTCTGGTTCAATAAAAATTGCCTCATTTAAGTTTGAATTATCAAACCCTGAATGAGGCAGTTGTTTCTTTTTTATCTTACAAGTGATAAGGTGTTACCTGATATACATAATAATTTAGCCAATTGGTGTAGAGGCCATTAGCATGTCCCCTCCATGTAAGCAATGGTGGGATAGATGGGTCATCATTCTCATAATAATTCTTTGGAATATTAATATCCAAACCCTTTTCCATATCTCTTTTGTATTCAATATCTAATGTATTTCTATCATATTCTGGATGACCTGTTACAAAAATTTGTTTTCCTGCTTCTGAAATGACTATAAATGGACCTGCCTCTTCTGATTCCGCAACAATTTGTAACTTCGGGTTTTTGAGTATATCTTCTCGCAAAAAACTTGTGTGTCTAGAGTGTGGTGCTTTAAAAACATCATCAAATCCTCTAACTAGTGGCACTTTTCTATGCAAAACTTTATGATCAAATATTCCGAAAAGTTTTTCTTTTAGTAGTTCTTTTTTTATTCCATAGTGATAATACAAGCCAGCCTGAGCACCCCAACAAATATGAAGTGTACTTGTAACATGCGTCTTTGACCATTCCATTATTATCTTCATTTCATCCCAGTATGTTACATCTTCAAACTCCATCTGTTCCACAGGAGCACCAGTTATAATAAATCCATCAAAATGCTTGTCTTCTATTTCAGAAAATTTTGAATAGAATTGATTCAAATGACTAGCTGGCGTATTTTTTGAGATATGACTTTCAACACACACAAATGTAATATCCACCTGAAGAGGTGTATTCGATAAAGCTCTAAGTAGCTGTATTTCTGTTTCATGTTTTAATGGCATTAGATTTAAAATAGCTATCTTTAATGGACGTATATCCTGCATAATCGCTCTATTTTCGTCCATGATAAATATGTTTTCTTGTTCTATAACTGCCTTAGCTGGCAAATCTCCTTGTACCTTAATAGGCATCTTATTCACCTTCACATCTTTTTTATTTTTATTAGGATTCATTCTAACAGAATAATGACTTTATTTCAATGTGATTATTCCCCATCCATCATCTACCAATGAGTTTTAAAAATTCCTCTTCAGTAATAACTGGCACTCCTAACTTCGCTGCGTTCTTGTTTTTAGATGAGTTGGATAATGCATCATTGTTAATTAAATAGTCTGTTTTTGCAGAAACACTTCCTGTTACTTTTCCACCCAATGATTCGATTAATTCTTTAATCTCATTTCTGTTATTAAAATGAATTACGCTTCCTGTAATAACGAAAGTTTTATCCGTAATTGGGCTATCCGAAACATTCGGTCCCGCCTCAATGGATAATTCTTCTAATAATCTGTTTAGTACATTTACATTTTCTTCATTTGCAAAATAATCTGTAAATGTATTTGCTATTATTTCTCCTACGCCTTCAGCATTTACAAGTTCCTCTTTATCAGCGCTAATCACCGCAGATATATCATTATTAAAATGCTTACAAATAACTTTAGCATTGCTTAAACCAACATTTAATATTCCCAATCCATATATCAACTTCGGCAGTGTGACTTTTCTTGAATCATTTACAGCCTTTATAATATTGTCAAATGATTTCCTTCCAAATCCGACCATTGTGGTAATCTGTTCTTCATATCTATCCAAATGATAGATATCACTATATTCCTTTATAAAACCCCTATCTATAAATTTTTCTAGAGTTTCTTCTGATAATCCATCAATGTTTAATGCATTTCTGCTTGCAAAGTGAGCAAATTTCTTTATAAACTTAGCTGGACACTTTGAATTTACGCAGTACAATGATTTGACATCATTTACCATGCTGATATTTGTCTTTTCGCCGCACGCAGGACATGTATCTGGAATTTCAAGGTTACCACTTCTAGTATTATTAGTGGCGATTTGTGGAATAATCATATTCGCCTTATATACTTCAATTTCATCCCCAATACCCAACTCTAGGGATTCAACAATGCTAACATTGTGTACACTAGCTCTAGATACTGTAGTTCCCTCAATTTCAACTGGTTCAAAAATTGCCACAGGATTTATAAGTCCTGTTCTTGATGGACTCCACTCCATTTCTAAGAGTTTGGTCTTAACTATTTCATCCTTCCACTTAAATGCTATTCCATTTCTTGGAAATTTAGCCGTGGATCCAAGGCTTAGACCATATTGGATATCATCATAAATAAGCACTAGACCATCAGATGGCAAATCATAATTTACTATTTTTTTAGCAAAATATTCTACAGCTTCGTCAACTGTATCTTTAGTAACTAATCTATATTCCACAACTTCAAAACCTTGTTCTCTCAAAAATTCAAATTGATTCACAAGACTATTTCCAAATTCCATTTCTTCAGCTGTTACTAATGTAAATGCGTAAAAATGAACATTTCTGGATGCCGTTACTTCATTGCTAAGCTGTCTAACTGAACCTGCACATAAATTTCTTGGATTTTTGTATTTAGCATCTGCATCTTTTATTTCTTTATTGATTTCCTCGAAATCGGAATATTTTATAATTGCCTCGCCTCTAAGAACTAATTCTTTTTTATATTTTATATTTAATGGAATGTTTTTAAAAGTTCTAGCGTTATTTGTAATAACTTCACCAACCTCACCATTTCCTCTGGTTACTGCCTTAATAAGTTTACCCTCGTTATATGTT
This sequence comes from Clostridiales bacterium, assembly GCA_012520815.1. Classification (GTDB taxonomy): domain Bacteria; phylum Bacillota; class Clostridia; order Lachnospirales; family Lachnospiraceae; genus SVEL01. The sequence continues at coordinate 22,224 of JAAYNM010000086.1, forward strand.
AATACGACTGTTAATCCATCTAATTTCCAAGATAAAACACCTTCCTTATCACCCAAGAAAGCCTCCAATTCCTCTATATTCTTTGTCTTATCCAATGATAACATAGGCCTTTGATGGTTTTCCTTTGGTAGAGAACTCAACACATCATATCCAACATTTACCGTTGGGCTATTGGCAAAAATAATTCCTGTTTCTTCTTCAAGTTTAAGTAACTCATCATACATTTCATCATATTCAAAGTTGGTCATTATTTCACTGCCCAACTGATAGTATGCTTTAGATGCATTATTTAATATATCAATTAGTTCCTTAATTCTTTCTGTTTTATCCCTTTTCGCATCATTTATCTTAGTCTTATCTTCTGAAATAATCTCTGTTTCAACTGTTTTTTTCATTGAATGGAATCCTCAATTCTTTCACAAATATTTTATTTTTTTTTGGATAATAGCCTCAATAATTCAGAATATTCCTTATCCTCTATTATCCTGTATTTACCAGATTTTATCCCATCTAGCTTTATATTCATTATTCTAATTCTCTTTAATTTTATCACATTATATCCAAGGTATTTGCACATTCGACGTATCTGTCTATTCAAGCCTTGGGTTAAAATAATCCTAAATGAATCCTTTGATATCTTTTCCACAAAACATCTCCTAGTTACTGTATCCAGACCATGCTCTTTATCCACAATTGGAATTCCCCCAGACATACTTTTAATGAATTCCTTATCTATTTCCCTGTCTACGGTTACAACATACTCTTTTTCATGATAGTTTGACCCACGCATCATTTTATCAGATAATTCACCGTAATTCGTTAATAGTATGAGCCCCTCAGAGTTTTTGTCCAATCTTCCTATCGGAAAAATTCTCGTAGAAAAGTTAATAAAATCCACGATATTATCTTTATTCCTTTTATCTGTTGTACATTCAATACCAACAGGTTTATTTAAGGCTATTAGAACATATTTGCTCTCTTTTATTACTTTCTTACCTTTGTATAGAATATCTGATGCTTGCGAAACTTTCATTCCCATGGTAGCAACTTTACCATCCACTGTAATACTTCCTGCTAATATTAATTTGTCAGCTTCTCGCCTAGAACATATACCTGCGTCAGCAAGATATTTATTTAGTCTTATATCTTCCATTCGTTTATCCAAACTTTCTCATATATTTTTCTTTAAAATAATTAAATGAGCAAGAGGCCTCAACTCCTCTTGCTCCTAAATGCATTTGAAACAACTACTGTGTTGCTGTGTCGTCTGAAGGAAGTGCATTGAAAACTGCTGCTAAGTCCGCATCTGAAGCAATCGCAGAACTTAATGATGCGTTTACACCCTCTTCAAGAGTCTTTATCTTATTTTTATCAATGTCACTTGAAATATAGGTATCAATAACCTCTTTAACTGTCAAATTATGAACGTAATATTTTTCATCCTTATTGACAATTATAAATGACTCGCATCCAGGTGCTGCTGTCTCAACATTATAGAACTTTATGCCATATGTTACCACAACAACATATGTATTTTCTTTAACACTGTTTATCTGGTAGCAGGTTATATTTTGGAATGATTCAATATACTTCTTTAATATTTCATATTTTTCCAAAGAAACTTGTGACATATCATCTACATACTTGCTTAGTTCTTCTATATCAGCATCAATTCTCTCTGCCTGTAAATAATTTTTAATTAATGTTGTAATCTCTGAATTCGATGGTAGTGCCACAGGAACACTTTCGTCTATTGTTGTCTGTTCCTCTGTAGTAGTCTCTTGTGCTTCATCAGTTGTTTTCTTATCCTCATCATCCTTTGATTGGCAACTTCCAACTCCAATAATGACACAAATCAAGATAATGAATATTACCACTCCACCAGCAATATATAGCGCCATTTTGTTTTTTAATAAGAGTTCAAGCTTAGAAGAATTATCTGAACCATCTTCTTTCGATTTTCTTTTATTTGTCAGTATTTGTCTGCAATTTGCAACAACATCCCTGACCTGCTCTGGTTTTGTCTCTGGCTTAGTTGTCGATTTTGTTACCGACTTGTCCTTTATATTCTTCTTTTTTTTATTATTGGCTTTTCTTGGGCGGCCTGACTCGCTCTTGAATTCTTTAATTTCTGGCTCTACCTCAATCTCATCCAAATATGCAAACATATCATCATCTAATATATCTGAGTTTATATCTATATCTTCTGCTACTTTCTTCTCTGATTCTTCCACATATTCAATATTTTCTGCACCTTCAAAATCATTATCCTTTACATTAAAATCAATTTCTTTTTCTGCTCTGTCAATATTGTCAATTCTTTTATCATTTTTATTACTTACTGTTCTATCATTACTTACCGTATTTTTTCTATTTTTTGCCATTTTTACTGGTCCTTCTTTCAATGTATTTATATAAATAATTCAAGTCAAAATTCATCTATAATAATAACAAAAAGGACAATAAAAATCAACAAAGTATTGCTTTAAAAGTTACATTTGGATATAATCTAATTTGCATGCACTTGTAGTCTAATGGATATAACGTACCCCTCCGGAGGGTAAGATGTGGGTTCGATTCCCGCCAGGTGCATTTTAGGGCAAGATTACACTATTCTTACTTCTATCAAATATGTATACATTTTCTGAAAGTATTTCCTCTGGATCCACCTCGTTCTCATTCACCTCACAAACCATTTTTTTATAGTTATCTAAGTCTGTAATGTTTTTAACTGGTATTAGAATAATCTCATGTATAGAACTTGGCAATATAAAAATATCTGCATCCATTTTATTTGCAAACTCTTCTAATACATCTTTGTACAATATGCAAGTAGCCCCAAATAATCTCTTTTTATTTGTGAGTACATACATCGGAAATTTTTCATCATCCTCACCTTCATCTATAAAGTCTTTATCTGCTGCTGAAATTTCCTCATTTTTATCTGCATTTTCAAATCTATTATTACTCAAAATTTCTGTAACCATAGATGACATTGACTTTAATTCATGACCATGATTCCTCTTAGTATTTTCAAGTGAAATTTTATAAAGTGATTGTACGTCCATATCCCATCTATCCAAATGAGCATTATGGATAGTAAATGTCTGGTCTCCACATTTATCCTCTTTCACCATACAATAAAAGATAATTGACAAATCCATTGTATCTACATGGGGAACATCCTCTAGCAATTTGAGATTCTTACTGGTATTGATTATTTTACAAAAGATTTTATCCCTAATAAAATTAAAATCTAAAAACTCTTCAAAATCAAATTCCACATCATTTTTATGGTTTTTATAAAAACTGTATATTTCCTGGGCAATGACCCCTATATCACAAATACTAGTATTATATTCCTCATAATATCTCTCAAGATAAATAGTTGGTAATATATTCTTCTCCTGCTCTTTAATAACCACTGCCCATAATTTAATATCATTATTTTTAGTGTTGGCAATTAATTTTACTTCCTCATTTTCTGCAACAATTTCGCGCAGTTTACCAATAACGCATTCTCTAAATACGTCATATTCCATATTTTTACCTCTTAAGTTGGAAAACTAATCGAAAACTTGCTGATGTTTATAGAATTCATCAAAGACTATAAATAATTAGATGTGTATATTGTACAATATACTTTTGTTGTTGTCAATATTTTTTGTGTATATTATACAATGATAGACATGTTATAAAATTTACTCTTGTCTTCTAAGGATCTTTAGGAACGACTCATCATTATATATCTCTATATATCCTTTTTCAAGCATTTCTTCTGCACTTCTATCGTATATTTCTCGGGTAGTATTATAGCGCAAATCATATACTATATAATCTGTATCTATATCATTATCATTCTCAATATATTTATATAATTCTTTCCTATCAGTCATATGTGTCAAATAAAATGTTGTAGCTGTAACACTGGCATCCTTTGGTACTGTATCTAAAATTTCATCAATTTGAACATATTTATCCCTCTGAAGTTTGTATTCGGTAAAATAAAAGTTTTTTGAAGAAACAAGACCCACAAACATAATAACCGATGCAATAAACATCAAAACAGCCTGTTGCTTTATATGAAATTTTTCTGCAATTGTATTTTCTTTAACAATAGCATCTCTATCAGATAAGTTACAAATGACATTGTATAATATCAGTGCTGCTGAACCATATGTGTATTGATAAAATATAGTTGATTGATAAGGATTATTAGTCATAAAGGTCAACACTAGGCAAGGTATTAACAATATATACGTTGGCACCTTTTTACTAGTAAATGGTACAAAAAGCACTGGAATAAAAATCCACATAAATGTTTGGATTTTATCCACGTCAAATATTTGTGACAAAAAATAGGCAGGATTATTAATAACACTCTTAATTATTGAGAATGCACTATCACCCTCTGCAACAAAATTGCTATAGCGATTAATCATAGCTCCTTCACCATCTGATGATAAATAGTTAAATACCAACACAAAATATAGTATTGATACGGCAAACAGTACTAGCCCAATCAACTTGTTATCTATTTGTTTTTTATTATCTAGCTTTTCTTTACTTTTAATTTTGTTATCATCTGTCCCTTCCTTTTCTACATCCAGTTCTTTTATATCTTCTACATTACCCTTACCCTTTGTTAATTCCCTATGATTACCTTTGTACAACATTAGGAACAGACCAATACATGCAGTATAAATCGCTGCATCTTCCTTTACCATTAACGTTAAAATAGTAAAAATAGTAATTCCAATTTTCTTATTCTTTTCAATAAAATATAGAAGCCATAAAATTAATGTAACTAGGAATTTATTTTCATGAAAATCATAAAACAAACCTCCATAAATTGCTGGATAAGTCAGATATACAAGGCATAAACACATATTTACAATATTGGGCAATTTCTTATGTCTGCAAATTAAGTAAAGCGGAATTACACCACTTATAATCACCAGCAACTGTACTACTATCAATGTCTGAGCATATGGAAATACATAGTATATTGGCAATATCAGATAAAATATAGGCGACATATGTACGTCAAAATGAGACAACCATCTGTTTCTCTCGCAAGTTGTATATGGTAAAAATGATTCTTTCATACTGTTGAACATCTGCGCAAAAATTCCAAAATCAAATGTTGCTGTTCTAAATAGGAAATATCTTAAGAGCAGTAAAGCCCCTACGTACATCACCATTATTATAGCAAATGCTATTATTACAATTTTTATGCCTTTTGAAGAAATCTTTATATCTAAAAAAAACTTCTTGAATTTTCCAGTTATAAACCATACTAACCAAACAGAAATTCCAGTTGTAATTAGAGCCAGATATATACTAGTGGTATCAAATACTGTTATTATAGAAAAAAAAGGAACAATAAATAATAACAGCGCATAATCTATCACGCTGCAATTCTCTTTATATAGGTAAAACTTATATATTCTCTCGCTAGAAAATATCCTATTTACAACGGTAATTAAAACAAACAAGACACAGGTCAATGCAACTATTATCACAAAATTTGTCGCTAACGTATCTTCCTTTGATAATTTATCTCCCACAAATCCGACAAGGTAAATAGATTGTACTATTAACCACGATGTTAAAATTCTCACTATAATATTCTCTAGTCTAATTCCACCAAAATCTATGTTCTTTTTTTCACTCATTCTCATTTTCTCCTATAGAAAACTATCATTTTAGTATACCCTTCCCATTTTTAGATATATTAATATGTGGATAATCATATCATACCCTAATATGTTTTTCTATCTTAAATTCCAAAGATCACATAATTTAATTATTCTAATAGCAAAAAAACAGTTGAAAAATGTGTGTATATAATATAAAATAATTATGTATGTGTGTCTTATTTCACTATAATGATTTCGTGACTTTAAGGCTATAAGTAATACTCATCAAGATGATGTATTACTTACTATTATAAAATCATTAAAACACTTATCTTAAGGAGGAAATATAATGATTCAAGCAGGCGATTTTAGAAATGGTATTACAATTGAAATGGATAATAATATCTATCAGATAATTGAATTCCAGCATGTAAAACCTGGCAAAGGTGCCGCTTTCGTTAGAACAAAACTTAAAAGTATAACAAGTACTGGTGTAATTGAAAAATCTTTCAGACCTACAGAGAAGTTTCCACTTGCTCGTATTGACAGAAATGATATGCAATTTTTATATTCAGATGGTGAATTATATCACTTTATGGATGTTTCAACCTATGAACAAATTGCTTTGAATGAAGAAAGCATTGGTGATTCACTTAAATTCGTTAAAGAAAACGAAATGGTTAAGATATGTTCACACAATGGCAATGTATTTGCAGTTGAACCACCACTTTTCGTAGAATTATTAATCACAGAAACAGAGCCTGGTTTCAAGGGCGATACTGCTACTGGAGCTTCAAAACCAGCTGTTGTTGAAACAGGTGCTACTGTATATGTTCCATTATTTATTGAACAGAATGAGACAATAAAGATTGATACTAGAACAGGTGAATACCTTTCAAGAGTTTAGTTTTTATTTTTCTTTCAAAAAATATAAACAAACAAAAACACTATCAATACGATAGTGTTTTTGTTTTATCTAATACTTCAAGATATTTTTTTAACAATTTCTTTTGCAATATCCATTGCACTTTTATTGTCTGTTTCAACAATAATATCTGCTACAGATAAATATCTCTCTTTTCTTCTATTCATAAGCTGTCTTATATATTCAATATTCATATTACCATTTAGAATTGGTCGTTCCTTAGAATCCTTAACCCTTGCATAAATTGTCTCTGGTTTCGCGTTAAGGAGTACTATTGTCCCTGCACCCTTCATGTATTCTACGTTTTCATCCCTAACTACAACTCCACCTCCACATGAAACGATAACATCTTTATTTCTCAATATTTCCTTTAAATATTGTGTCTCCTTGTCACGAAAATAATCTTCACCAAACCTATCAAATATATCTGAAATAGATAGATTCTCGTGCTTTACAATATAAGCATCCATATCTATCTCTTCCATCCCTGTTATAAGTGATAACTGCCTTGAAACCGTTGTCTTTCCTGTTCCCATAAATCCAATTAATAAAATATTTTTCATAGTGTAACTCCATTTATATTATTTTGATAAATTTGTGTTTATGTTGTCTAAAATTGCACGAAGTTGTGTGACCTCAAGCTGTCCTGGCGCTGAGCTCACTCCAGCTGAAGCAAATGTCATAACTGAACCAAACAAATGACCTGCAATCCTACTGATAGCACCCATTTCACCCATAGACATCGTAACTGCAAGAATATCCGGATTTTTTTCTTTTATCATACAAGTAGCTTCGAGCAGTTTAATAACATCCATATGGCAATTAGGCATAACCGCCATCTTAGAAATATCCATACCCGCCACCTTCATACCCACTAATCTGGAATATATATCTTCCACAGATGGAGTTCCTTTAAAATCATGACTTGAACCCATAACCGGAATATACCTATTATGTGCTTGCACTACAAGGGTTTTAACTGCATCCACACCCATTAAATATTCCACATCTATCATATCGACCTCTTCACTTGATATAATGTCAGATAATAACGCTGTGTATTGGTCAGCATCTATATCCTTTTCTCCTCCCTCTCCCTTACTTCTAAAAGTAAAAAGAATGGGAACATCTCCTACAATATCCTGCATCAGAGACAATACCTCAATATCACTATCAATATTGAGAACATCTTTAAAAAAATCTGATCGCCATTCAATTATATCAACGGGATATTTCAGTGCCTCTTTTGTCTTCTCTACTATCTCCTGTACTGTCGTCCCCATGACGGGAACGCAGATCTTTGGATTATTCTCACCAATAATAGTTTTCTTTATAATAATTTTTCTCATCTTCAATATGTAGTCAAATAACCTTTCTATTTATATAATGATAAAAGTAACTATTAATGTAATTATAATTACTATACCTATTACTCCCGCAATCGCAATCTTTTTATCTGAGTCTTTAATAATATACAACCATCCATCATAGTCTTCCTCTTCTTGGCTGCTTTTTGTATCTCTATCTTCTACACCTTTATCTTCTATATAATCTTCGTCTTTAAAACTATTTAAATCGTACTTATGCTTAACTTCTTTAGAATGTTGGCTCTCTAATATATGTTCCACTTTCTTTCTCTCATTAAGCACCTTATTTCCAGCTGAAAGTATATCACCATATCTAGCCGTCTCCATAATTGCTCTTATTAGTCTATCATTTGACAAAAGTAATTTCAAGAGGTTTATCTATTTGTTATCTTTGAAATTCGTTACAAATGATGCTCTTTTAACAGCATCATTTCCATATCTTTTTCTGATAGAATCAATAGCTTTATCAGCATTTCCCAATTTTTCATAGTCTTCATAGTCAAACAAACTCATTTGTCGGCCAGTTTGCAATCCCTTAAGCTTAGTTGCTTTTATACCCAAAAGTCTAATAGGAATACCATCCCAAATCTCATCAAATAACTGACAGGCCACCATATGAATCTCTTTCGTTATATTTGTAGCTGCACCCAAAACTCTTTGGTGCGATATTGTGTGAAAATTAAAATCCTTAATACTCACAGATATAAGTTCTGCCTTTACATCTTGTCTCCTCATCCTTGCGGATACATTCTCTGATAGTGATAATAGTACCAGCTTTGCCGTAGATGCGTCTGTAACATCAAATGCGATAGTAGTAGAGTTTCCATATCCCTTGTTGTCCACAGTTTCTGGCTCTACAAGGGATACATCCTCTCCTCTTGCTAGTTTCCATATAATCTCGCCATGCTTTTTCAAATTACTCTTTAATATCGCTAAATCTGTATTCGCCAACTCTCCAATAGTCCTGATACCAAGCGATAAAAGCCTCTTTTGTGTTGCCTTTCCAACGTAAAACAATTCACCCACTGGTAAAGGCCACATCTTATTTTGAATCTCACTTTTAAACAACGTATGTACCCGATTAGGCTTTTTAAAATCGGAAGCCATCTTGGCTAATAATTTCACGTCAGAAATACCAATGTTAACTGTAAATCCAAGTTCATCGTAAATGCGGTCCTTAATAGTGTTCGCTAGCTCTATAGGATCACCAAATAAAAGCTTAGTGCCTGACACATCTATAAAAGCTTCATCAATACTACACTGTTCCACATCAGGTGAATATTCTTCCAATGTCTTAATAAATGCATCTGAATATTCTCTATAAATCTTGGAATTCGACTTTGCTAGGTATAAATCCGGACATTTTTTAAGTGCTTCTGTAACACTTTCGCCTGTGGTTATCCCATACTTCTTTGCTGGTATAGATTTCGCCAATATGACTCCATGTCTGGTAGATATATCTCCACAAATAGCGGATGGAATATTTCTTATATCCACTTCACCGGCATTACTCTTTAACCGATAAACCGCTTCCCAAGACAAAAAGGCAGAATTAACATCTATATGAAATATGACTTTGTTATAAGTTTCCATATAAGTTACCTCCTTTGTCTTAAAACAAGTATACCAGAACACATGTTCGTTGTAAAGAAGAAAATATTTTTCCATTTTATTGACACAGTAATATATTTAATTTATTATTACCATAACTATAGTAAAAAGAAAGGATGTATAATCCTTGAATTTTAAGGATTTTATACAACAAAGGATATTATTATGTTAAATATTACCGGACACACTGGTTTATACGGCTTACTTGGAAGCCCAGTCTCACATAGCATTTCCCCAATGATGCACAATGAAGCCTTCAATATACTTGAACTTGATGACGTATATCTATGTTTTGACGTTGGTGTTTCACAACTAGAAGAGGCTGTTCGTGGTCTTATAACTGCAGGCATTAAGGGATTTAATTGCACTATGCCTGATAAAAATTTAATGTTTGAGCTGTGTGATGAAGTTTCTCCCGCTGCAAAGTTGGTAGGTGCTGTAAATACTGTTGTAAATAGTAATGGCTCTTTAATTGGACATATGACCGATGGTGTTGGCTATATGGAAGCCGCTAATGATGCAGGTTTTAATCTCATTGGAAAAACTATGACTCTATTAGGTGCTGGCGGTGCTGCCTCTGCCATTTGTGCTCAAGCTGCCCTAGATGGGGTTAATAAAATAAATGTATTCAGTATAAAAGATCAATTCTTTGATAGAGCTGCTGCTTTAGTTGACAATATCAATAAGACTACAAAATGCAAAGTTACTCTCTATGATTTAGCCAATGAAGAGGCTTTAAAAAATAGTATTTTGGAAAGTGATATACTAACAAATGCTACATCTGTTGGAATGGCCCCAAATACAGACAACTGTATTATCAAGGATCCTTCACTCCTACGAAAAGACCTTATTGTTTCTGACATCATCTATAACCCTCGTGAAACAACCTTAATAAAGATGGCAAAAGAGATTGGCGCTCCAACATTTAATGGATTATATATGCTTCTATATCAAGGTGCAGAAGCATTTAAGATATGGACAGGAAAAGAAATGCCTGTTAAAGAAATTAAATCGAAATATTTTTCTTAAAAAAACAGCTTCAACTCTTATAAGAGTTGAAGCTGTTTTATTGTCTCCGGCAATTCCGCCATACTTTTAATGGAAAAATTCAACATTTTCTTTGTGTGCTCATCAGCAGGTGCAAGATCTGGTATCATAATGACATTCATACCTGATCTATACGCCGATTCTACGCCATTCGGTGAATCCTCTATTGCCACGCATTGTGAAGGATCAAGTCCTAGCTTATTGCAAGTGTAAATATATATATCTGGTTCAGGTTTCCCATTACTTACCATATTGGCACAAATAATATTATTAAAATATTCAAAGATTGATATTTCACGCAAATATTTCTCTGTTCTTATGCTATCAGTAGATGTAGCTACTGCAAGCCTATATCCAACATCCCTTAACTCGCATATACACTCCTTAACATAAGGCTTAATTTCTATTCCTTTTTCCTTAAGATGTGTATTCATCAATTCTTTCCTACGGCTTCTAATCTTTTCGTAATCAAAGGAATCTCCAAATATACTTTTTAATTTTTTTGAAGCAAATGGACCTGACAAGCTTCTAATCTCAAGAGCATGTTCCATTGTCATAGGAAAGCCAGCCTCATTAGCCGCCTGACACCAGAAGGTAGTTAAATACTTTTCAGTATCTATTAGTACTCCATCCATATCAAATACAACTGCTTTTATATCCATAGCATTTTTACTCTGTGACATACTGTGTCTGTGTAAGATACCATAGACCATTATATTCAACAAATGTCCATATCATATCTACACTAGAAACATCTTTATCTATTGTATATCCAGTAAAATAAATCGTGTAATCATATTTTACATGACATGTAAAACAACTTTCACTATATCTGATAAAATCTGTTATCTCTCTACTAGTGAACTCTGTACTTGAAATTTTACTATCAGGATAGAAATAAGTTGTAGCTGATTCTATACTTTCATAAAGAGTCGAGCCTGGACGAACATAACTAAATATATTTTTTGCGAGATTTGCAAAATTTCTAGCATATGCATATGTAACATCCTCAACATATGATTTAAATTCCGTTTCTGTATCTAAATCTGGAGCAAATCCAGCAGTATAAGAATCTTTATCATTAGTTATCACAAGTTCATTATCTTCTTTATCTACAACTTTGATTTGTGGTGTATTAAAAAATCCTTTAATTTCAAATTTATTTTGAACGGGTATATTTTCTAAATATTCAGAAACTCCTGAAAGTATTTCTACTGGCTCGTTGCTTACGATATATGTATCTATCACTTCAATTCCATTTACAAATACTTTTGCATCTTCTGGTGCATAAATTGTTATGTTTGATGATTCTGGTAAATATTCGTCTATATCTATTGATCCGATTTCCCAATTTTTAAAGCCATGCTTAATCTTTCCGTCCTGAACTAGAAATACCTTTGCTACTGCTTTATCTGCAGCATAAATTTCATATACAGGAGAAGAGGATGTGTTTTCCTTAGCTTCTTTATAAGTAATTTCCTTCCCATCAATCTGAGCTTTTATATACTCTATCGCATAATCTTCATCTTCAAATTCATTTGTAACTCCAGAAATGTCACTAAAAAGTTCGTCTACACCTTTTACATTAAAAGCCTTTGCGATTTCAGCTATTTTATTGTACGACATTCCTTTTTCATATCCATCAATAAAGCTATAAAAGAAGATCCAAACACCAACAACTATAACTAGTAATACCGCTGCATAAATTAGTACTCCTGATTTAAATCTCGATTTCTTCTTTTTACTACCATTCTTACCTGATGACTTACCTATACTTTTGTTACTTCTACCTTTACTTGATTCTGTATCTAATTCTGCATTTTGTCTTGTATCGGAGTTGTTAGCATTAGTTTTCTTTTTATTTGAAGTAGTCTTTTTATTGGTACTTGTTCTTTTCCTTGTACCACTATTTTCTTTTTTATCCTTCATATTTTCTAACATTCTAATATCTTTTTCAAATTCTATATCATCAACGAATTCTATATCCGGAAAAATTTCCTTCTCCAATATTAAATTAGCATTATCTACGCCTAAATCCTTGTCTATCTTTTTATTTTTATTTGTATTATCGCTCATTTTTTTACCTTTCTATTGAATCTACTGAACTATAAATGATGTTGGGCATCTTCTTGGACCTGTTGGTGAGTATGGTTTATTAATAACTTCACCTTCATATACCATCTGTGTTGATGTTCCTCCATCCATACAAGAAGCATTTACAGCACCATATTCCATCATAATATATGTCATATCCTTAAATGTCGCGCCAATACTTTCTGCCTGTCTTCCGTCCACAACCAAAAGCAATACTGAACCATCCGCTGTTTGTCCAATAGCTGTACGTGGATTTTTGCCTCCACCGTATGTCGTTGTATCTGGCACAGTCAGTGGTTCACCATCTATAAGTAAAAATGGGCCTGTTGTATGTTCTGTATGCACACAGTCCCTGATTCCCATATCTATTGCTTCTTGGGCCGTCATTTTACCAACTACAAGTATGTTATCCTCTGTAAATCCAGTAATGTTATATGTTGTATTTAGGCTGCCCATAAGCAATTCACCTTGAGATATAACTGCTCCAACTGGCATAGCAGAATATGAGTAACTTCCCATATCCACGAATTCTCCACCATTTATTCCTGCAACAGCATCATATCTATCACAAATTTCTTTTACTACTTGACCTGTTCCTTCGAAAAACTCAGGTATAGTTCCAACAAAAACTCTTGATGGATCTTTTACAATAATCATCTTACCTTTATATGTATCACCTGTAATATCTAGAACTTGAATTTCTGGTATGTCTTCTGAAACTTTATCATTTGGATCTATATTAACAAGTTCTGTGTCAGACACTGTTCCATCTGCAACTTCCATCATAAGATTACTCTCTACAATCTCGCTAATTTCTTCTTTGGAAAGATAAATATTTGCCACCCATCCCATAGCACTTGTCTCCTGCAATGCGCAAACAAATTGATTTTTGGCAGCATTTGATGGACCATGTATAAGTATAAAACATACTCCTAACAAAAATATGAGTACTAAAGCAACAGTAGTTAATAGCACCGCAAAGAACTTTCCTATTCCTGAAGTTACCTTTTTAAGTGTTGTATTCTTCATTTCTATTTTCCTTTCCTTTCATACATAAAAAGTCATTTTTATGTATCTAATATTGTTTCATAATCAACTCTAAATGAAACACATAATAATGTTAATTTTAAATGATGTTACAAAGAATATCAATACAAATATTTTCTATTTCAAAACAAAAAAAACTGAAACATATTGTTTCAGCTTTTTTACAAATGCGGGAAAAGGGACTTGAACCCTCACTTCCTACGGAAACATGATCCTTAGTCATGCCTGTCTGCCAATTCCAGCATTCCCGCAAGCCATCGGGTACTCTCGCAACCGACCTAGGTATAATATCAAAACACCATCAAAATGTCAATATGTTTTTTTAATTTTTTAAGACAATTGACAAAATATTTTTCCTTGACTATTTGTTTGTATTAAAATATAATAGCGGATGTCTGCAGTAGTGGCGCAATTGGTATACGCGCATGTTTCAGGTACATGTGGAGCAATCCGTGTGGGTTCGAGTCCCATCTACTGCATAAAAAGGTTCATGATAGAACCTTTTTTTATACACAAAAAAAGCCTGTGTATAACACAGGCCTTAATAGATAAATATTATTATGCTAATTTAGATTTAGCAAGTTCTGCAAGCTTTGTAAAGCCCTCTGCATCATTAACTGCCATTTCTGCTAACATCTTTCTATTCATTTCAACTTCTGCTAACTTTAAACCATACATTAATTTGCTGTATGATAAACCGTTCATTCTAGCTGCTGCATTAATTCTTGCAATCCATAACTGTCTGAACTGTCTCTTTCTTTCTTTTCTACCAGCATAAGAGCTTGTTAAAGCTCTCATAACTGACTGCTTAGCTACTCTGTACTGCTTAGATCTAGCGCCTCTATATCCTTTAGCTAACTTTAATGTTCTATTCTGTCTTTTTTTAGCGTTTAATCCGCCTTTAATTCTTGCCATCTTAATTTCCTCCTATCAACAATTTATCTTATAAATAAGGTAAGATCTTCTTCATGTTCTTAACGTTTGTAGCGTCAGTCATTGTTGCTTTTCTTAAATTTCTCTTTCTCTTTGTTGACTTCTTTGTTAAGATATGGCTCTTGTAAGCTTTCATTCTCTTTAACTTACCTGTACCTGTCTTTTTAAAACGTTTTGCTGCTGCTTTGTTTGTTTTGATTTTTGGCATTCTAGTATCCTCCTAAAATTATCTATTTTAACTTATTTTTTTTCAGTTAAAATCATCATAATGCTTTTGCCTTCCAATTTCGCTGGCTTTTCGATAACAGAAACATCAGCAAGCACCTTGGCGAAGTCATCAAGAATATGCTTACTACTGCTCATATGTGCCATCTCTCGGCCTCTGAATCTGAGTGTTACTTTAACCTTATCACCTTTAGCAAGGAATTTTCTAGCCATCGCTGCTTTAGTATTAAGGTCATTTGTCTCAATATTAGGTGATAGACGTACTTCCTTAATGTCTACAACCTTTTGCTTCTTTTTAGCTTCTTTTGCTTTTCTGACAAGCTCATATCTGTATTTACCGTAATCGATAATTTTACAAACAGGTGGCTTTGCACCGGGAGCAATCTTTACAAGATCAAGGTCTGCGTCCTTTGCTAATTTCAAAGCATCTTTTGCTGACATTATGCCAAGCTGTTCGCCGTCTTCTCCAACCAAACGAATCTCTTTATCTCTGATTTGCTCGTTAATCATTAATTCGCTAATAGTAGTACACCTCCAATTGATAAATAAAAAAGTGGATAGCATAACTATCCACTAAAATTCAAATCACGACTAATCGTTTTTAAATATTAACACCATGTAGCCTTTGCCCATGGGTGAGAGTGGATACTCTGCTTTGCTTTTTACAACTCCATAATATTATCACGATTACAAGTCATTGTCAACTGTATTTTAACAACTTCCTATTTTAGCCATTTACTATTACCCCCTTCTCTATTTTATATTTCTTTTCAACATTTTCAAAAAGATTATTATCATGTGTAACAATTATTACAGATTTACCTAATTTAGACGCCTGTTGCAACTCTTCAAAGATAATTTTTGAATTTTATTGACAATAATAATTTCATATGCTAATCTGTGTGTACTATGTCACATAGTACACCAAACACATGGCAACAGAAACGGAGGTAATATATGTTTCAATTGGATTTATTATCCAGGACTCCTGTATATGAGCAAATTATTAATCAGCTTGAGTCATTTGTTTTAAACGACATATTAACACCCCACACGCAACTACCTTCAGTACGAGGATTATCCGTTGAATTATCTATTAATCCAAATACTATTCAAAAGTCATATTCAGAGTTAGACCACAGAGGCATTATCTACTCCGTCCCCGGAAGAGGGTGTTTCATCTCTGAGGATGCTAAGAGCATCTTAAGTAACCTTAGTAGAAGCAAGTTATCGTCACTTGAGGATCTATTTTCAGAATTAAAGGTAGCAGGTGTTACAAAAGACGAAATAAAGACTATAGTCGATTCGGTTTATGAGAAAGGGGCAAAATTATGATAACCACAAACGAGCTTACAAAGACATTTGATGGATTCACTGCCGTAAACAACATTTCATGCAATATTCAAAAAGGATGCGTATATGGAATGGTTGGATCTAATGGTGCTGGTAAATCCACATTTTTAAGACTTATTACTGGCGTTTACAAACCAGATAAGGGTTCAATTTTAATTGATGACGAACCTGTATTTGAAAATCCAAGTATAAAGTCAAAGATTTCATATGTACCTGATGAATTGTTTTTCCTTCAGGGCTCAAGCATTAAAAGAATGAGTGATTTTTACAAAAATGTATATCCTAGATTTGATTCAGAAAGATGCAAATATTTAACAGAGGCCTTCAAACTTAGTTATGACAAATCAATTGCTACCTTTTCTAAAGGTATGAAGAGGCAGGCTGCTATTATTTTAGCATTGTCATGTAAAACAGACTATATGTTTTTTGATGAAACATTTGATGGATTAGATCCAGTTATGAGAAACCTTGTAAAAGGATTAATATGTCAGGATGTTATGGAGCGAAATGCAACCGCTATTATAACTTCACATTCCCTTAGAGAATTGGAAGATATTTGTGATCAGCTTGCACTACTTCACAAAGGTGGCCTTGTTCTTGAAAATGATATACAGAATTTAAAAACTGCTCAGTTCAAAGTTCAAATCGCATTTAGCAATGAATATGATGAGACTTTATTTACAGATATTGATTTTTCAAGATTTAGAAAGAACGGTTCTGTTTCAACTATGATAGTAAAAGGTGACAGAGATGAAACTGTATCTAAACTTAACAAGCTAAAACCAGTGCTTCTAGATGTACTTCCACTCACGCTTGAAGAAGTATTTACCTATGAAATGGAAGCTCTTGGATATAATTTTGAAAATGTATTGGAGGCGTAATCATGAAAAACATATTTAATTTCAAGTTATATAAAGAAACCTTCGAACAATTAAAGGTTGTAGGTTCCATTTTTACTGTTATTTTAAGTATTATTGCTATTTTAATCCCTGTATCCAAGTTTTTGGAATATAAATCTGGTTTAGAAAATGGCTACTATTCTGAATCATCTAAAATCATCCTTTATTCTGGTGATGTAGGCTCATATTTGATGATTGCTTTTATCTTAGCTGCTCCGATTATAACACTAATAGCTTTTAATTTCCTTACAAGGAGAAATTCTTCTGATTTTTACCATAGTATTCCACATAAAAGAGGATCTCTTTTCACAAGCATTTTTGTAGCAATTTCATCATGGTTGCTTATTGTGATAATTATACCTACAATAATTATGAATATATTCTTCGCGATATACTCTGCACACATAGCAATTAGTATCTTTGAATTATATATTATTGCTTTGAATATTTTTATTGCATCAATGTTATGTTCAGTATCAATAGCTTTTGCTTGTACGCTTACCGGAACAATTCTTACAAATGTTGTCGTTTCAGGACTTATAATTTTCCTGCCTAGAATATTAATAGCTCTTTTTTCTTCAATGATTGTTTCGGCTATACCATTTTTGTTAGAACTTGATGTGCTATTTATTTTCAGAAATGACATTAATCTTATTACTGCCACATTTGGAAATACAAAGTTATTATCCACAATGGGTATACACACATTTTATTCTTTATTACTCACAGTAATATATTTTGCAATAACATTGCTTTTATTTAATAAGCGTAAGAGTGAAGCCGCAGGAAATGGCGCAGTAAACAAAGTATTACAAACTGTATTTAGACTTTGCATTGGATTTGTTACTACTATTCCACTAATTGCTATAATTTTTGATTTATTGACTGTAAATGATTCTAGCCCTAACACATATAGTCTTATACTTATATTTGTAATCGAAATTCTTATAGCTATTATTGCAATGTTCCTTTATGAATTATTATCTACAAGAAAAGTAAAGCAGGCAATAAAATCAATTTTAACATTACCAATACTAGTTATTGTTGACGGCGCATTTATAGTAATATTGTTATTTATTTTTAATGTTTCGTTAAATTACACACCAACAGCAAGTGACATTACTGCTTTTTCACTAAGTACAAGTGAGACATACTATTATGAAGATGAAACATATTACTTTGATGAAAAGCTTAAGAGTACTGATTTTAAAAATCCTGAACTTATTGAATTACTTACTACAACTTTAACCAGGAATGTAAATGAATTTAAAAATAATTATACTTATGATATGTTTTGGAACCGTTCTAGTGTATACATAACGTTCAAAGAAGGCTCAAAAGAAACTACTCGTATTCTTTATATGTCTGATACAGATTATAATAAATACAATACTTTGTTAACAAATATGACTGAATACGATAAGATTTTTACTGACCTTCCGGACTTAGAAAAATCTACTACTGTTATTTCATCAAGATATTTGAATAACGCTCAAGCAAAAAAGATTTATGCTGAATTACAAAAAGCTATAGCTTCTAATCCTGAACCATTTATTAACTCAGTTAATGAGGATACATATTATGAAACTACTATAACCTTGGAAACTATATTCAATGGTAAGAAATGTACTGCCGAGCTTCCTGTACTTCCACAATATCAAGATTTATATAAAACATATTGTGAATATATAGCAGAAAACACTGAAAAGGACAAAGCCAAGGTACTGGATTTTTTAACTAATCCAGATAAATATGTATACGAATACAACGAACTATACTATACTTTTACTGCTTTAGATAATCAAGAAAGTAATACAACTTATTATAATGTTTTCTTCTCAAATATATTGGACTACTACATTGCTGTTAACGATCCCAAAAATTATAGCGCTGCGCAAATAGAACAATATAAAAACGAACTATTTGTTCCTAGTAAAGAGTGTTTAGAAGAATTCAAAACCATTGCAAGTTTAATTAATAACGTTTCGGATGGTGAAGAAAAGCAATTTATAATTCTAAATATTAGTGCTTCAAAGAATTATACCAATAGACAATATTTTGATTATTCGTTCGGTTTTTACATTCCAAAGTATTATGATTTATCTGTTTTAGATTCTTTTGTACCCGATTATGTAGATGAAAACTATTACGGCGAAGATGATATTTGGGAATAGAAAAACACAAATTTTAAATTATTGTTACTCCTCTATTTTATAAAACAATCCCCCTCGTTATTGAGGGGGATTGTTTGTTTATACATTATTTTCATTTTGTATTTCTTTATTCTCTACACTATTTATGTTTTCTACACCTTCCATACATTCTACACTTTCTGCACCTTTATCTTGTATGTTCTTCTTTGAAGCATCTTTACCTATATGCAATTTCTTCTTAATCCCAAGAGACAACATTCTTTTTTTATTATACTTCTTATTTGCCTTACGTAGTTCTTTTCTATCGCGACGAACATAAAAATATAAAACTATTCTTTCAAGATATCTCTTTAATACAATCTGTATCTCTTCTTTGGGATTTATCTGTTTAACCAATATCGTATACATATTAGCCCTATTAGCTCCAAACACATCAGTAAATACTTGATCTCCAACGAATATGGTTTCTTCTATATCAGTTCCAATAATATTCATAGCTTCTATGTAATTCTTCGTCGAAGGCTTGCGTGCATCGCATATATATGGTGCTTCCACGGCATCTGCAAACGGCCTAACACGTTCTTCTTTGTTATTGGATATCAGGCAAACCTTAAAACCAATTTTACGCAACTTTTTAAAGAAATTAACAGCCTTATCATTTGCTGCCGCACCATGAGGTACTAGAGTATTATCAATATCAAAAAGGATACCCCTATAACCTTGCTTGTAAAATTTCTTTAAGTTGATACTATATATACTTCTAACATATTTTTTAGGATAAAACTTATCTAGAAACATCTATTACCTCTACTTAAGAATCTTCTTTAATTCATCCATAAATGTATTTACATCTTTGAATTCTCTGTATACAGAAGCAAATCTAACATAGGCAACATCATCATAGTCTTTTAGTTTGTCCATTACTATCTCGCCAATAATATGACTTGGAACTTCCTTTTCTTCTAAATTAAAAATGTTCGTCTCTATTGCATCTATCATCTCGTCTATTTGATTGATAGATACTGGTCTTTTGTGACATGAACGAATAATGCCAGATTCAATCTTTGATCTATTATATGGTTCACGATTATTATCTTTTTTTATTACAATAAGTGGAATAGTTTCAACCTTTTCATATGTTGTAAATCTTTTTCCACATACATCGCACTGTCTTCTTCTACGAATAGCACTGTTATCTTCAGCTGGTCTTGAATCAATTACTTTCGTATTTTCTTCTCCACAAAAAGGACATTTCATTTGTGTGTCCCTCCCTCATATTTTCTTATGTTTATTTTAACTTAAAATCCCACTTTGTCAAGGAAAAGCGTCCCTAAATCTATCTTTTGCACTACATTTTTTTAGACAGTCTGATTCATCCACATTTACAATTACAATATCATCTCCTATGTTGCAAATACAGCAAAATGGAATTACATATCTGTAAAAGTAAAAATAAAAAACTTTTAGACCTTGACACCTAAACTATATAGTCTTCAACTATAATTTGTAAATATTTATTCCCGTTATATTCGTTTATAGATGGATAAAAAATAAATGACACTTTAATATCCGTAGACATTCCCATTTTTAAATTATTTGTGATTTCTTCTCCATATTTAGCCTCTACACATTCAAAAAAATCCTCTGTATTTTTGAACATCACCGCTGTTAGTGTATACCCTTTTTCCTCAAGTTGCATTTTAATAATATTTTTCTGCTTTCCTATCAGGTATAATCTTGTGATTTTTGCATCCCTAACGGCAAATAATGGCTTACTATTATCCTTTCCAAAAGGCTCAATAACTGAAAGCTCATTAATAAACTCCTCGTTTATGTAGCTAAATGGAAGCTCAACATCTATCCATACCTTTTTTACTAAATCTTCCTCCGTTAATATAGCGTTTTTATTTAAAAGTTCCCTAAATTCATTGATATTTTCCTCCTTAATAGACATTCCAGCCGCCATTTCATGCCCACCAAACTTATCTAAAAGAGATGAGCATTTATTTATTTCATTGTACATATGATATCCTTCAATAGACCTTCCTGAACCTTTTACAATGTCCTCTCCATGGGTAAAAACAATTGTTGGCTTATGAAACTCTTCTCTAATCCTTCCTGCTATAATACCAACAATACTCTCATGAACATTATTTAAGTAGATAACCAAAACTCTATCCATCAGGTACTCCTTAGCTATTTTCCTTGCTTCCTCCACTCCGTTCGCAGTAAGCTCCTTCCTATGATTATTTAATTCCACTAGTTCACTAGCCTTTTTTAATGCTATTTCACTGTTAATTTCACACAAAAGATCATAGCCCATCTTTGCTGTTTCCAATCTGCCGCTGGCATTTAAACAAGGTCCAATTACAAAACCTATATGGTAGGCACTTATCTTTACACCCTCTAATCCACATTCGCTAATAAGAGCCTTTAAACCTATATTACTTGAGTTATGAATTAATTGTAATCCCCTTTTTACTATTATTCGGTTTTCTCCTGTTAAACTCACCACATCTCCAACTGTAGCTATAGCTGCAAAAATAAGCATTTCTTCCATTGCTTCCTCGAGTTTTTTCACATTATAGCCTTTTGTTTTTCCCTCTATAATCAAAGCATCTAGAAATCTATATGCAATACCTGCCCCACACATTTCCTTAAAAGGATATTTGCAATCCTCCCTCTTATGATTTACAACTGCATCCGCATTTACTAATTTATATACTTTTTTACCAGCTTCATTGCAAAATGGTACATCATGATGATCAGTTACTATTACTGTCATCCCAAGAGACTTTGCATAGTCTATTTCTTCTATTGCTGCAATCCCATTATCACATGTGCAAATAAGGTTTACACCATCTCTATATGCTCTATCAATTATTGACTTATTTATTCCATATCCATCCTTTACTCTATCTGGTATATCCATTGAAACATTGCCGTTTAGTAGTTTAAAACCTGTTGTAAGTATGTATGTTGAACAAATACCGTCGATATCATAATCACCAATAACCCTAATACTTTTATTTTCTTTTATTGCATCATAAATAAGCTCCACTGCCAATTTACAGTCCTCAAGTAAAAATGGAGATGCAAGGTCCCCTATATTGCCGTGTAGATAATTATCAATATCCTCATTTTCTATAATGTCTCTATTCCTTATAATCCTTGCTGTAACTGGTGAAATATGAAATCTTTCTGCAATACTATTAAAATCTGCTTTTTTACCATAAATCATCCATTTTTTCTTAAACATTGTAATCTCATCCTTTATTTTATTATAAAAAAGGGGCTGCCTTCGACAGCCCCAATGCTTAAAACTAGTTAGCTTTTTTGTATTTTCTTCTATCCATTAAGTACCATAATGCACCTGTTATACATACTGAAGAATATCCACCGCAAACGATACCAACAATAAGTGGCATTGCGAATTCTTTTATAGATGTAACACCCAATACATAAAGGGCAGCAACCATAACGAATGTTGTAAATGAAGTATATATAGTTCTTGTTAATGTCTGAGTTATACTCTTGTTAACAATTTCCTTTATATCCGTTCTATTTCCATCAATTGCAATATTTTCTCTAATTCTATCAAATATAACAATCGTTGCATTGATCGAGTATCCTAATATGGTAAGTATACATGCAATAAATGTATTACCAACTGTCGTCCAAGAAATAGCATAGTATGCTAAAACTATTAGAACATCATGAAGCAATGCGATAACAGCACTACTTGCAAAACCTAAATCCTTAAATCTAATAAAGATGTAAATCAATATACATATAACTGCTATAACAACTGCCACAATCGCATCGTTTCGCATTTCACCACTAATAGTTGAACTTACGCTTACTTCTTTAAAACTATCTTTATCAGCTCCAAAATCTTTAACTAACATTTCTTTTATTGTTGTCATAACTTTTGAATCTAATTCCTTAGTTCTAATAACATATTCATTTGTATCTGTTACTTCATTACCTACCACATCACTATCACCAGTGATTTCAGTAATCTTGGGAAGAATTTCATCATTAAATTCGTCAATAGAATATTTCTTATCAAATTCAACTGTAGTTGATAGACCACCCTGGAATTCAACACTGTAGTTTAATGCGTTTTCTCTATCACCTATCTTACCTGTTGAACTAAGAGCCATAGTCACAAGACCAGCTAAAATTGCAATGCTTGATGCAATAAAGAATATTGTCTTTTTGCCAAGGAAATTAATTGTCTTTCTTTCCTTGTAAACACCATACATTCCAATCTTGTCACATCCCATATGATACATTAAGTAGAGGATTCCTCTAGTAATTACCATTGCTGTAAACATTGAAAGAACTATACCAATTGCAAGGGTTTGCGCAAATCCCTGTACAGGGCCCGTTCCTCTCCACATAAGTACAAGTGCCGCAATAAATGTTGTTACATTACCATCAACAATAGCTGATGCCGCCTTCTTAAATCCAATCTTCGTAGAATCCTTAACCGACTTTCCTGTTGCAAGTTCTTCTTTGATTCTGGCAAAAACGATGACGTTTGCATCAACTGCCATACCAATAGATAAAATAATACCTGCAATACCTGGAAGGGTAAGTGTCATATCAAATCCATTAAGTGCTAATAAATCTAATGCTACATATAAAATAAGTGCGATTGATGCAGCAACACCAGGAATTCTATAAACAAAAATCATATATACACAAACTATAAGTAAACCAACTAAACCAGCAAACAAACTTGTTGAGATGGCATCTTTTCCTAGCTTTGCGCCTACAACCTTGGATGTAAGTTCTTTTAATTCAACCTTAAGAGAACCTATTCTAATAACTGATGCAAGTTTCTCAGCTTCTTCATAAGAATCCATACCATCAATTTGAGCTGTACCACCTGTAATTGTGGTCTGAACTGTTGGATAACTTACTATTTCTCCATCATACACGATGTATATTGTTTTTCCAACAAATTGTGCTGTGGCTTCTGCAAAAATTTTAGAACCCTGTTCTGTAAATTCAAGTGAAACAACATTTTTTGATGAATTATTACTATCTGTTACTACACCTGGTTGTGCATCTGCAATGTCAGCTCCTGTAAGCCATACTTTTTCATTATCTGTGCCATAGTCAGTTACAAACTGTAAAGCACCTGGCTTACCTAATGTTTCTAAAACTTCTTTTGCATCATCAGCACCTGGTATATCTACAGTAACTCTGTTGTTACCCTCCTGATATACATCTGATTCAGCAGCTAATTCATTTGCACGAAGCTGAAGCTTGTACACTGTATCAGACATATCCTCTGCTGATGGAACGTCTCCTACTGCCTCATAAGTAACACTAACACCGCCCTCAAGATCTAGTCCAAGTACAATGTTTTGTGCACTTCCTTTGTTCATTCCATTAATTGTAATACCGTATCTTGTAAGAAGGCATAAGCCAGCGATTACAGCTATACAAAGAATAAACAAAATACTACTCTTTAATTTTTTCATTTCTCCTATTCCTTTCCTAATCTGCTAAAGCAGCCTTTATCATAATGGCGCACTCGATACGTTTTCTTTGCATCTCACAACCAATATCATATGCATTTGTAATATCACCGTGGAAATTGAATGCATTAGCGGCACAACCACCACTGCAATAATATCTTGCAAAACATTCTTTGCACTTCGGTTTAGCATATACATTACACATTTTAAACTCATCAACTATGTCTGTTGCCTTAATTCCTTCATCTACATTGCCTAGTAGGAACTTTTCATTACCAACAAATTGATGACAAGGATAAAAATCACCCCAAGGAGTAACCGCTAAATATTCTGTTCCTGAACCGCATCCAGAAAGTCTTTTTGCGACACATGGTCCTTGTTCTAAATCAATCATAAAGTGGAAAAAGTTAAATCCATTACCTTCTTTTTGACGCTTTATGTATTCAACTGCAAGATTATCGTATTCTTCCATAATTTTTGGAAGATCTTCTTCCTTAATTGCATACTCTTCATAATCATCACCTACCACAGGCTCGATTGACATATGCTTAAATCCCAAATCTGCAAAGTGCTTTACATCCTCTGAAAAATCAAGATTCTGGCGGGTAAATGTACCTCGTACATAATAACTTTTGTCGCCACGACTCTCGGCAAATTTTTGAAATTTAGGAACTATTAATTCATAGCTTCCACGACCGTTTCTAAATGGTCTGTTGGCATCGTTAATCTCTTGTCTTCCATCCAGGCTTAGAACAACATTCGCCATTTCTTTATTACAAAATTCCATAATTTCATCATTTAGTAATACACCATTTGTAGTAAGCGTAAATCTAAATTTCTTATTGAGTTTAGTCTCCATAGATCTTCCATATTCAACTAGCTGTTTTACAACATCCCAGTTCATAAGTGGTTCTCCACCAAAAAAATCCACTTCCAGATTCACTCTATTGCCTGAGTTTGATATAAGAAAATCTAAAGCTTTCTTTCCTACTTCATAGCTCATCAATGCTCTGCGGCCATGATATTCGCCCTCTTCGGCAAAACAATACTTACAAGCCAGATTGCAATCGTGAGCAATATGCAAGCACATAGCTTTAACTACTGTTTTTCGACTTTTAAAATCTGTTATATATTTTTCATAAATATCTTCAGTAAATAATACTTCATTGTTAGCTAACTGATTAGTTTCAGCAATTGCCTCTTCTAATTCTTCTCTGCTATAGTTACTCTCAAGTCTGCTATATATATAATCCTTAATTTCATTCTCGGATTTTTTTTCGTTTAATGCTTCTTCGTACAGAGGAATTACATCATACATAACATCATCTACTACATGTACAGAGCCGCTGTTGACATCCATAACGATATTATATCCATTATTTTTATATCTGTGTATCACAGCTATTTCTCCTTTCAAATACCACTTAGGCAGCGGATAATCCGCTGCCTAGTGTGAAATAGTTAATTTTAACTATTATTTGTTGTTTTCACAGCTCTGATTTCCAACTGTACAAGATGTCTTGCAAGCTGACTGGCAAGATGTCTGGCATTCACCACAACCACCTTTAGCCATTGTATTCTTCAAAGTCTTTGTACTTAAGGTCTTGACATGCTTCATGATTAATCCTCCTTACATAAAATAACTCATTGTATTGTATCACAACATGGACACAATTTCAACTAAAAAAAATATCCCTAAAGTCAAAATTGAAATGATTTTTATTTAAAAAATCACCCTTATTGTAGTGCCTTCGCCTAATTTACTTTCCATTTCTATTGAAGCCTTATGAAATAAAACTCCGTGCTTTACTATGGATAAACCAAGTCCTGTTCCACCAATAGATCGTGAATGGCTTTTATCAACTCTATAAAACCTTTCAAAAACTCTTTTTTGATCTGCTTCATCTATTCCGATTCCAGTATCCCTAATCTGAACTAATTTCTTTCCATTATCATCATATACCCGTATATATACTTTTCCTCCGTCACAATTATATTTAATCGCATTCTCAACGAGATTATAAAGAATCTCATCAACAATATATTCCTCGCCACGAATTACCGTATTTTTACCGGTTAGGTCCACTGTTACATTTCTTTTCTGAGATGAGAATTTTAACCTTTCCACAACACTTTTTGCAACATTTAATAAATCCACATCCGTCCATTCTACTGTAGTTCCCTCTTCATCTAATCTAGATATCTTAATAATATCCTCAATTAGAGTAGTCATCCTCGTAGCCTCTGCGTAAATAATCTCCGAAAATCTCGTTAAATCAGCATCCTTTACCATTCCTGACTTCATAAGTTCTGCATATCCCGTTATGGATGTTAATGGTGTTTTTAGCTCGTGGGATACATTTGCCGAAAATTCTCTTCTCATTTGTTCACGAGATTCATTTTCTGTAATAGTCTGTTCCCTTATAAATTCATTCTGTTTTACAATTTTCTTCAATAGTGGACGTATTTCCTCGTATACGTGATTGTTTTCAGGATTTTCTAAATTCAAATTATTTATAGGATTTACAATTTTTTTAACTGTAAAATATGAAATAATATCTCCGATTATAAAAACTATAATTCCTATAACAAAAATATACAAAACAACATTTAATATTGTTACTAATATAGATTCCATATCAGTAGCAACCCTAAGTATTGAACCATCCTTAAGTAACACAGCATAATAAAATGTTTTTACAGATAGGGTGTCTGATTTTCTCTCATCAAAACCCTCACCATCCTTTATAGCCTCCGCTACCTCTTTTCTATTCAAATGATTGTTCATTTTTTCAATATCAGCCTCAGAGTCAAAAATAGCATCTCCCTGGGAATTAATCAGCGTAATTCTATTTTCGTTATTAGCCTCTACTGAGTTTAAATAATCCATCCCATATAACTCTACTGCTGTTTTTATATATCCTGTTTCAGAAGTTATACTGTCCTTTATACTATTTTCATATTGCTTATAGAGGAATACTGTACATAAAAAAGCAGTTAAAAAAATAGCCAGTGCTACAGCCTGGCTCATTTTTCTAAACATCATATTTTTGATAGTAAGTTTTTTGGGCTTATTAACAACCTCATATGTTATGTTATTTTGATAATTGTCGTTGTCTCTATTTTTCACTATCAGCACCATCCTCGCTTATCTTATATCCGATTCCGCGAATTGTATTTATATAGTTGCCACATTCTCCTAATTTCTGTCTTAAAGTCCTAACATGAACATCTACAGTTCTAGTCTCTCCATCAAAGTTGTATCCCCAGATAGATTCTAATATCTTATCTCTTGTTAAAACCATATTTTTATTTTCAAATAATAAAACCAATAGTTCAAACTCCTTTAGGGTTAAGACTACCTTAGTACCTGCTGCTTTTACAATATGCTTATCTACATTTACATACAAATCACCTACCGTGAATTCTTTACATGTATTTGTAATCATTTTTTGGTTCCCTACTCTTCTAAGCAAGGCATTAACTCTTGCCACCAATTCCATTATTCCAAATGGCTTTGGCACATAGTCATCGGCGCCCATATTGAGCCCTGATACTTTATCATACTCACTACCTTTAGCCGTAAGCATAATAACAGGCAACCCTTGAATCTTGCTGTTTGAACGAATTTTTTTTAATATACTTAATCCATCTTCGTCTGGAAGCATAATATCAAGCAAAACAATGTCTGGAGTTGCTTCCTCCATCGCCCTCCAAAATGCACCTGCATTTTCAAAGCCTTTTGCCTCCATATTCATCTTGTTAAATGTGTACTCTACAAGCTGTCGGATATTACCGTCATCCTCTACAATATAAACCATAATTGTCTCTCATTTCTATGATTACATCTTAGGCAAAATATATTTTTCTTTAAAGAGATTATATTTTTCCTTAAATTCTGCATTATCATGTTTAACATAATCGAGATATTCGTGTGTTTCATATTCATTTTCATCTACTTGAATAAGACATACAGCAACATTAGAGCAATGATCCGAAATTCTCTCAAAGTTTGTTGTTATATCAGAGAAAATAAAACCTAGTTCAATTGTACACTTATTTTCTGCAAGTCTTCTTATATGACGATTTTTGAGTTCATCACTTAGATTATCAATAACCTCTTCCATTGGTTCAATAATACTTGCCACAACCATATCTTTTTCTTCAAAAACTACAACGGTGGACTCTACGATGTCTCTAATCGCTTTTGAAAAAACTTTTAATTCTTTATTTGCTTCTTCTGAAAAAACAAGCTTTTTCTCATGCATCTCTTTGGATGCTGCTAAAAGGTTCACAGCATGATCTGCAATTCTTTCAAAATCTCCGATACAGTGTAGAAGTTCTGTTAAAACTCTACTGTCGCTTTCCGAAAGATTACGACTACTTATTTTAACAAGATAAGTTCCAATGCGATCTTCATACTTGTCCACACGATTTTCAAGCTCTACTACATCCTTGGCTATTTCTTCATCGTAGTTCTCAAGTAAAGACATCGCCTTAAACAGACATTCTTTTGAATGATAAGCCATACTTATTGTAACTTTTCTAGCTTGATCTATAGCATATGATGGTTGGTCTAAGAAACGTAAATCTAATGCTCTGAAATCATTATCAACTTTTTTAGCTTTTTCATCATCTTTGTCATTTCTAATTGTAAGTCTTGCAAGTTTCTCAAGACCTTTTGTAAATGGCAGTAATAACAGTGTAGCTCCGATATTAAAAGTACTGTGAAGGATAGCTATATCAGCTGGACTAACAACATCATCTAAAAATGCAAAATCAATAAATGATGTCAAACTATAAAATCCTATCATAAATATGGCTACACCCATAAGATTAAAATACAAATGAACTAATGCTGTTCTCTTAGCATTTTTACTGGCTCCGATACTAGATATCATCGCTGTCACACAAGTTCCAATATTTTGACCTAAAACTATTGGAAAAACCATAGAATAGTTTAAAGAACCAGTAACGCATAATGCCTGTAATATACCTACAGATGCAGATGAACTTTGTATAATTGCAGTAAGTAACGCTCCCGCAACTACACCAAGTACAGGATTTGTAAACATTGTAAGCAAGCTAGTAAATGATGCATTATTAGCTAGAGGCTTTACAGCTGCAGACATAGTCTCCATACCAAACATAAGAATTGCAAATCCAATTAAAATATTACCTACATCCTTCATTCTCTCTTTTTTTGAGAACATAATCATTATAATACCGATAATTGCAAATATAGGTGAAAATGACGAAGGCTTTAATAGCTGTATTAATGTACTATCGCTCTCAATTCCAGATAAAGATAATATCCATGATGTAGCTGTAGTTCCTATGTTAGCACCCATAATAATACTAATAGCTTGAGTAAGCTTCATTATGCCTGAATTAACGAATCCAACTACCATAACTGTAGTTGCCGAAGATGACTGAATAGCGGCTGTTACTACAGCTCCTAACAAAACACCTTTAATTTTACTAGAAGTAAGTTTTTCTAAAATCTTTTCTAATCTTCCGCCTGAAAGTTTTGCTAAACCATCACCAAGTGCATTCATTCCATATAAGAATAATGCTAAACCTCCAAACATAGTTAATACGCTAAAAATGTCCATTTTCTGCTCCTAATCTGATTAATAAATTTCAACTCCCTATAGTATAACTATTCTATATGTTAAAAGTCAAAAGCAAAATTGTTAAATCTACGTTAAATTCTAATTTTCATCTACAATATCTTCGTTAAGTTCTTTTCTAAATACATGTACTTTATCAATACGATTCTTTTCCATACTTTCTACTACTAGGGTCAGTTCTCTTGTTTCAACTATATCTCCAACCTTTGCAAGTCTATCTAGTTGCTCCATAATGAAGCCTCCTAATGATTCGTATTCATCTGATTCTATTTTATTTTTAAGCTTAAGTTTTTCATTCAAATCATCCAGTTTTATAAGACCATCTACCTGAAATTCATCTTCACTCACTAGTTTAATATCATCTTCCTCATCGTAATCATATTCATCACGTATCTCTCCAACAATCTCTTCTAGCAAGTCTTCTAGAGTAATTAATCCTACAGATGCGCCATATTCGTCTAACACAATTATTATGTTGACAGAATCCTTTTTCATCTCAAGCATCAACTCTGAAAGTTTCTTATACTCATATGTATAAAATGCAGGGCGCAGATAATTTCTTATAGAAAATTCACCTTCCCTTTCATAAAAAAGTAAATCCTTCATATTGATGATACCCACAACATTATCCGTAGATTCTTCAAAAACAGGTATTCTCGTATATCTAAACTCTTTAAATAACTCAAGCAATTCATCATAGCCAGCATTGATATCAACCATACACATATCAATTCTAGGAATCATAACTTCTTTTGCTTCAGCATCACCAAAATCGAATACATTCTTTATCATCTCTCGTTCTTCACGCTGGATGACACCCTCTTCGTGGCTTACATCTACAATAGTTCTCAGCTCGTTTTCCGTAATGGTATTCTTATGTTTATTGGGATCATTTCCAATTAAAAGCATTACACCTCTTGCTAAAATATTTATAATAAATATTACAGGTGTAAGAATCCACATAATAGTCCAGACAACTCGAGCATACAATAGTGCAATTTTTTCAGAGTTCATAGATGCTGTCGTCTTTGGAGTTATCTCTCCAAATATTAATATTACAATCGTTAAAATTCCTGTCGCTAAACTTACTGCATAATTTCCATATATATCTTGTGCTAATACTGTGGCAAGTGATGATGCTGAAATATTAACTATATTGTTTCCAATAAGAATAGCACTAAGCATTTTTCCTTGATTGTCTATTACTTTTGTAAGTATTTTTGCCCTTTTATTTCCTTCGTCAACCAAGCTCCTAATTCTCATCCTATTCACTGTCGTAAGTGCGGTTTCTGCCGACGAAAAAAATGCCGATAGTGCAATTAAAACAATTAATACTATTACTTTTATTGCATTTCCGTTCATAATATCTCCTCTTAAAACTTCATCGAATTATTTCTATTAGCTAATTATATGCTAACAGAAATATTTAAATTATAAGTTAATTGCATATTTCTGTCAATAAAGTCATACTTGAGTTTTCGCAGTTTTATCCACAACTGCGGATTTTATCAGTTTTACAATAAACAACTTTCAAAAAATGCCCAAAATATAAGGAATCCAGACTCTTTGTTTGGTATAATTAAAGTGACAAAACAAAAACCAACT
>JAAYNM010000087.1 GCA_012520815.1 Clostridiales bacterium
TCAAACTCAATCGTAGCTGGTGGTTTCCCTGTACAATCATACAATACACGGTTCACACCTTTTACTTCATTTACAATTCTATTTGTCACTTTTCCAAGCACTTCCCATGGGATTTGTGCTGCTTCTGCTGTCATAAAATCACTTGTATTTACAGCGCGAAGGACAATAGCGTAGTCATATGTTCTTTCATCTCCCATTACACCTACTGAACGCATATTGGTGAGGGCTGCGAAGTACTGACCGAGGCTGCTTGCGATTCCTGAATTTACAATTTCTTCACGGTATATAGCGTCTGCATCCTGTACAATTCGTACTTTTTCTGGAGTTACAGCGCCGATTATTCTGATTCCAAGGCCTGGACCTGGGAATGGCTGACGATATACTAGGTAGTCTGGAATTCCAAGTTCAAGTCCTGCCTTACGAACTTCATCTTTAAATAGGAGACGGAGTGGTTCAATAATTTCTTTGAAGTCTACACAGTCAGGAAGTCCACCTACATTGTGGTGAGATTTGATAACTGCTGATTTGCCTAATCCACTTTCGATTACGTCAGGGTAAATTGTTCCTTGAACGAGATAGTCTACAGCGCCAATTTTCTTTGCTTCATCTTCAAATACACGGATGAATTCTTCGCCAATAATCTTTCTCTTTGCTTCTGGTTCTTCTACGCCGTCAAGTTTGGCATAGAATCTATCTTGAGCATTCACGCGAATGAAGTTTAAGTTGTATTGTCCTTCTGGACCAAATACTGCTTCTACCTCATCTCCTTCGTTTTTACGAAGAAGACCGTGATCTACAAATACACATGTAAGCTGTTTTCCTACTGCTTTTGATAAGAGTACTGCTGCTACAGATGAGTCTACACCACCTGATAATGCGCATAGTACTTTTCCATTTCCAACTTTTTCACGAATTTGTCTAATGGTTGTCTCTACAAATGATGACACCTGCCAGTCACCTGAACATTTACATACTTTGTATATAAAGTTACTAAGCATTTTCATACCTTCTTGAGTATGCATTACTTCTGGATGGAACTGTACAGCATAAAGGTTACGGGCTGGATTTTCCATTGCTGCTACTGGACATACCGGTGTGTGTGCAGTAATCGTAAAATCTGCTGGGGCACTTTCTATATAATCAGTATGGCTCATCCAACAGATGGTCTTTGGTGTTACATCTCCAAATAATACTGATGTCGTGTCTACATCTACTTCTGTTTTGCCATATTCGCTAACAGGGGCTGTTTTTACAGAACCACCTAGCATATATGACATTAGCTGTGAACCGTAGCATATTCCAAGAATAGGAATACCAAGTTCGAATATTTCTTTTGGACAACGTGGTGAATCCTGACCATATACGCTATTAGGACCTCCTGTGCAGATGATCCCCTTTGGATTCATTTCTTTGATTTTTTCAATATCTATATTATGTGAATGGACCTCACAATACACATTGCATTCTCTAACTCTTCTTGCGATTAGCTGGTTGTACTGTCCGCCAAAATCAAGAACAATAATCATTTCTTTTTCCACGCTTGTTCCTCCTGTGATTTACCCCAGTGTTTGGTAAATATTGTAGTTGCGCCTTTTATCTACAAAAGGCTACATTATCACTAATTATAAATAATCGCAAAATCATTGTCAACTATAAAATATTTTCCAGTGAAATACAAAATATAATCAATCCTACATTCACAAACGTAGCGAAGCATATCAGGTGCATAAATGCGTTCAACCCCATATAAGCACTTTCGCACTCACAGGGGGTTGATATAGGAAATACGCTCTATTATATCTTTTTCACCATGTCTATTATCTCAATTATAAAGTCCATTTGCTTTGGCGTTGCCTCAATAATAAATTGAATTGTTTTCTGCCTATCACCGTCTAACACTATTTCTCGGGCAGTGCTATCGGTAAATAAATCTCGCATTTGAATATCTAATGCTCCACAGATGCGTTGCAATGTGTCAACTGTTGGTGACGTTCTATTTTTAACTATCTTAGTTATTGTAGTTTTTGATACACCAGCTTTTTCTGCCAGTTCTGCCTGAGACATTCTTCTCAGTTTCATCGCTTCGTATAAGTTTGCAGATACACAATCCATAGCCTTCTCCTTCGCTCATATTTCACATATTTATTTTAACAATTTTTAAATAGGATTAATACGACATAATAATTAACCAATAATCACACTTAAATGGCATTTTATCCTATGACCTATTTAATAGATTCGTCAAAATATACGATAAACCCACACTTGATACATAACTGCTTATTGTAATATCGAATAGCTATCAACCATATCACCCTACATATTTTTTTCCATAAAAATAGAACGTATTCTCATACGTCCTATTTATTATCCACAATATTTCTAATTCTTTCTGTTCAGACAATACGTAACTTTATATACTACTTCAAATATTTCTTCACATACATACCTGTATATGAATTTTTATTCTTCGCAACCTGCTCTGGAGTTCCTTTAGCTACGACAGTTCCACCGCCACTACCGCCTTCAGGGCCAATGTCGATAATATAGTCTGCACATTTTATTACATCCAAGTTGTGTTCTATTACCACCACCGTATTTCCATTATCGGTAAGCTTGTCTAAAATCTCCACGAGCTTATGTACATCTGCAAAATGGAGACCTGTAGTAGGCTCATCAAGTATATAAATCGTCTTTCCCGTACTTCTACGACTAAGTTCTGTAGCTAGTTTTACTCGTTGTGCTTCACCACCTGAAAGTTCGGTAGATGGTTGACCTAGCTTTATATACGAAAGACCTACATCCTTTAGGGTCTTTATTTTATTGTAAATGGATGGGACATTTTCAAAGAAAGTCACTGCTTCCTCCACAGTCATATCCAATACATCATATATACTTTTACCTTTATATTTTACCTCTAGAGTTTCGCGATTATATCGCTTTCCTCCGCATACATCACACGGAACATAAACATCTGGTAGAAAATGCATCTCTATCTTTATAATACCATCGCCATTACAAGCCTCACAGCGTCCACCTTTTACATTAAAGCTGAATCTACCCTTCTTATAGCCACGTTCTTTTGCGTCCGTTGTAGATGCAAATAAGTCACGTATTCGGTCAAATACACCTGTATAGGTGGCAGGATTTGATCTTGGAGTTCTGCCAATGGGTGATTGGTCGATATCAATAACCTTGTCCAGCTGTTCCATACCTTCTACACCATCACTGTCTCCAGGTATAGTACGAGCACGGTTTAATGTTCTTGCAAGATTCTTGTATAATATTTCATTTACGAGAGAACTTTTTCCTGAACCAGATACTCCAGTAACGCAGGTCATTACACCTAATGGAATATCTACATTGATATTCTTAAGGTTATTCTGTCTAGCACCCTTTACTGTAATCTTACCAGTCGACTTTCTTCTCTTACTTGGAACAGGAATACTCTTTCTTCCACTGAGGTAGTCTCCGGTAATAGAACCTTCCGTGTTCATAATATCCTCCGCAGTACCTACAGCCACAATCTCTCCGCCGTGAGATCCTGCCCCTGGTCCTACATCCACTATATAGTCTGCAGCTCTCATCGTGTCCTCGTCATGTTCAACAACTATTAGAGTATTACCCAAATCTCGTAAATGCGTCAACGTGCCTAAAAGCTTGTCATTGTCACGTTGATGAAGTCCAATACTTGGCTCATCCAAAATATATGCTACTCCTACAAGACCTGACCCTATCTGTGTTGCAAGACGAATTCTCTGTGCCTCCCCTCCTGATAATGTGGAAGTGGCACGAGATAATGAAAGGTACTCTAGTCCGACATTTACTAAAAATCCAATGCGCGCGCGAATTTCCTTTAGGATCTGACCTCCTATAAGCTCATCTCTCTTCGAAATTCCTAGATTTTGCTGGTAAGTATGCA
Source organism: Clostridiales bacterium (assembly GCA_012520815.1). Taxonomy (GTDB): domain Bacteria; phylum Bacillota; class Clostridia; order Lachnospirales; family Lachnospiraceae; genus SVEL01. The sequence continues at coordinate 3,923 of JAAYNM010000087.1, forward strand.
ATTCACCAATAGACATAGAAGTAACTTCATAAATGTTTTTTTCACCCACAGTAACTGCGAGGGAACTCTTCTTTAATCTTTGTCCTCTACATTCCTTACAAGGTGTTATTTGCATAAATTCTTCATATTCCTGCTTCATTACATCTGATGAAGTTTCTCTATATCTTCTTTCTACATTTCTTATAATTCCTTCAAAGGCTACATCATACACACCTTCGCCACGTTGACCCGTATAGTAAACCTTAACCTCACGACCATTTGTGCCATGTATAAGTATTTCCTTTACATCATCTGAAAGTTTTGTATATGGAGTATCAAGACTAAATTTATACTCCTTTGAAAGAGCTTCCAGCAAGCAATGAGTAAAACTCCCCTTATCTGATGATGACTGCCAGCCCATTACTACTATACAACCTTCATTAATACTCTTTGTCTCATCAGGAATCATAAGACGGGGATCAAATTCCATCTTATAGCCAAGACCTGAACATACTGGACAAGCGCCAAAAGGATTGTTGAAGGAGAAACTTCTTGGTTCTATCTCTTCTATACTTATTCCACAATCAGCGCAGGCAAAACTTTGGCTAAAGTTAATTGCCTCTCCACCAATGACATCAATAATCATCTGTCCTTCAGCAACATGCATTGTGGTCTCGATTGAGTCTGTAAGACGCTTTTCAATACCTTCTCTTACAGCTAATCTATCTACGACTATTTCAATGTTGTGTTTGATGTTCTTATCTAATTCAATATTTTCGGTAAGTTCGTACATATTGCCATCAACCCTCACACGTACAAATCCGCCTTTTTTTGCCTGCTCAAGTACTTTCTCATGGCGACCTTTCTTTCCACGAACTACAGGAGCTAAGATTTGGAACTTCGTCTTTTCTGGTAAGGACATTATCTGATCCACCATCTGGTCTACACTCTGCTTTTTGATTTCTGTACCACACTTTGGACAATGAGGAATACCAATTCTAGCATAAAGAAGTCTAAAGTAATCATAGATTTCTGTAACTGTTCCCACAGTTGAACGTGGATTTCTATTTGTTGACTTTTGATCAATAGAAATAGCAGGTGATAAGCCTTCAATACTTTCTACATTTGGCTTTTCCATCTGTCCCAAAAACATCCTGGCATAGGAAGACAATGACTCCATATATCTTCTCTGACCTTCTGCATAAATGGTATCAAATGCTAGAGATGACTTACCTGAACCACTAAGTCCTGTAAGTACTACAAATTGATTTCGAGGAATATCTACATTGATACCTTTTAGATTGTGTTCTGCCGCTCCTCGTATTTTTATAAATTTATGTTCGCTCATTTTGCACCTACTATCCTTTTCTGAATTATATCTTTTTCATAATTTTTTATCTTTATGATTCATCTAGCTGATTTATTCTAATGTCTTACCCTAACGATTTATCTATATCTTATATACTTTGTACCGTTATATTTTACTTAACCTAGATATCTTCATCTAAATAGTACCGCTACATTTCATTTCTTGCCTTGCTTAGTTCAATCATTTGATCTCGTAACATAGCTGCTGTTTCAAAATCTAAGTCTGCAGCTGCTTTTTGCATCTTTTTCTTAACCTGAGAGATAAGCTTGTCTAATTCCTTTATGCTCATAGACTCAGGATCTTTTTCCAACTTGTCAATGGTCTTATGCGCTTCCTTTGTAATGCTAATCAAATCCCTAACTGCCTTCTTAATGGTGGCAGGGGTAATTCCATGCTCCTTGTTGTACTCTTCCTGAATAACACGTCTACGCTTCGTCTCTCTAATAGCTTTTTCCATCGAATCCGTTATTTTATCTGCATACATAATAACATGACCCTCCGAATTTCGTGCAGCACGACCTACGGTCTGAATAAGTGATGTCTCTGAACGAAGGAATCCCTCTTTATCAGCATCTATTATCGCTACAAGTGCAATCTCCGGAATGTCTAAACCTTCTCGTAAAAGATTGATACCTACTAGTACATCAAAGGCATCCAAACGCATATTTCTAATAATCTCAGTACGTTCCAAGGTATCAATACCCGAATGTAGATATTCTACTCGTATGCCGACTTCTTTCATATATTCGGTTAAATCTTCTGCCATACGTTTGGTAAGTGTGGTTACAAGTACCTTGTTCTTCTTTGCCACTTCTTTATTTATCTCAGAAATAAGGTCATCAATCTGACCCTCAACTGGTCTAATCTCAATATCTGGATCTAGCAGACCTGTAGGTCTAATAATCTGCTCTGCTCGCAAAAGCTCATGTTCTGATTCATATACATTTGGGGTGGCCGACACAAACATCATCTGATCTATCTTACTCTCAAACTCTTCAAAATTCAGTGGTCTATTGTCCTTTGCTGATGGTAATCTAAATCCATAATCTATAAGTGTACCCTTTCGAGATTGATCTCCCGCATACATACCTCTTACCTGCGGAATTGTAATATGAGACTCATCTACTATTATCAAGAAATCATCGCCAAAATAATCAATAAGGGTATGGGGTGTTGACCCTGGTTCCAGGCCAACAAGATGTCTTGAATAGTTCTCAATACCGGAACAAAATCCTGTCTCTCGCATCATCTCTATATCAAAGTTAGTTCTTTCTGAAATTCTTTGAGCCTCCAGTAACTTATCTTCACTCTTGAAATATTCCACACGTTCTGCTAGTTCAGCCTCTATATTTTTTGTAGCCTCCATCATCTTCTCTGGTGACACAACATAGTGGGATGCTGGAAATATTGCTATATGTTCAAGCTCTGACTTAATCTCACCAGTCAGGGTATCAATCTCGGTAATCCTCTCCACTTCATCCCCGAAAAATTCTATTCTAATAGCTCTATCCGTAGATGCTGCTGGAAAAACCTCCACCACATCACCACGAACTCTAAAAGTACCACGTTTAAAATCCATCTCGTTGCGGTCATATTGAAGAGTGATAAGTTTTCTAATAACCTCATCCCTATCTCTTTCCATTCCTGGACGCAATGAAATAACCATCTCTTTATAGTCAATGGGGCTACCCAAACCATAAATACATGAAATAGAGGATACAATAATAACATCCTTACGCTCTGCAAGAGCTGCTGTAGCTGAATGCCGCAGCTTATCAATCTCATCATTTATAGATGAGTCCTTCTCTATATAAGTGTCGGAAGATGGGACATAAGCCTCTGGTTGATAATAATCGTAGTATGATACAAAATACTCAACTGCATTCTCAGGGAAGAACTCTTTGAATTCTCCGTAAAGCTGTGCCGCCAGCGTTTTGTTATGTGCCATTATAAGTGTTGGCTTATTAAGTTGTTCAATAACATTGGCCATAGTAAATGTCTTACCTGAACCTGTAACACCTAACAACGTCTGAAATTGATTCCCCTCCTTAAAACCCTGCACCAACTTCTTAATCGCCTCTGGTTGGTCACCCGTGGGTTTGTACTCCGAAACCAACTTAAAATGATCCATCTTCTCACATCCTTTCATTTTCACAAATTTTTATTTAATAGGGAAACTTTCCTATTAAACAAAAAGTTCCTATGCATATGAAACCATATACATAGGAACATTTTAGCACATACCATATAATTATTCAAACACTTGTTCGTGTTTTATTCAATTCCTAACTGCTCATTCATATATGAAATAGCTCTTTGAAGCTGAGTATCATATTCTAGCTTTAGTATACCCGTTTCTTTATCATAAGCATCCATATTTTCGCCAAGATTTTCTGGAAGTTCCACTTCAATATCTGGTGTAATACCATCGCCATGGATATTTCTTCCATTTGGAGTAAAGTAACCTGCTATTGTAAATTTAATAGCTGTTCCATCTCCTAAATCGTAGGTATTTTGTACGATACCTTTTCCATATGTCTTTTGTCCGATAATGGCACCTAACTCGTAATCCTGAATGGCTCCTGCAAAAATTTCCGAAGCACTTGCTGTATATCCATCTACTAAAACACACATTGGTAAATCAATACAATTTGCATCTGAATATTCAATTTCCTGGTTGCCATTTTTATCTTCGGTGTAAACAATCTTACCTTCTGGCAATATTTTATCAAGCATTTCTACAACTGTATAATAGAAGCCACCACCGTTTGAGCGCACATCAAAAATAATACCTTCTATATCTTGGGAAATAAGTTCCTCAAGACCTGCTTTATATTGATCAAGTGTAACTCCATCGAATGAAGAGATTCGCATATAGCCAATATTATTGTCTAAAACTTTTACTGTAATAGTTTGATTATCAATTTTGGCTCTAGTTACTACAAATTCCATTTCCTTACCATCACGACGAACAGTTAATGTTACATCTGTACCTTCATCGCCATGAATATACTTTACTGCTTCATTTAAATCCATTCCTACAACATTGATTTCATCTACTGCAATGATTTTATCTCCGGCCCTAATACCAGCTTTGTAGCCAGGTGCAAAATCGTATGGATTTACTACCAATATTTCACCTGTCTCTGTGTCAGTTTGAACAACCACTCCAATGCCATAATACGTACCTTGATTAGATTCAATAACTGACTGTAGTTCCTCAGCATCATAATAATCCGCATATTTATCGCCTAAGGAATCGATAAGTCCTTGGTATATGCCATCAGCAATATCATTTAAGTCTTCATCATAGTAGTAATACTCATCAATAAGTTTCTTAATTCTATTTGCCTTGTCATAAACCTCATCCATGCTTTGGTATGTACTACTGCCATCACCTACGGTTTTATTACCCTTTACATCAGAAATAGCTTTTATCCCTAGGGCTACACCAAATACTAAGAATGCAGCTATAAAACCCATGAGGATTCCCTTTAACATTCCACCATTGTTTTTATTATAAGGACCACCCGGTATCTGCACTGGTGAGACGTTTTGAGTTGGCATACCATTGTGCATTTGAACTCCATTTATCATAAACGTTCCGTTTGGCATTGGTGCTCCGTTTTGTATTGGCGCCCCGTTGTGCATTGATGTTCTATCCTGCATGCCCCCATTAATGTTATTATTGTCCATTAAAATGTCCTTCCTTCCAAAACTCTATTTGAAACTTGTTTTATTTCCTATGGTTGTATTACATACGATAATGGGTCAACAGATGATCCATCTACACGAACACTGAAATGTAAGTGAGGTCCTGTTGATCTTCCTGTGCTACCCATTAATCCTATAGCATCACCCTTACTTACATAATCCCCTTCAGAAACCAAAAAGGCTGAAAGATGCATATATACAGTAGATATTCCATTACCATGGTCAATACCTATCCAATTTCCTGCTGAAAAATGGTGGTACGACCAATCTACCCGTCCGTCATAGGCGGCATATATTGTTGTGCCTGCTGGTCCCGGAATATCAATTCCCGAATGGAATTCTGAACCTGTACCTGTAAATGGATTAGATCTATATCCAAAATATGAGGATATACGTGAACGATTAGGTACTGGCCACATCATCGAGCCTCCATCATATGTTAGCTGCAATCCCTTTTCCTTACGTTTTCTCTCTAATTCCTCTAATTCCTTTATAATAGCTTCTTGAGCCGCAATCTCTGCTTGAATCTCTGCTATTTCTGCATTTGTTCCATAAATCTGGCTATCGTATATATTAAGATCATTCTTTTTAGCAGTTATAAGTGTTTCTTGTGCATACTGCTCTGCCTCAGTTTCTGCAATTAATGCACTTAAATCCGAAAGTTGTACCTCTAGTTCGGCTTTTTGAGTTGCCAACTCTTCTTTACATTGCTGGAGAACAACTAACATATCTCTATCATACTGAGTAATTTGGCTAATATACTCTGCCTTATTTAAGAAATCTGTCATTGTTGAACTTTCTAGTAACCAAGAAGCGTACTCTGCATCACCATTCTCATACATATATTGTATGCGCAAAGCCATATCATCGTACTGATTAGAAATCTCTTCTTCTTTAGCCGAAATCTCTGTATTTTTAGTATCAATTTCTGCTTGCTTTGCCATCGCTTGTTGCTGCAAATCATAAATATTGGTAGCTAGCCTATTTAACTGTTGATCAATAGCAGCTATATATGCCTCGCTATCGGTCTTAAGAGATTTTAGGGAATCTAAAAACTTCTCCGTATCCTTGAGCTGAGCCTCCATCTCTTCCTTCTTTTCTTTTTCTTTATCTAAATCCGCAAAAGATGTAATGGAAAGTCCTACAATAATACAGAAGATTGCACACAATCTCATAGCTAAGTGTTTCTTCTTCATATCGTTTCCTCCTTGCCTTACGCTGTTGCTTACTACGTTGTTGATTATCATAATGTTAAAAATTGTTATTATTTTATGCGCAATTATATCTTAAGTTTTTTACGAATAGTAATCATACTACCCATAAATCCTATACCCGCGCCAATTATTAAGGCTACTGGTACTAATACTCTAAATACTTCATTTACGCTTAGGAAATTTACAATTGTTGAAATTCCTTGGAATTGTCCAAGTAAATATCTAACAGCATTGCTGTAAATCAAATATAAAATGCCAAGTGGAATTGCAGCCCCCACAAGTCCAATACAAATACCTTCTACAAGGAATGGTGCGCGAACAAAGAAATCCGTTGCTCCCATAAGCTTCATTATGGCAATTTCACCTTTACGAACCGTAATACCAATCATAACGGTATTGCTTATAAGGAAGATACCTACTGCTAAAAGTATAATAATAAGGGCCGCTGACACATAACCCACGAGCCTTCCAAAATCTGTTAACATTGAGGCGGCACTGGATGAATAGTTAACCTGTCTAACACCTTTCATACTTTCTAAATATGAAACCAATGCATCCTGCATATTTACATCATTAATGTATATGGTATATGAAGCTGAATTCGCTAATGGGTTATTATTTTTAAATCCCTCTGCTAGTTCTGCCTTATCACCAAAATATAATTGCTTAAAATTCTTCCAAGCATCTTCCGCTGAAGTAAATTCAATACGCTCCACTTCCACACGCTTCTTAATAGCATCACCAATCCTTGCCATATCCTCGTCTGATGTTCCATTATCAAAGAAAATTGTGATATTTATTTGTTCCTCTGCATTGTGAACCATGTGCTGTAAATTGACCACTACTGAATAAAACAGTCCAATCAAAAAGATACATGCAGTGATAGTTCCCACTGATGCCAATGAATATAATTTATTACGTCTGATATTTACAATGCCTTGCTGAAGGCTATAAAAAAATGTTTTAATTTTCATAGATATAGCCACCCTTTTTCTCATCACTGATAATAACACCTTTTTGCATACAGATAACACGTTTCTGCATCGCATCCACTATCTCTTTGTTATGTGTCACTACCACAACTGTAGTTCCGCGTTTATTAATTTCTTCTAGTAACTTCATAATTTCCCATGAGTTTTTAGGATCTAGATTTCCCGTTGGTTCATCTGCCAAAAGAATAGGTGGATTATTAACTAATGCTCTGGCGAGGGCAACCCTTTGCTGCTCGCCTCCAGACAATTCCTTCGGAAACGAACGGTACTTCTCAGCTAATCCTACCATAGATAACATAGCTGGCACTCTTCTGCGAATAACCTTTGATGGTACCTCTATTACTCTCTGTGCAAATGCAACATTATCATATACATTTCTATCCTTTAAGAGACGGAAATCCTGAAATACTACACCTATATCACGTCTAAGGTATGGTACTTTTCTTCTCTTTAATTTATTTACAAACTTATCATTTATATAAATCTTTCCAGTAGTCGGTTCAAGTTCTTTAAGCAGTAATTTAATAAGCGTTGACTTACCAGCACCAGAATCCCCTACGATAAAGACAAATTCACCCTTTTCAATCTTAAGGTCAATATTGTTTATTGCTGGAGCGCCTGCAGAATAATTCTTGCTTACATTCTCAAGTACTATCACTTTTTATCACCCTTTCATAATTTACGACCGAGTAAATACTCTACTCGATCGCCTATTTTTGCATCTGGTACTAGTATAAAACATAGTGCTTTAATAGTCCAAAGTTTCCATATATTTCATATATTTAACAACCATCATTGCTATCTTAAATGTAATAGCATCTTCAAAAATCCTCAAATCAAGACCAGTAGTCTTTTGAAGCTTGTCTAATCTATAAACCAATGTATTTCTATGAATGTATAACTGTCTAGATGTCTCTGAAACATTCAAACTATTCTCAAAGAACTTATTTATTGTAGCTAATGACTCTTCATCAAATTCGTCTGGTGATTTGCCACTAAATATTTCCTTAATAAACATCTTACAAAGGGGCATTGGTAGTTGGTAAATCAAACGTCCAATTCCTAGAGCATTGTATGCAACTATGTTCTTTTCGCTGTAGAAAATCTTTCCTACATCTAAAGCCATCTTAGCTTCCTTGTATGACTTTGAAACTTCCTTTATCTCATTGACTACAGTACCAATAGCGATATGTACCATAGACATGGCTTCTGTATTTAACATATCAAGAACTGTCTTAGCAGTATTTATAAGGTCGTCCTGTGTCTCTGTTGGACGAACTTCTCTAACTATAATAATGTTTTTCTCATCTACTGCTGTAATAAAATCTTTTGATTTCGTAGAGAATAATGTACGGAGAGTTTCAAGAGCATTACTATCTTTTTCATGTTTCGTCTCTACAATATAAACAACTCTCTTTGTATCTGTCTCTATGTGAAGTTTCTTCGCTCTATTATAAATATCTACTAACAAAAGATTGTCGAGTAGAAGGTTCTTTATAAAGTTATCTTTATCAAAACGTTCTTTATATGCTACTAATAAACTCTGAATCTGAAATGCTGCCATCTTCCCAATGACATATACATCATTACTGTCACCTTTCACAAGCATAATGTATTCCATCTTGTTGTCTTCGTTTATTTTAAAGAACTGACATCCTGATATCTCCTGATTCTCTGCCTGTGAATCAGCAAAATTCTCAATCGCTGCCTCATATTCAGTAGTATCGTCTATAGTTCCAGCCAGCAATTTGCCATCAGAATCAAAAACACACAACTCAACATGAGAAATGGCCGCAATTCCTTCAACAGTGCTTTGAAGTATTTTGTTTGTAATCATCTTTTTTCAGCTCCTTGATGTAAAATCTATTAACCTAGTTGTATTCTAACACATTTCAAGATACGTAGCAAGAAAAAAGGAAACAGAAAATGTAAACATTTCCTGTTTCCTGAATGTACTTTTAGTTTAAATTTTAATTAGTTAGCAATAATCTGCTCTGTTTCTTTATCAAATAAGTGAAGCTTGTTGATATCAAAAGCAAATTTAACAAGATCGCCAACCTTAGCAGTTGTACGAGGATTTACTCTTGCTGTTACTGAATACTGATCAAGATCAAAGTATAAGTAAACTTCAGCACCAAGTAATTCGTATAACTTAATCTGAGTCTCAACAACACTATCAGGTGAGTTGATAATCATAATCTGATCGTCATGAATATCTTCTGGACGGATACCCATTACAATTGTCTTTCCAACGTAACCACCTTCGATTAATGGTTTAGCCTTAGCTTCTGGAAGTCTAATTGAATATGAACCAAATACTAACTTAACAGTTCCATCTTCCTGAACAACTTCTGTATCGAGGAAGTTCATTGCTGGTGATCCCATAAATCCAGCAACGAAAAGGTTAACTGGGTAGTTGTATAGGTTGATAGGTGTATCTACCTGCTGTATAATACCATCTTTCATAACTACGATTCTTGTACCAAGTGTCATAGCTTCTGTCTGATCATGTGTTACATATATAATAGTTGTTTCGAGTCTCTGGTGTAACTTAGAAATCTCTACACGCATCTGTACTCTTAACTTAGCGTCAAGGTTTGATAAAGGCTCATCCATAAGGAAAACCTTTGGATTACGAACGATTGCACGTCCCATCGCAACTCTCTGTCTCTGACCACCTGATAAAGCCTTTGGCTTACGATCAAGTAAATGCTCAAGATCAAGAATCTTAGCTGCTTCATGTACTAACTTGTCAATTTCATCTTTTGGAACTTTTCTAAGTTTAAGACCAAATGCCATATTTTCATATACTGACATATGAGGATATAATGCGTAGTTCTGGAAAACCATTGCGATATCTCTATCTTTTGGTTCTACGTCATTAACTAATCTGTCACCGATATATAATTCACCTGAGCTTATATCTTCAAGACCTGCGATCATACGAAGTGTTGTTGACTTACCACAACCTGAAGGACCTACGAAGATTATGAATTCCTTATCTTCAATTTCAAGATTAAAATCTTTTACTGCTACAAAACCGTTTGGGTATACTTTACAAATGTTTCTTAATGATAAACTAGCCATTTGTGTAAATTCCTCCTTATTACTTTAATAATTTTTCAATTGTCACTATTCTATATTATTTTTTTGAAAAAAGCCATATACAAATAGACTAAATACAACTTTTATATTTTGTTAAAATTGTATATCGATTTGGATAAACCAAAAAATCTAAGTCATTTTTCACAAAGACAAGGGCAAATTCGGCACAAAAATTAACAAAGACCGGTAAACCGGCCTTTGTACTACCCGCACTCTATATGCTGTAGTCCACGTTCTGCCCAAGCTGAGGAGTTACGGAAGCTTCCATGATTTTTCTCATGCCATCTCCCATAGTCTCCATAGAATCTAAGGATTTGCTTAAAACAGCTGTTCCTACTTGATTCATCAAACCAATCTGGTTCATTGACATCGATAATGCTGCTATATCCATAACTGTACCTCCTTTGTATTGGTTTCTTTCCTTTATTGTACTATCTTGCAATCTTAATTGCAAGTTATTTTCTGGTAATAGTTATCCCAGTCTGACAAGTAGTCCGTTAATAATATCAAAATATGTTATAAAACACACGCAGATAGTTATTCCTAAAATAAGAAATCCATCAAAGAACTTGCCTTCATCTGCATAGTTACAACGTATTGGACGTCTGAATATATTTACTACGCTCTTCATTCCTCTATTTTTATTTGCTATATTTATAAATAGGGACACTGCCAATGCTGTTGCAGAGGCTACAATAACAATTATTGCTAGTATGCCGATTATAGCCGCTGTGGTAGAATCAATATTTGTTGTCGCTGATGCAACTTCTGCAGAAGTACTTGATTGCAACTGTGTTCCTTCATTAGCACTTAATGACCCTGTTAAATATGAAAGGACAATACTACTAGCATTTATAGTAAAATGTACAATTACTCCTGCCCAAATACTACCTGTTGCATAAGCTAGAAGTGCCAATATTATGCCTATTACGAATGCATAAGCAAATTGATTTATATTCATATGCATAAGCCCAAATAAAAACGCACTCAAAAAGACTGCTCTCATTGGATTTCGCTTCTTATAGGTTCCAAACAAAATGCCTCTAAATATAAATTCTTCAACCAATGCAGGTACCAAAGCTACCAGAATCAGGCTTAACCACATTGGATTCCTAGTTATTACATCCATAGACGATGACACAGCATTACCATTAATCATTGAAGATAAAGCATTGATTACCATTATTAATGGCAAACATAAAAAAGCTAATATAAAAGATTTAAGCAATGTCCCAATAGAAACCATTCCATAGCCAGCATCCTTTATGGCATTAGATTTTATAAGCAATGTTGCTACTATAGCCGATATTGCGAGTACAATTTCCGGAACCACTAATAACAAATTATATGACATGCCCATACCATTAAATAATCTAAGTGAAAAGAACATTATCATATATACCAAAATAATAGACGTAAAAATTACATTTGCCTTTGTCACATTTTTCATATTATTTAATTCCTATGGCCTCAATTTCAATAAGTACATCCTTTGGAAGCCTTGCAACCTCAACACATGAACGTGCTGGGCAATCCTTTGTAAAGAACTGTGAGTAAATTTCATTTATCTTTGTAAAATCATTCATATCTTTAATAAATACTGTAGTCTTGATAACATTTTCTTCTGATACACCAGATTCACCAAGAAGCGCAATAAGATTACCAATCGCCTGCTTAGCCTGTGCTTCTATTCCCTCTGGAATCTCGCCTGTGGATGGTACTACTGGTATAACTCCTGATGTAAATACCATTCCATTCACTTCTATAGCCTGTGAATATGGTCCAATCGCTGCTGGTGCTTTGTCTGTACTGATGATTTTTTTCAATTTAATTGCCTCCTTGTGTTAAATTAATTTAATATTTTTATCTGTTATCTCTATACGTTTCGCCTTATAAAGCCTTCCCACTGCACGTTTAAATGCCGCCTTGCTCATATGGAAATCCTTTTCAATAATTTCCGGCGATACTTTATCATTATACGGCAAAATTCCATCATATTCCATAATAACTTTAACTATTTTCTCTGCATCCTCATCCATTTGCATATATGCTTTTTTATTAGGACTGAGATTTAACTTTCCATCTTCCCTCACTTCAACTACTCTGGCTTTAATCACCTGTCCTACCTTCATATCGCCATGGACTTCTTTCCTTTGAATCATTCCCTGATATGCATTATCCACTGCTACATACGCCCCAAAATCAGGATGTATCTGATAAATAATGCCTTCAACTTCATCATCCTTTTCATGGTCTCCCGCAAGCTTCAAATATGGATATACTTTCATTGTTGCTGCCAATCTATTACTCTTATCAATATAAAGTGCTACGATATGCTCTTCATCTTTTCTAACTTTTATAGTCTGTTCCTTGAATGAAAGGAACAAATCTTTTTCAAGTCCCCAATCTAAAAAAGCTCCTATGTCTGTCACATCATTTACCTTAAGCACCGCTACCTCACCTAATGTTATCTTAGGAATCGTCGTGGTGGAAATCAACCTATCCTGGGAATCTCTGTATACAAATACAGTTAATTCATCTCCCACTTTTGTGTCTTCAGGCACCTGTTTTTTTGGAAGGAGTACTTTCTCCTCTTGATTAGTTCCCACATATACACCGAAATCTGTGGTTTTTACTACTGTTAATTTCTGAATTTTTCCTAATTCTATCATGTCTGCCGTCCTTTCTTCTACGCGAAGTCATTCTATAAAGCTTCTTCACTTTTAAAACTGTACATTACTTTCCTCTTTCTAACAAAAAATAAGCACCTGATTTCTCAGGTGCTACAAGCTGGCCCACAAGGATTCGAACCTTGAGAATGCTGGAGTCAGAGTCCAGTGCCTTACCATTTGGCGATGGGCCAATATCTGACGACAAGTGGTATTATACAATATGACTTTTAATATTTCAAGTATTTTTTTTGTTTTTTTGAAATATATGGACATCTCATATGAATGTACCAGAAAACCTTTGAATTAACTAACTTTTACGAAATTATCTAGCGTTTATTTACGTATAACTATTCCATCTTCTGTAGATAAATTACTAACAAAGAATTGATATTCCTGTAATATACTATCTTTTTTCATCTCAGAGACAGCTTTTTCAACATCAAGTTTGAGTATGTCACTTTCTGAGCCAATCAAATCTATATCTATACTTAAATCAACATTCTGTGCATATGATGCAACCTCATCAGTTGGAAGAAGTTTTCTTGTAACAGTACCATCTACGCTAGATACAGTAAGTTTAGAGTTATCCGCACCTGATGGTGATTCCTTGGTAGTCTGGGATGCAACGTCTGCATTAGCAGACACGTTTTCTGGTGATACCCGTGGGATATTTCTTGAAACTGTACTATTGTAAATATCTGAAATATTGTTCATTCCTGATATAATCATATGTCTTCTTCCTTTCTATGGATTACTTTCAAATAGGCTTTCATTTATATTGAAACATTTATTTTCTATGCTGTCATAAATTTCCTTTATTTAGTGTTGCAAATCTTATATCGGAAATATCTCGAAAGTTCTTTATACCAAATTATATGTTTTTTTAATAGATTTTCGTATAAATTATTGTTATTTTATAAATTCTTCCCATTTTATTATTCTGTCGCAGGTATTATTCAATACCATAACATCATGGGAAATCATTAACACACTCATACCATGCTTTTGCTGCATCTTCAAAATGAGTTCTAGTATTTGTGACCTAATAGTAACATCAAGCGCCGATACAGGCTCATCTGCTATGAGTAAATCAGGTTCTGAAATAACCGCTGCACCAATGCTTACCCTTTGGCGTTGTCCTCCACTTAGCATGTCTGGATACCTGTTATAATAATCTGGGGACAATTCCACTTCTAGTAACGTTTTTATTACCTTATCCTTTATCTCCGCTTTAGATATCCCTTTATTCCTTAACGGCTCGGACAGTATAAATCCAATAGTTTTTGAAGGATTTAATGAACCATATGGATCTTGAAATATCATCTGAATATTGGAACACTTCTTTATAATATTTCCATTATAAAGTCCACTAAGCCCAGCAATTGCTCTAGAGAGCGAACTTTTCCCACAACCACTTTTACCTAACAGACCAAGTATTTCTCCTCGTCTAATAGAAAAATTTATGTTTCCTGAAATATCTTCTTTCTTGTGTTTATCAAAATGGTACAAAGTAACGTCTCGAATATCCAAAATATTTTCACCAGCTGTAGCTACTTCTACCTTAGTTTCCAAGTTCGCTGCACTTATCAATTTTTTGGTGTAATCGTGTTTTGGATTATTTAATATATCCCTAGTACTGCCTTCTTCAATGATCCTGCCATCTTTCATCACTATGACCCTGCTACAAATCTTACTAATAACTGATAAATCATGGGATATGAATAATATAGTAGATTTAACTTTTTTATTTATATCTAATATTATTTCTAATATCGCCTGAGATGTATCAACATCAAGAGCTGTTGTTGGCTCATCGGCTATAATAATTGAGGGCTTCAAAATAGTAGCAATAGCAATAACCACTCTTTGTCTCATACCACCAGATAATTCGTAAGGATATTTATTATAGACTTCCTCCACATTCTCCAGTTGTACTTGTTCCATCATCTTGATAACTCTCTCCTTACGCTCCTTAGACCCAATTTTAGTGTTAATCTTCAAAACTTCTTCAATTTGTCGACCCACTTTCATTAAAGGGTTAAGTGCTGTCATTGGCTCTTGAAAGATAAATCCCACTTTAGTTCCCTTTGAACTATCGTCGCCCTTATGGATTTCTCCTTGGATATGAAAATTCTCTGGCAGTAGACCCGCTACCGCCAGAGATGTAATTGTTTTTCCTGAACCAGATTCTCCTACCAGTCCAACTATTTCACCAGGTCCTGCCTCGAAGCTAATACCTTTAATTATATGATTGTCATTGATTGTAATCTTTAAATCTTCAATTTTAAGCATAATCCTCTCCGCAAGTCATTGTTATTTATTTTCTGTTACCATATGGTGAGATAACACTAGCAATCTGGTTGATTGGCATTGTCTGTAACCAAACACGTCCTGGACCTGTAACAACTGTATTAAACACACCTTCCCCACCTAAGAACATATTTTTAAGTCCTGGTACTGAACGAATATCCATCTGAACGGATGCGTCCATAGCTACTATGTAACCTGTATCAACAATCATCTGCTGTCCTGGCTGTAATGTATAATCAACTACAGCACCATCAACTTCAACAAATGCAAGACCTGAACCTGAAAGTCTCTGCATAATAAAGCCTTCGCCACCGAAGAATCCAGCACCAATTTTTCTTTGGAAGTGAATTGAAAGGTTAACTCCTGCTTCTGATGCAAGGAATCCAGATTTCTGAACTACCATATCACATCCTGGTGCAATCTGAAATGGAAGAATCTGTCCTGGGAAGCTTGATGCAAATGCTATCATTCCCGGTCCGCCTGTTGCTGTGTAAATATTTTGGAACATTGATTCACCAGAAAATGCTTTACTAAATGCCTTGCCAATACCACCTGCTGATGTTTCCATTGCCATGTTTGGTGACATCCAGCTCATAGCACCTTTTTCTGTTATCATCTTCTCTTCAGCTTCAAGATAACAAATAA
>JAAYNM010000088.1 GCA_012520815.1 Clostridiales bacterium
ACATGTGTTTGACGTTCATAAGGATAAATATAGGACAACACAAAAAACAAGCCATACAACTGGCTCATCTGTATTAATATGTCTATATTATTCATTGCTACCTATGTCATTCATTTTACAAGTTTTTCATAAATATTTTACATCATCATGATAGTTGATTTTGAAAATGATTGATATTATATAGGAAATGGTTGATTTAAGGGGGGTGAAAATTCTTATGAAATCAAAAAAATGCCGAAAAATAATAAATACAATTGCTTCATTTGTAATAGGTATAGTTTTTTTATCCAATATTCCTGCTTTAAATTCAATCAGAATTTACATGATTTTAGGTGCATCTTTTCTAATGGCATTTGATCTTGTTTTTGGATTTATTTTCTTACGGTGTCCGCACTGCAAAAAATTATTAAATTTTCGATTGTCATCACAAAGTATTTGCCATAACTGTGGTGAAAGATTGGATTAAGATGACACAAAGGTATAAGCACGGTTTTCACAAAGAACTGAGCATCTTTACTAACGGGGGTCTTTTTTTCAATTTCATTGTAGAAAGGGGTGATAAGTCAAAAATTTTTGTTGCGTATCAATAAATTAATGTGGGTTGATTATACTAACCACAAACAGAATGCCGAAGGAGGATTTTATGTCAAAAAATTTCAAACGATTGAATTCTGCCATTTTAACCATGGTAATGATATTAACTCTTTTCTCTGCAACTGTAGTTCAAGCTGCCAACATTGATATTAGTTCTCAAAACGAGTCAATGGTAGCACGTACAAATCTTACCTTTCTTGAAGGTATATCTGGAGATAACCATTTAGTATACACTTATCAAGAGAATGGACAACAATACAAAGTTATCGAAAATGCTGATTCCGATTTTATGAATGTATATTCCACAATCTATGTTATGGATTCTGATGGTAGTTATGTAGAAACTAAATCTTAAGTACTTAATATTCAAGCTGATGGTACCTGTCGATTGACAAGTACGGACGTGGATGGTAGCTCTGAAATTTCACATATAAATACAATCAAGTCTGTCGAATCCGTTAATACATCTACCGAAGTTATAGAATCACGTGCTACCAGAGCTTATACTGACCCAGGCACTGGCGAATGGGTAACCAAGACATGGAATGGTAGTTCATATATATATAATATGACAGTTACTGCTATTGGTGCTGTCATAGGTGCAGCTATTGGGGGCAAAATAGGTGCTGGTATTGGTGCTATTGCATCTGAATACTTCAAAAAAGGTTCTGATTATGCATACTATCATGTGGTAGATAATTGGATGATGAGTAAGCTGTACCCTGTAACTGTTATTATCAGGGAAGCAACACATACAACTTATTATTTGGATTCAGGACACAGATATCCAACTGGAACTGATTACTACGAGTATGATGGTAGATGGTAAATTATTTATTATGGGCATTAAACTATAGTTGTATAGACAATAATTACTCTGTATATGCTTCTTCACAAGAAAAAAGACCCCTGTATAATATTTAGTATATTTTTACATGTAAAATAATGTTTTGATTAGGTAATCTATAATAGAGTGGAGTGGACTATGACAATCATACGGCATAGTCCACTCTATTTTTCATTAGCGGATAATGCATCATTGAATAGACATACATTTCCCTTTTAATGATTAACTATGCACTTTCATAAATCAACTTATTTATATCCTCTGTTTTCCATGCATCCCTTTACATACCATCGAATAACCATATAAATACCTTGCACAAGTAATAGCAGTACCAACTGATTTATTAGAAGGAAGTGCTTAATCCAATCGCCAAAGGAAATAACAAATGCTGCACTCATAATAGTGACTATTGCGCTAATTCCATCCCAGCAGTATTTTTTATAAACACCGCTAATCCATTGAATTATAAACCAGATAATGGCAAGTATTCCTATCACCAAAATCACAAGCACTCCAATCAATAATACCCAATGCAATATGCCCGAAGCAGTAATATTGTTAATTTTCTCGCTAAGGGCTGCAACTTCCCTTCCAGCAAACAGAATCCATCTTGCCGCTTCTGTTGTCCCTTCCCATATTGTGCAAAAGAACACTACCACATCATCAACAAAGCTCTGTGTTCTGATTGCCATAAATACTGTGATAAGAAGTGCATATGCAACAAAACTCACAAATGCCCCCTCATATACCGCAGTACGTTTCTTGAATTGTCCATCCAATCGTTTCCATGCTCTGTCATAGGCTGCCTTCGACTTCTGTAATGCTGTCCTGTCACATTTATTGCACTTCTCATAAGGCACTCGTACTTCCATATTGTGATTAACAACTTTCTGATGTGTCTCGGCATAATTCTTGTCTATCAAAGCCTGTGTCAGCTTATCTTGAATGTCCCCGATGTCTACTTGGTGCTGTTTCCTCTCGTTCTGCAACAATTCTTTTGTTCGTTTCAAGTCGTTCTTTAACACTTGCACGTTCTCTACGCTGTTCTCGTTGTTCAGCTTCTCGTTTAAGTCCAGCAATTCGTTCACTTGTGTTTCCTGTTCTCGAATTATCTTGTCCTTCTCCTCGATTTCTGTCTGCTGTTCCTCTAGTACGTCCATCAATCTCAGAACCTGTTCTTCTGGCTGTAAGTTTGCTAAATCTTTCATTCATATTCCTCGCTTTCTCTATTCGTTGATTAACTTCAGTAATGTCTCGTTCTGTGTCTGCAATAAACTGTTCTCGCTGCTTAGTTTCTCCGACAAGTCTTTCCATTGCTGATTCTCTGTCTCTAATTCCTGAATGCGCTTGTCCTGTGTCTCTAACAAGTCCTGTATTTCCTCTGTACCTATTGACTCTTCCAGTAATCGCAGTAATTCGCTGTTTGATTCTATCAATCCTTGAATCTGCTTCTGGTAACTGCGTAAATCTATCTGACTGCTTTTCAGTTCCTGATATACCTCGTCTAGTAAATCCTGCTGTTCCTCGATCTGGTGAATCATTTCTTCCATCATGGGAATGACTACTTTGCTCTCGTCTAATGTCATCTAAATTCTCCTTCCATTGTTTCAGCCATGCAGCCACATTAACAAATGCGTCTTGTAATTTCTGCAACAAGCTGTTCTGCTTTCTAATTGTCTGGTTCTTCTCAACTTTCCACGAAGTATCTGTACTTTTTCCATCCCTAAATCGCTGGTCTATCATTCTTGAACTTGTACCCTCATGGATAGTAGGAATCTCCACTTTTCCCTGCCTTGCAAAAGAACGGTGGTCAATCCACTTTTCTTTTGACAAATAAAGATTACATTCCTTCGCCCATTCACTGCGCCACAATTCACAATTCTTAGGATTGTTCCATCCTGTAGAATCTGTCAGAACACGTTTCCACTGTTTGCGATTACGTGCACCTACCTTTTGGTTCCCTTCTTCATCTAAAATAGGTATCCTTATTCCACAGCGGCTTGGATCTTTTTTATCCTGCCACCAGTTCGGATGGGATGGATTGATAAGAATCTGACCTGAACTATCACGTTCAAAATTCCAATCCTTCACTTCCTTATTTCCCCACGAATGATCTTTGTTAAAAGGTCGCATAGTGAGAAGAAGATGCACATGGGGATTGCCATTCCCTTTGTCATGGATACTCCAATCTGCACACATTCCCTTATTCACAAAGTTTCTCTGAATAAAATCTGTTGTAATATCAATCTGTTCCTTCCTGTTCCATTCATTCGGCAGAGAGAATTCAAAGGAACGTCCTAACTGCGCATCCGAACCTTTCTCTACCTTTAATACTTCATTCCAAAGTTTCTGCTTTTGAAATGTCACTTCAAACTTTTCGAGTTCTGCTTCCTTATCAGCAGACCTGCGATATCGCAACGATTTCTGAAATCTTGCAATATTTTCTTCTGAAACATCTGACCATTCTGGTGGTGCATTTTCACACATCATCAGTCTGGTGCAGACCACTTCATTCTTAGAAGTGTAATAACTGGTTCTCCCAGTTTCATAATCTTTCATAACATCTCCATTTAAATAGGCAGAAGCAGCAATAATAGATTTGCCTTTGCTCCTGCCAACAATCTTGATGGTCATATGAAAAATTGCCATTGTAACCAACTCCTTTCGGTGTATTTTAAATTCCATCATTGCTGATGGAATATGCTTTTAATCATGTGCCGTATCCGGCACTCTATTGAAATCCAATTTAGCATTTGAAATTGGATTTCAGCCGTCTGCAAGACCGCTGTCTGCGAAAGACTGCTCCATGCAAATGGTCTGTCTGAAAGACCCGCCGACGGAACGAGCCCGGCAAGCGTAAGCGCAGACCGGTTGCCACTTGAGGCAAACTTATAAAGACGACCTCTGGTTGTCTATAAGTGCGCCCTATCATAAAAGCATTGATAGGGAATAGAGAAAAAATCTCTACTCCCCATGCTTTTAATCCATGTCCGTATCCGGACTTTTCTGCATTGCCTTACTGAAAAACTTTCCGTTGGCTTCCTGCTTCTTTAAAAAAGCGATTAGTCTTGGAATATCTTCTTCCTCAATACTCATATCCAGTACTGATTCCACTGCCGCACCAATCTGAATCAGCCTGTGAGTTCGCTTCTTTCGTTCCTCTGCCTGCTGACGTTTCTCCAACTGCTTTACCTGTGCTTCTGTCTTCTTCGCCTGCTCAATTAACTTTTGTGCTCGGAGATTCTTCTCCTGAATTCGTTCTTCTAAACTTCTGGTTGACTTTGCCATAAATACAACTCCTTCTACCGCAACTGCGGTGCTTTATTATTCGTTATCGCTGTTACTGATTTCTCCTAAGGACAAATCATTGGACATTAAATGCATGAGCTTCTCTTCAAAAGATTTCTCTGCATTTTCATCAAAAAACACATTGACCTGATAAACAGTAGTACCAATGCGTTTTATAAAAGTGTTATTTCCTGTCTGTTCCATTTTCTTCTCCATCTTTCTTCCTCCTGTTGATATTCGAACGCACGTTTGCTATAATGATTTTGTTCCCTTACGCTAGGAACTATCAGCGTAAGGACACTGGAATTCAGCCATCTTTATTACTCCCTTCTTTGAATTGGTAATCTTTTATTTGCAAAAGGAATTACTCCCTTTCATAGATAGGAGATTTAAGGGGTGGTATTCGGAACTGTTTTTGAAAATAAATTTGAGATTGGTGGATTTTATTTGAACAGAAAAATTGATTTTGAGTTGGAAACTGGAATAATAACCGGAAAACTAGCCAGAGCATATGAGCGAGAACGAGAGTTAATTCTGGAACTGGAATTTGAAAAGGATTTGGAAGAGGCGAAAGCTCCAGTCCATAAAGAAGCTCCCGAACGTAAAAAGTTAAAAAGAGAATTGGATAGGGAAGCTCTTGCACGTCTGGAAGCTGCCGCACGTAGCGAAGACGATTTTATCTCCGTCACTGATTGGTGGGACAGACTGGACAAGAACCGAGAACGCAAAGAACGCTATCACGAAGTAGGCAGAAACGCAATTCCTTTGGAGTGGGGTGCATCTTCCGATATGATTGTAATTCCAAATCCAATCCAGTTTGTATTCTGGAAGCAAATCATAAAAGGGGAATTTTTAGATGCCATATTTGACTGTCCTTTTGAAATGCACGAATTGGTCGAGGATCAGGATATTGCTTCTGCCATAGGAGGATTAAAGGATGAGCATAAAGAAATCCTGTATTTTCTTGCCATCAGGCAGTATTCTAACCAGCAAGTTGCATGTATTCGAGGGCAGAGTGACCGTAATATTCGAAAAGTACGAGATACTGTTATTCGTAAGCTGCGCAAGAACTTATTGAACGCATTACAGGAACGGATGAAAAATAAGATTGCTCTCTCGAAAAGAGAACGGGATTTCTTGTCCAAATGTAATGATTAGCATGACATAAGCATGAAATGCGTAGTTATGCGAAGAATCTTATCATCATAACCTATGATTCCATACGATTCTCATTGACGGTAGGTGGATGTGTTGTTAAGATAGTAATAGGTTTTCAAATGAACCTGATTACAAATAGAAAGAAGGATTATTATGAACCAACTATTTAAGAGAAGTTCTTCTAATTGGATACGATATGATAGATATGAATGGCGCACCGATAAGAATGGAATTTTATATATTATGCCTGCCAAAGATGCAAAACCAGACTTATATAATCCAATCAAGGAGGCAGACGAGCTGGTGCTTGCTGCAATCAATCTTGGATTGTTATGTATGAAAAGTGAGACAGGCAAAGAAGAATTAACGGATAGTATTATGACCTTCGTAACAAAATATGGTCTGCTTGGTTTTATGACTGCACTGCCAACTACACCAGAGTTTATTACCTACGAAGCTGTTTACCTTCCTCTGAACCACTTTATAAAAGAAGAGTCCATGTCAACGGAGCGATACCTTTCCTATTTCTTTCCGTTTGAGCAGATTTCTTTTTCAAAGAAAAATCGTGAATCCGTATGGAATATTACAGATAAAGATATGATGGCGATTACAATGGCACTGCAGAATAAACCTCAGGCGGTAAATATGAGTTTCCAGAAAGAATATGCAGAAAGATATGATTGGCTTGTGGATGAATTCAAGGATTGGGCATTTACCTTTGTGACCAGCTTCCTTTATTATCAGGATTACGATATTTTAAATGATGAGCAGAAACGTCTGTATCAGCAGGGTATGTCTGCCTTTGGTGGAATCGCACCGACCTATCATGTGGAATTGCGTGAGCGACCAACTCTTGTATGGGACTTTCATTCTCTACTGTTAGAAATACAGATGATGTTTAGTTTTATGCTTACTGATAAGAAATCTTCCATCAAAGTGTGTAAGCATTGTGGCAAGGCTTTTATTGCAAGCAGACCAAATGCAGAATTTTGTAGTCCTAAGTGTAAGAACCAATACAATGTTTATAAGAGCAGAAGCAAGAAGATGGATGAAGATGATGATTAAAATCAGTTGTTCGGAATTTCCGAACAGCTTAAAATCTCAATTTGATTCTAAAAAGCATCGAATTCGCTCCTTTAAAATAATTATTGGCTTATTATGAAAAAACAAAGGATGAATTCGTACTTGAAATGGTAGAGAAAACTCTTACGCAAATGTATAAGGGTGGAATATTTGATCATTTCGGCTATGGATTCTCAAGGTATTCCACGGATAAATATTTTTTAGCACCTCATTTTGAGAAGATGTTATATGACAATGCGCTTTTGATGATTAGTTATATTAGAGCTTATGACATAACCAAGAATGATTTATACAAAAGGGTAGCTAAGAAGACTGCCACATATGTGCTTCGTGAACTTACGCATCCAGAAGGTGGTTTTTATTGTGCACAGGATGCAGATAGTGAAGGTGTGGAAGGTAAATATTATGTCTTTGATTATGAAGAAATAATTAAACTTTTAGGAGAAGAGATTGGAGCAAAATTTAATCAATACTATGGAATTACAAAGGGTGGAAATTTCGAAGGAAAAAGTATTCCAAACTTACTAAATCAGATTAAACTTGATGATGCACTTGAACAATATATACCGATGATTTATGAATATAGAAAAAATAGGACAAAGCTTCATTTGGATGATAAAATACTAACCTCTTGGAATGGCTTAATGATAGCAGCATTTGCTATGCTATATAGAGCGATAAAAGATGAAAAATATTTAGAAGCAGCCCAAAATGCATGTAAATTTATTGATAAAAACTTATCGGATGGTGACACACTTTTTGTCAGCTTTCGCGATGGAAAGGTATCAAAAAATGGACTCTTAGACGATTATGCATTTTATGTTTTTGCACTCATTAATCTGTATGAAGTAACTTTTGATAATAGCTATTTAAATAGAGCGATTGCCTTAAATAAGGTAGTTTTGAACAAATTCTATGATGAGAAAAAAGGCGGTTTTTATTTATATGGGCAAGATAGTGAGCAGTTGATATTGAAACCCAAAGAAACTTATGATGGTGCAATCCCTAGTGGTAATTCTGTTATGGCATTTAATTTAATAACTCAAACTTCGCACTTGAATAAGTGCCTATGCACCTTGAAAATTCAATAATAACTGGCATAAAAATAGCATGAAACTATCTGATTTGGTATAATTGAGTTGACTAGAAACAATTAAAATCGGAGGC
>JAAYNM010000089.1 GCA_012520815.1 Clostridiales bacterium
TGCGGGTACTTAGGGCGGTGCCCTAAGCCCTCGGAGAGCTATTCGTGATTAATATCTACAGTTTTCAAGGTTCGTTTGAGCCTATTTTTTTGACTAAGTTTTCTCATAACTTACTTGACACTACCATTTTAATGGTTGTTTCTTCTATTTCAAACTATCTGCGGTTGCAATCTCTCCTAATATTGCTGAAGCAGTAACTGTTGCCGCACTTGCAAGGTAAACACTCGCCGATGGATGTCCTGCGCGACCCTTAAAATTACGAGTACCGGTACTGATTAGGACTTCGTTCTCTCCAATTACGCCCTGGCAGCTGCCCCAACATACACTGCAGTTGGCATTCATAACAATTGCCCCTGCCTCCATAAATGTAGTAATTAGGCCCTCGTCAAGTGCCTGTTTATATATAGACGCAGATGCTGGAACAACAAGAAATCTTACAAGAGGATGAACTTTTCTACCTTTCAGTAAAGCTGCACCTACTCTTAAATCCTCTATGCGTCCATTATTACATGACCCAAGAAACGCCTCATCTATCTTCACTCCACTAACCTCGCTTGCTGGAACTACATTATCAACAAAATGTGGCTTTGCAACTATTGGTTCTATTTCTTCTAAGTTAATGTCATAGGTAGCTGCAAACACTGCATCATGGTCGCTTTTGTAACATGCCTTCGGTTCTCTACCATGTGTGTGTAGGTAATCCATTGCAATATCATCCACTTCCATAAGCGCTGTTTTTGCACCCGCTTCAACACAAAGATTGCAAATAGAAATTCGATCACTCATATTAAGCGACTCCATACCTGTACCTGTAAATTCCATCGCCTTGTAGTTAGCACCATTAGCACCAATTTTACCTATGATTGTAAGGATAAGATCTCTAGCATACACACCATCACGAAGTTTTCCTGTAAGATTAAATTTTATAGTTTCAGGCACCAAAAGCCAAGATTTTCCCGTCACCATAGCATATAAATAATCTGTACATCCAACACCTGTTCCAAATGCACCTAATGCACCATACGCACATGTGTGGCTATCTGCTCCAAATATAAGTTCCCCCGGGCGAACATGATTCTCCATCATTATCTGATGGCACACACCCTTTCCTTCATAAAATGTTATATTGTTTGCTTTCGCAAAATCACGCATTTTTTTGTGTGAAGCTGCTGTCTTTGGACTATCCGCTGGAACATTATGATCAACAATCCATACAAGTTTGGATGTATCTGCAATGTGTGGATTTTTAAGTTTATTATTATACATATCTATAGTCAGATGTGTGGTTCCATCATTACTCATAAGTCTATCTACTTCAACTGTATGTATATCTCCCGTTTTTACCTGTGATACGCCAGCTGCAGCTGCTATTATTTTTTCTGCTATCGTCATTCCCATTATGCTTCCTCCTTATTAAGAGATGCAATAAGTCCACCCTGATCAAGAATTTCCTGCATATATTCTGGTAATTTTGTACATGTGAACTCTCTCCCGCCTGTTGTAACCACGCCATCCAAGAGAGATAACTCCATATCGTCACCGTCAGCCACTTCATCATACAGTTCCTTGCAAACTATAACTGGAAGTCCAATGTTTATAGCATTTCTATAAAAAATACGAGCAAAAGATTTAGCAATTACTGCTTTTACTCCCAAAGCCTTTAATACGCTTGGGGCCTGTTCCCTTGATGAACCACAGCCAAAATTTTCTGCTGCCACCACGAAATCCCCTGGTTTAACCTTACTTGCAAAATTCGGGTCTAATGATTCAAATGTATGCATTTTCATTTCGTCAATTGTTGGAAATAATAGATACTGTGATGCAATAATCTGATCGGTATCTACATCTGTATGGAATCTAAATGTTTTTCCCATTGTGTAGCCTCCTTCTGATTTTAGTTTATATCAGCCAATTATAACAAATGTAAATTAACTTTACAACATTTAATATCCCCAAGATACCTCTATCCATAGTACTACATTCTTTATATATTCAAATCATCCTTGTGATATTTTTCTAAATCCAAAAGCATTGTCTTGAATTTTACACCACCGGCATATCCGGATACTGCACCATTAGCAGCAATAACACGATGACAAGGAATAACCACCGGAAATGGATTTCGCTTATTTATCATCCCCACAGCCCTATACGCTGTAGGTCTTCCTGCATCTTCCGCTATTTTTGCATATGTGGAGGTTTCCCCATAGGGTATTGTACATAACACTGTATATACTTTTTTAGTAAATGAATTGAACCGTTTATTTTCTAGTGGCAACTCAAATTTCTTTCTGTTTCCTGCAAAATACTCTTCCATTTGCCTAAGTATTCTTTGATGTAAGTTAATATCATTTGATTGAATATACTTTGAGGGAGCTTCCCCAAAAATTATCTGCTTTATTTCAATGCCATCTGTTATAAACGAAAGTGGTCCTTCAAGAGTATAGTACGTGCAGGTGTAAATAGTAGCGTATTCCCTTTCCATTAATTCTGAAAGCATTGCTACCTTTACCTCCTCAAAAGTAAGTTTATCAATTATCTTTTTTCTTAATTCCTTTTTATTGTAGGCTGTCACTCCCCCTAAGGAATTAGCCTTTACAATATGAATCAGCTCTTCTCTCCATAGAAATTCCATTTGGTGTTGTAATACTTTGGTGGATTCACTATGCTCCGACTTATTCCTTGCCTTTCTAAGTTCTTCCACCTCTATAAAATCATTTTCTTCTGTAACTAACATAATACCCCAGTATTCTGGAATATGTTTTTCTATTTTCTTTTGATAATGGGCCCCTATGACTATATAATTTCTATCATAGTATTTATCATAATCCTTAACTTGTTTTTTTAATCTAGCTAGTGAATCTCTGTCCGATTTTAATTCAAACCCAATAAGTTCCCTATCTGCTACCATAACTGCATCAGCTCTGCTTTTTCCCATAACAAATTCCTCTAGGAAACGAATGTTTCCTAGAGAATCCTCAAAGAATGAAAATAATGCTTCTCGCATATCTTTATCGTATAAATCTCTCATATAAGTGTACCTTCTAATTTAATTGAATTTGACTTTTGCTATCTGTAATCTATTTTATTTTTACTCTATTTTAATGCATAAATCCACATCAATCAACTGATGTGGATTTCTTTTTTCGTTCCAGCTCGTATTATTTTATATTACTGCTAGTATCTTTGTATGTGATCTAAATGCTTTGTAAGCCGCCTCTCCTAGCTCTTTTCCGAATACTTCATGGAATCCTGCTCTAAAAAGGAACTTATTACCAATTTGCGCTGATTGAATATATTCTACTGCGCTTTCTGTGGATACACCTTTTAGTCCGCTCTCACGTATTACCATTCCAACATACTGGTTCCATCTCTTCTGTTTGTCTTCTATATAGACCTTATCCATTTCTTCGTGGAGTTCTAAACAGTCTCTAACCTTATTAAATAGTGGTCCTCCGTATTCCGGTCCAGCAAACAAAGATAATGCACTGTGTAATTTCATTAAGTTATCTGACTTAATACACATAAATATCTCTCTGACTATCATTGCCTTCGCAATAGAATCTGGACATTTCATTTCATCCAACCAATATACTATATACCCTAATACACCTTCCGGCTTCTCGTTGGTACCCTCAACAACTGGTGCCGCTATAGGTGTATGAATAACCTTTGGTTTCATAACCTTTTCTGGTGCTGGTACATACTTCTTAATTGGTCTAGTGCTATCATTTGATGGAGTATATGCAGTTCTACCTTGATAGCCTTCTGTAGTCCTTCCTTGGTATCCTCCCATAGTTCTTCCTTGAGAACTTATAGCCTGTCTACCTTGGTATCCTCCTGTTTGTCTTCCCTGATATCCCGATGTAGTTGATCTACTACTATATGTTGGTCTACTGCTATATTCAGCGGCAGACGTTATTCTATTGGTCGCAGCCCTTTTCGGGGTGCCTATTTCTTTTTTAGGTTGTACTGTTGATGCTGCCGTAGCCACTGGCACAGTACGCTTACTTCCATCAGACTCTACATCTGATGACTTACCTATTCTGGTTACGTGGTAATTCTTCTCTGACCAATACTTTACCACTGAATCGAACCCTGTATCCTTAGTTAATATTATGAAATTCTTATCTTCATTATCATGAAGCCTAAATCCTAATTCCGATACTAACTGAAAATCCAAGGCATTGTTACCCTCATGGCACTTGATGTATTCAACTGATACACCGCTTTGTGCAACAAGTATAATACCTTCATATCCCACATGAGGACTTCTGTTTGTGTAAAACACGATGACCTGATCAGTTTCATCGAGTTTCGGCAGCATAGTGGTCCAATCTGAACCTACATTTTCGCTGTCAATTAAATAAATACTATTCGCCATTTTTACCTCTCATGGCTGGAACGAATGTATAATATATTCAGGCTTATTCGAAACGTCTGAACATATTATGGTGCTATATTATCATAAGTGGGCGATAAAAGCAAAGTCTTCCTCACGCCCTTTAACCACTTGACCTTTATTCTATAAGCCAGGTATCTTAGCACACTATGACCCTTACACACATCCATCATACGGTTGGTAATGCTGATATGAGCTTATAATTCTAAATTTCTATCATATGCTATCATCGCTTCAACTTTAGATATTTCAAATTCTCTCTGAATAAATTGAACAATAGCATCTCTGTTCAATCCTAATTGGGTAAGGATATGTATCAACGCCTTGATGCCCTTATCGACACCTATCGCGATACCCTGTTCAATACCTTTTTCAATTCCTGTATCGATGCCCTGCTTTAGGCCATCCTCATAGGTTTTTCCTGCTACTACATTAGACATATCATCCATAATCTTCACGTCCTTCCTTGTCCCCTTGAGCATTGTCATAAGCAAATACTATTATCACCATTACTGTACTTTCATAGAATATTCATATCTTATAGAATAAAGATATTTACACGTTTTTAATTAGCTTAATTATAGCATATGACTTTATAAAAAGACAAGGTGAAAGTGAATATTACAGCACAAAATTAAAGTAAATATTACCAAATAAAATCTAATCTTGGTTATTATTTTGTACTATATAAAGAACTCCTAGTGTCCCATATCCACAATGTGAAGATATAACGCCTCCAGCCCTTGTTATCAATATCTCCTCGAAGACTCCAAGTTCTTTAAGATAATCATACACGGCCTGTATTACTTTATCATCACATCCCGAATGGGTAATGAAAACTCTAGAAGAATCGGCATTATGAATATCGCTCTCCATATCCTTTACATACTTTAAAATGACCTTATCCTGTTTTCCACGGTATTTGTTGGCCGCTTCCATCTTTCCATTTTCTACCACAATTTTAGGTTTTAACTGCAAAGCATTTCCAAAAAGAGCAGCCGTGGCACTACATCTACCGCCTCTGTGCAAGTATGTCAAAGTATCTGCAACGAAACTAGCACGTACAAGTGGTTGCAATTCCTTTATACTTTTCTCAATATATTCACGACTCATGCCCTCCTCTACCATCTCCCACGCTTTAATTATCTGAAGAGCAATCCCTGTAGAAAGATTCATAGAATCGATTACTGTAACCTTATCCTCAGCTTCAAGCTCTGCTGCCGCAAGACGCATTACATTTGCAGTAGTGGACATGTCTTCTGATATGGAAAATGCAATAATCTCATCACCATCATTAATTATTGGTTTAAATGTACTAATAACCTGCTGTATTGTTGGTGATGATGTTTTAGGGGTAGTGTTGTTTTTATCACTCCACGCATATATCTCATCAGGCGATATCTCTACAATATCTTGATACGCCTCATCCCCAAGAACTATGGAAAGGGGTAGCACCGTAATATCATATTTTTTTATAAGTTCTTCACCTAAATCACAAGTACTATCTGCTATAATTTTAATTTTTCCCATTTTTCCTCCATATATGTACACTATACATTTTAATTGATGTCACCTTTTACGTTGCTTTTAAAACACATATATTTATAATAATACTTTTATGTCATATCGTCAACATAAGCACAAAAAAGGTAGTACTTTTGCACTACCTTTTTTTGGATTACATATGAAATATATTTAAGAGTAAAAACCATGCAAGTCCATAGTAAGTTATAACAGCTACCAAATCGTTAATAGTTGTAATAAGCGGACCTGATGCCACTGCTGGGTCTATCTTTATAGCTTTGAATAGCATCGGAATTATTGTTCCCACAAAGCTTGAAATGAGCATCGCTATAAATAGAGAAATTCCAATACAACCCGAAACTAAAAACGCTAATTGAATGTCTGTGTGCTTTATAAAAGCAATGTACAATCCAATAAGTACAAATGACAACACACCTAAAATCAAACCATTAAAAAATCCTACACTTACCTCACGTTTTACTAATTTCAACTTATCTTTAAATGCAAGGTTTTCATCCATCAAAACTCTAATAGTAACAGCCAGAGACTGTGTGCCAACATTACCTGCCATATCAAGAATAAGTGATTGAAAGCAAACAATAAGTGTTAATCCTGAAATAACTTTTTCAAACATACCGACAACAGATGAAACAACAAGGCCAAAAACCAAAAGAACTAACAACCATGGTAGTCTTTTACGCATACCTGCAAAAACAGACTCATCAATATCACTTTCTTCTGTCATACCAGCTAACTTCGCATAGTCCTCACCCATCTCATCATCTACAACTTCAACAATATCATTGGCAGTAATAACACCAATTAAAATGTTCTTATCATCTAAAATAGGAATCGAATCCTCTGAGTAGTCTTTCAACTGTTCAATACATTCTGAAATAGTTTCATTTGCATATACATACGGATATGATGTTGCAATGATATTTTCTAATGGAGTTCCTTCCCTTGCAACAACTAAATCTCTAAGTTCAATGGCTCCATAAAACGAACCGTCATCATTCAATGCATAAAGAGTTGTAATATTATCATTATCTGCTGCCTGCTCAACTAATGAACGCATAGCCTGTTTCACAGATAGGTCTTTACTTATGCTTACATAATTGGTACTCATTCGACTACCGATTACATCTTCGTCATAAGATTGAATCAGATTAATGTCTTTTTGGGCTTTGTCGTCCAATAAGTGCATAATTTCTTCTCTCTTATCATCCTCTAACTCCTCAAGAAGATCAATAGCATCATCTGCATCCATCTCTTCGATGATGTCAGCAGCTTTTTCTGCATCCAACTCTTCGATGTAGTCTTCAACATTGTCCAAATAAGCAAATACATCCGAAATCTCTTCATCACCCATAATGCGATAGAAGATTTTTCTTTCTTCAGGAGTCAAATCCTCCAATGCCGATGCAATATCATTATCGTGATAATCCTGCATTGACAAACGTAATTCATCATCACTTTTTCCACTTCGAATTATCTCAATAATCCCACGTTTAAAGTCACGTTTCGGCAGGTTCACATCTATTGTTTCTTCTGCCTTAAATTCTTCATTTCTTTCCATTTCCTGCCTCCACTTTTCTTTAAGATTTACATCTTGTTAAAACAAGCTGCATTAGGTATTATACTTTATTTTTCAAACTAAATAAACCCAAAATTTACTTTTTCAACTTATATTTAACCACTTGATTTATTTTGTATTTTCCACTGTTCCACTAATATAGTTGATAAATTGCTGCGCTGTTCTTCCAGAAATTCCGCCATGGCTGAGTTCCCATTTATTTGCTTCTGCACAAAGTTCTTTATCACTCATATTAATGCCCGACTTATGAGCAAGTTCTTTTACAATTGTAAAGTACTCATTTTGACTAGGTTTAGAATAATTAATGGTTACTCCAAATCTATTAACAAGTGAAAGTTTTTCTTGCATTGTATCTGACTTATGCATTCCATTTTCTACTTCAACGTCATTTCTATCATTCCATGTTTCCTTGATCAAATGTCGTCTATTTGATGTTGCATATATAAGTATATTGTCTGGCTTTGTTTCTACGCCGCCTTCGATAACTGCTTTTAAAAATTTGTATTCTATTTCAAATTCCTCAAACGACAAATCGTCCATATAAATAATAAATTTGTAATTTCTGTTCTTAATCAAAGCAATAAGATTTGATAAATCCTTAAACTGGTGCTTGTAAATTTCAATCATTCTCAAACCTTGACCATAAAATTCATTTACAATAGCTTTAATACTTGTCGATTTACCAGTGCCACTATCTCCAAACAGCAGGCAGTTATTTGCCTTTCTACCCTCTACAAATGCCAAAGTATTATCCACCAATTTCTTCTTTTGTATCTCATATCCTACAAGGTCATCTAAAACCACTTTATCCATATTGTTAATGGCTTGGAATTTAATATTTCCCGAATCATCTGAATGAATTCTAAATGCCTTATTGAGACCAAACATTCCAATACCATAGTCTTTATAGAATCCTGTAACAAGGTTGAAAAATTGTTCTTCATCAGTAGCTTTTTCCAGTGCCTCACTAAGAGTTCTGACCTTTTCGCTAACATTTTTGTTGTACATAAGTTCTGGCTTCCCAATAGCTTTGTAACTTGTAATTTGGCTAAAACAGTCAATACCCAGTTTTGTTTCTAGTAAGCTAAAATCATAATCAAAAAGCTGTTTGAAAATCTTAAAATCATTTTTTGCAAAATAATTAACACTTCCATCTTTTGCCCCTACTTTTTCACAAGTAATGGTAAAGGGGTTCTCATTTGTTATAAGTAAATATGTTAAATAGTTATGCCATAGATTCCTATCAAATGCATAATCCGTGGAAATTTCAAGTAATTTCTTAATTTGCTTGTATACACTCGTTACAAGTATATCCTTTTCAAATCCTTCTTTCTTAACTTCTCTGCAAATATTACACAGTTCCATTAATATTGAATCCTGGGGCATATCTCCATATAATAATAACTTTGATACTATATCATTCATATTATTATCCTCTTTTCTGTACTTCTAATTTTTCATCTTCTTCATTTCAATAGACACCATAATTATTGACGCTAACGCTGCCATAAGATCAGCTACAGGACCTGCATACATTATACCATCAATACCCACAATTATAGGGAATATCACAATTAGTGGCAATAGAAAAATTATCTGCCTTGTAAGAGAAAGGAATATCCCCTTCTTTGGCTTACCAATAGCTGTAAATAAATTGGAGGTAAGTGGTTGTAGGCAGTTAACAAAGGTAGCAAACAAGAATATCCTAAAATATCTAATGGCAAATGTAAAATAAAGATCATTGCCTTCTCCAAATATCGCAACAATATTTCTTGGGAAAATTTGAAACATTATAAATGATAAAATTGATACTGTAAGTCCTATAGCTATAGAGACTTTGTATACTTTCTTAACCCTATCATATTTTTTCGCACCGTAGTTGAAGCTGACTATAGGCTGCATTCCTTGTGACAATCCGATAACAACTGAAAAATATACCTGATTAACCTTAGCTATAATACCTGAGCAAGCAAGAGGAATCGCCTCTCCATATACTGATTTTGCACCATAGTAGGTAAGCGATTTATTCATAGTAATCTGCACTACCATCATAGCAACTTGATTCAAACAAGGTGTTGCACCTAAAGATATGATTTTCTTTACATATTCAGCCTTTAAGCGTAAATGCTTCTTAGCCAAAGTGACGGTTTTACAATTGCGTAAATATCTATAAACCAAAATTGCTGAAACTATCTGTCCGATAATAGTTGCAAGGGCTGCCCCCTCCATATCCATATCAAATCCGAAAATAAGAATCGGATCTAAAATAGTATTTATGATCGCTCCCGATAAATTACAAATCATAGAGTACTTTGGACTTCCGTCAGCTCGAACTAAATGTCCTCCACCGTTTGAAAATATAATGAACGGGAAGCCAACAGCTGTTATTCTCGTATATTGAACCGCATATCCCATAACATCGTCAGGACATCCAAACATAACTAACATTGGGTTTAAGAATATTTCTGCTAATACAAAAAGTAGTGTACCAACTATAATCAGCATAATCGCAGCATTTCCGAAGAAAAATACTGCCTTATCCTTCTGCCCCCTACCCATAGCAAGATTAAAGGCTGCTGCCCCGCCAATACCAAACAATAACGAAATGGCCACTGTGGACGTGGTGAGTGGAAAAACAATATTGGTAGCTGCATTTCCCAGTTCTCCTATTTTTTGACCAATAAAAAACTGGTCTACAATGTTGTATAGTGCTGCCACAAGCATTGCCACAATGCTTGGGAGTGTGAATTTCTTTAGTAACTTTCCAATTGATCCCGTGCCTAAAATATTTTCTTCCATTATATTACCAATTCTTTCTTTGTGTATTTAATTCCTGTATCGCTTTCTATGCTATATCTAATGCTGATTTTGCATTTTTCAATCTCTCGTTAAATATTTCATAGAAATCTACATCTCTTCGGAATGGTGTTAAATAAAACATATTTAAAATAAACATATTAATACTTTTAATAGTATCCCCATCACTTGTAGAAATAATCCCGCTAACTAATTTTATAAATCTATGCCATTCAAGAATAAACATTTGATTACGTTTAATGTCTGGTGTATCTATCCATCTTTCCACTTTGACTTTTGTTTTTATCGGTCTTACACACTCTTTTGTCTGTAAAACATATTTAAAGCCTTCATCATCATAAACTCTACCTAATGGAAATATCCTGCAAATTCCCGGTCGTTCACTGTGTATACTACATCTACCCTCACCGTTTAAAAATGTACATTCCTCTTTTTCATCTGATTTTATATTGGGGAGTATCACCCCTTCTACCATATTTAATTCTATATGAAGACTAAGCAATGTTTCAAAGTCTTTTCCTGTGACACCACATATTCTATGTACATCTAACGGATCTAACACAATGGAATTACCCATACCAGTGCAACAAACATGGCATCCATTGCAATCTCCACACCCGACCTTTACCATATCACCAAGTGTGTAGAATTTTCCATCTGTAATTTCCTTCAAATCAACTTCTCTATTCATAAACTTGCCTTTCTAAATTCCCACTAAAATTCTTTAATTTTTTAAATACCTATTTAGGATAACACATTTTTCGCCAAAACAAAAGAGCTGTCGCTATACGGCAGCTCTTCTATATGTGCTAGTTTATAGAGTCTCTAATAGCTTTCCTTATAGGTAAAATCATACCTGGAGAAACCGAAAGTTCATCTACGCCCATTTTTAAGAATTCCTCTGTTAATTCCAAATCCGCACCTAGTTCTCCACAAATTCCAGCCCATATGCCTTCCTTGTGAGCATTGTCTACAACCATTTTAATCATCCTTAAAATCGCCGTATGGTGTGCATTATAAAATCTATCCAGTTTTGAATTCTGCCTGTCTATAGCAAGTGTATATTGAGTTAGGTCGTTAGTACCTATACTAAAAAAGTCTACTTCCTTAGCTAATTCATCACTAATCATTACAGCAGCTGGGGTTTCAATCATAATACCTTGTTCTACATCTCCATATGGAATACCAACATTGTCAAGTTCTGCCTTCACTTCATCTGCAATAATTTTTATTTCTCTTACCTCTTCAACCGAGGTAATCATCGGGTACATAATAGAAACTGTCCCAAATGCACTCGCTCTAAAAATTGCCCTAAGCTGAGTTTTGAAAATTTCTGGTTGAGTGAGACAAATTCTTATGGCTCTGTATCCCATTGCCGGATTGTCCTCTTTATCTAAATTAAAGTATTCTGCCTGCTTGTCCGCTCCAATATCTAAAGTTCTAATAATAACTTTTTTTCCTGACATTGTTTCTGCAACCTGCTTATATGCTTTAAATTGTTCCTCTTCTGTAGGAAAATCTTCTTTTTCTAAATAAATGAATTCACTTCTAAATAATCCAATGCCTGCTGCATCATTTTTTAATACAGCTCCTAAATCTGTGACATTTCCAATGTTGGCATATAAGTTTATCTTATGACCACTTTTTGACACAGTATCCTTACCAATGAGTTGAACCAAAAGTTCTTTTTGTTCCTCTTCACTTTTCTTCTTACCTTCATATAGGCGCAAAGTTTCTTCGTCTGGCTCAATGATAATGTTGCCCCCCACGCCATCAAGAATAGCCATCTTGCCATTCCATTCACTTTTAATGTCCACACCTATAAGTGCTGGAATACTCATAGTTCTTGCAAGTATAGCGGTATGCGAATTAGCCGAACCAAGCCTTGTAACAAAACCCAATATCTTAGATTTATCCATTTGTACTGTTTCACTTGGTGCAAGATCATCAGCCACAATAATCACAGGTTCTGATAAATTATCTGCACCCTTGGCACCTGACAAAATACCAATTACTCTTTCCGAAATATCCTTTACATCAATTGCTCTTGCCTTGAAATACTCATCATCCATATTGGCAAAAATATCTGCAAAATTATCGCCTGTCATAGCTACGGCATACTCGGAATTAACACTTTGAGATGATATTAAATTATGAACTGAGTCATTGTAATCATCATCTCCAAGCATCATAGAATGAACCTCAAAAATCTGTGCATTCAGTTCACCTACTTCCTTCACCGCTTTCTCATACAATGCCTTTAATTGAGTAATCGCTTTTTCTTTTGCTTGCTCGTATCTTTGAATTTCAGCAGCCACATCTGTAATCTTTTTTCTAGAAATAATGCTTTCTACCTTTGCATAATGGAATATTCTACCAATGGCAACGCCACTAAAAATCTTTTTTCCGCTATATGTTTCCATAATCAACCCTTCTTTAAATGTTATAGGTTTTGTTCTCCTATTATAACATGCTTAGTTTAAGGTTTCATCAATTTTCTCCTTAATCAAATCTCTTCCAACGTTACTTGTTCTTCCACTAGTTGACAAAACATATTTCTCACTAATATGTTCGTTTACCCGCTGTACATCCTCGTACAATTCCATAGATGACATTAACTTGCAACCAGCTCCTCGAATTATAATTTGTTCGAGTCCATCTGAAGTCGCAACTGTCACATCATTATTTTTCCCGATTTTGTGAGACAATTTTTCAATGTACGCATCTGCCGTTTCAGCTTCCTTCGTGTATACAACATTGATATTTTGATACTTTATTAATTCGCCCACATTTCCAGGCACTTTATATGCATCAAATACAAGAATAAGTGTTCCTTCTCTCATCCCCTGATAATTGCTGAGAATGTCCATGAGTTTATCCCTTGCTGCCCCAATATTTACTCTTGCAAGCTGACTCAATTCTTCCCATGCAAATATCACATTGTATCCATCCACCAATAAATACTTTGGTAGTTTCTTTTTTTCTTTAAGCGCATAATCATCATATTTATCAATTTTGGTCTTTGTGTTTTTTTTATCTGACTTCGTATATGTTTCATGGAATATCGAACCACTCCTTGCCCTATCTACTAAGTTTTTTTGTGGTCCATAAGTTCTAACGAAAATTTCTTCCAATTCTTTATTCATAGCAACAAAATTTTGATAAGTCTCTCCGTCTTTATTGTGGCTAGTAATTCCATTTTTATACTTATTTTTTTTATTTGATTCGTCAAATTCATTTTCAAGAAAGTCCGTAATATCTTTCGAAGACCTTGATAGATAATTTTTACAGTCATCAGGAATATGTATACCAAAATAATCAGTCACATGTGCATGCTTTCTTACTTCATCCCATTCTACAATATATCCCGCACCCTGAGCACAAAACACTGATGATGGACTTCTATTTGCATCTGACAGAGGGTCATAATTATATTGCAAAATCACCTCTTCTTCATTGTGGCAAGTATCATATCCACCAAAATTGAGTTCTATATGTCCAACACCCTTTGCATATGAAATGACTTCATTTCCATAGTTTTCCATACAAAAAACAGGCGCCATTCCACAAATAGTCGCCATATCCATAGAAATCTGTGCTGGTTCATACTTTGCGCCCATTCTATCCATATCCATCAGTGCTCGTCCAAGATTTGTAGTCGGAATCTCTAATCTAAAATCATAGTATGGCTCAAGTACCTTGCTTTCACCATACATCAATCCATTTCTAACAGCCCTATAAGTCGCCTGTCTAAAATCTCCACCCTCTGTATGTTTATTATGCGCTCTACCTCCTATAAGTGTAAATACAATATCTGTGACCCCACTTCCTGTAAGCACACCAGGATGTGTTGCTTCTGTAATATGACTAAGAATAAGTTTCTGCCAATTTTTATTTAGCACATCCTCGCTTACTGCGCTTTGAACCTTTATACCACTTCCACGCTTACCCGGTTCCATAAGCAAATGAACCTCCGCATAATGCCTTAAGGGTTCAAAGTGTCCTATTCCAATAGCTGGAGTTGAAATCGTCTCCTTATACACAATATGTCCCGCACCGAAACTTACATCTATATCAAATCTTTCCTTTATAAGGCTTTGCAAAATCTCTATTTGAATTTGCCCCATAAGTTTCACTTGTATTTCACTATACTTATCATTCCAATTAATGTGTAGTTCTGGCTGTTCTTCACTCAATTGCTTTATCTTCATATACGTAGCCAGTGTATCCACACCCTCTGGCAAAATCATCGTGTAGTTAAGCACAGGCTCCAAAATAGGAGCAATGCCCGCCTTTGCATTTCCTATAATCATTCCTGCATATGTTTCATTAAGGCCTGTCACCGCACACACATCACCCTTTATCGCCTCATCCACCACTTCAAACTTAGTTCCAGAATAAATGCGAATTTGATTTACTTTTTCTTTCTCATTCACAATATCCTTTACTCTCAATTTCCCACTTGTAACCTTGAGATGCGTCAATCTATTCCCCTGCTCATCTCTGGAAATTTTGAATACAATAGCTCCTAATTGTTCACTGCCTATAGATCCCTTTTCACTAACAACAGTATATTTATCTAATATCTCTAAAAATTCCGTAACACCCTCACCTTTTAATGCAGCTCCAAAGCATACTGGATATACACGTCTTTCACAAATCAACCTCTTTATTGTATCTAACGATAAAACACTATCTTGTAAATACTCCTCCATAGCATTTTCATCTGTCATTGCCATATTTTCTACTTCTTTAATCTCTCCGCTAAAGTCAATAAATTTTCCCTGTGATAACCCTTCTAACTGACTACAAATGTTATTCAGAATCCATTCTCTATCCGCACCTTCTTGATCCATTTTATTTACAAAAATAAAGGTAGGAATATTATACTGCTTAAGTAACTTCCAAAGTGTCTTTGTATGCCCACTCACACCCTCCTTACTTACCACCAAAATACCATAGTCTAGCACCTGTAATGTTCTTTCCATCTCCGCTGAAAAATCTACATGTCCCGGTGTATCTAGCAAAGTAATAGAGGTATCACCATATTTCAAAATTGCTTGCTTTGAAAAAATAGTAATACCTCTATCTCTTTCCAACTGAAAGGTATCAAGAAAAGCATCACCATGGTCTACTCTACCAAGTTTTCTAATGTTACCACTAACAAATAACATAGATTCAGACAGGGTAGTTTTACCCGCATCCACATGGGCAAGTATTCCAATGACAAGCTTTTTCATGTTTTTTTCCTTTCTGCCATAATTCTATTTTAAATTACTCATAGCGTGCAGCTACCGCCACCAACTTAATTTCCTTACTTTCCGTTTTAATTTTTACTTCTACGGTCTCAGTATATCTTCCATCTTTTTTCCAAGTATATGTAGTGTATGTTTCACCTTCATCGAGTTCTTAGAAATATTTCTTCTTTACTTTAAATACTGGATTTCCGTTATTATCTATATCCTTTGGCTTACTTCCATCCGCCAGAGCACCTTTATCGCTTTTTTGACTTGTATAGCCACCACGACCGTTAGATACTCTCTGACCACCTGATTTGTAATCGTCACGTCTGCCAAATCTTCTGCCGCCATCTCTCTTTGCGCCATCTTTTCTGCCATCATCACGTTTTACATATCTTCTTTCGCCGTCACCTGATTCTCTACGTCTGTAGCTTCTATCGCCATCGCCGCCTTGTCTCCTGCCATAGTTTCCACCAAATTGTCTTCCATCGCCACGTCCACGTCCGTAGTTGCCACCATTACCATTGCCATAACTACGTCCGCCGTTTCCGCCACGACGATAATCTCTATAATTTACTTCTGGAATGTCTGAAATTTCTTCACCCATTTGTACCTTTAGGAATGCTGCACAAAGGTCAAGCGCTGTGATATCCTCATCATTAAGTTTTTCTTCAATAATTCTAGTCATAGCTGAGATATCTTTCTCGTTCATAACTTCAATTACTTCTGCTAAAATCTTATCTGATTTTGCTGCTGTAATATCAGCGGCACTAGGAATACGTCTAGCCTTAATCACTGTTTTACAACTACGTTCAATATCGCGAATCTTGTATATATCTCTACCGAAACAGAATGTGAAAGCTCTACCCTTTCTTCCAGCTCTACCTGTACGTCCGATTCTATGAACATAATATTCTATATCCTGTGGAATATCAAAGTTGATAACTGCTTCCACGTCATCTACATCTATACCTCTAGCAGCCACGTCTGTAGCAATAAGGATATCTGCTGAACCACTTCTAAATGATCTCATAACCTTATCTCTTTGAGCTTGACTTAAATCTCCATGAAGTCCCTCTGCAAAGTATCCTCTTCCCTTAAGAGTCTCTGCAAGTTCCTCAACCATTCTCTTTGTATTACAAAAAATAAGTGTAAGTTTTGGATTATAGTAATCAATAAGTCTTGTAACTAATTCTGCCTTATTCTCGCGTCTAACCTCATAGTAATACTGTTTTACAAGTGGAATTGTAAGCTCTTTTCGAGCAATCTTAACATTAACTGCATCTTCTTGGTATTGATCTATAATATCAAGAATTGCCTTTGGCATTGTTGCTGAAAAGAGAGCTGTTTGATGTGAATTTGGAATACCTGCAAGAATAGTTTCAATATCTTCTCTAAATCCCATATTAAGCATTTCATCCGCTTCATCTAAAACTACCATCTTAATATCATCTAATTTAAGAGTATGTCTACGCATATGATCCATTACTCTACCTGGAGTTCCTACTACAATTGTAGCTCCTGCTTTTAACGATTTAATCTGTCTTGTAATATCTTGTCCGCCATATATTGGAAGGACACTAACACCCTGCATATATTTTGCAAATTTTCTAATTTCCTCTGCTGCCTGTATTGCAAGTTCTCTAGTTGGGCATAGGATAATTGTCTGTACTGATTTCTTTGTTGGATCATAATTTTGTACTGCTGGAATACCAAATGATGCTGTCTTTCCTGTACCTGTCTGAGCCTGTCCTACTACATCTCTTCCTTCTAATAAAAGAGGGATTGTCTGTTCCTGAATAGGCGTCATAGCCTCAAAACCCATCTCCTTAACAGCCTTGATAATTCTTGGGTCTATGTTTGAATCTTCGTATCTAGTTTGTTCCATTTTTACCTCCATGGATATCTATAAATCAAGCAGACTATTCTGCTTAATGTCGGATGATTTATCAAATGCACACGGTCGTATACTTTGGAATTATCACCCATACAATCAAAGCCAGACCCTGTTACAGAGTCTGGCTTGTCACTGTGAAACCTGCTAAGTATAGTATCTAAATCGCTATTTGTCAAGGATTACTTTAAAAATATTAATAATTCAGACTATACAAGAACTAATTTTATTTCCTTAATATATCAATAGTATGCCCACTAGCACCCATCATGTCCATACGTTCACACGTAGCTAGATGATAGTCAATAAAGTCTGCAAACTCTTCTTCAGTCAAGGCATTAAGGACTGGTCGCAGATAATTTGCTGCTCCATCTGCTGCCACTATTTTTTCTCTTCTTAGACCTACTTCAGCATTTACCTTGTCTATATCTTCAATACGCATCAAATCATAAAGTTCATTAGAGTAAGGCTTAACATGGTAGTCCTCGGTTAACATTCCTTCCTCCATACACCTTAAAATATTCTTTTCCTTGAATGCATATGTAATCACTGAAAAATCATTCATACAATATGCCACTATAATAATGCCACCCTTTTTTGTAACACGCTTTGCTTCACTTAAAGCCTTGACTTTATCATTAAATTCGTGCAGGTGGTACATTGGACCAAATACCAAAGTCAAATCAAAGGATTCATCCCTAAATCTCTTTAAATTGGTGGCATTTCCTTGATATGATTTTACCGTACTGCCCTTGGCTTTTAATACGCCAAGATTATGTTTTACCAGTTCCACTGCACTAACATCATATCCTTCATTTGCCAAAGCCACTGAATACCTACCTGTACCAGCTCCTACATCTAATATTGTCTTAGATTTATCATCTTTTAAATAATCATGGATATATTTCATAGAGGTAGTAAATTCTACTTTTCCATGTCTTGTACCTAGTCGCTTTTCTTCATTAAATTTATTGTAGTATTCCTCAAGGTTAGTCATTTTGATTTTCCTTCTAGTTACCTTTTTTAAGCCAAATCTTTTTTAAGCCAAATCCTTAAAATGAAAGTTCTTCTTTCCTGTGGAATAATCATCCACTATATGTCCATTACCAAATAATTTGTATTTATAAGTCACAAGTCCTTCAAGACCAACTGGACCTCTAGCGTGAAGTTTACTTGTACTAATTCCTACTTCTGCTCCAAATCCGTATCTAAATCCGTCTGCAAATCTTGTAGAGCAATTTTGATATACACCTGCTGAATCAACGAGGTTTAAAAATTTCGCAGCTGTATCACTATTTTCTGTCATTATCCCATCTGTATGATGTGAACCATATTTATTGATATGGGTGATAGCCTCATCAATGCTATCCACTAATTTAATAGAAATCATAAGATTTAAGTACTCTGTAGCAAAATCTTCTTCGCAAGCCTCTTCGCAATCTATAATTTCCATTACATCCTTTGTTCCACGAATATTTACATTTTTTTCATCAAATGCTGCTTTTAATTTTGGTAAAAATGCTGCTGCCACTTCTCTATGTACAAGCAATGTCTCAATTGCATTACAAGCTGCTGGATACTGTATCTTTGCATCCACAACCACTGGAACTATCTTTTCAATATCACACTCTTTATCCACATATA
Source organism: Clostridiales bacterium (assembly GCA_012520815.1). GTDB lineage: Bacteria > Bacillota > Clostridia > Lachnospirales > Lachnospiraceae > SVEL01. The sequence goes on from JAAYNM010000089.1 coordinate 19,119, forward strand.
TGTGGCAAATACCATCTGCATGTCCCATAACTGGTATCTTTGTGTTATTCATTATATATTGAACGAACTCATTTGAACCTCTTGGAATAAGCAAATCCACGTATTTGTCACACTCCAGCAATGTATTGATATCTTCTCTTGCCTCTACTTGGAACAATGCCCCTTCAGGAAGTCCCACTGAGGTTATCGCTTCATAAATAATATCAAATATTGCCTTGTTGGTATGTAATGTCTCACTACCACCCTTTAAAATGGCGCAGTTTCCGCTTTTAATACATAAAGAAGATATCTGAATAAGTGCATCTGGTCTAGCCTCAAAAATCACACCAATCACGCCAATAGGACACGACTGTCTATATAGAGTTAAATCCTCATCTAATTGTCTTGCTAGAAGAGTCTTTCCTACAGGGTCTTCTAATTTTATAAGTTCATCAATTCCAGCTGCCACATCATTTAACTTATGCTCGTCAAATTTTAATCGCTTAAATACTGCCTGCGAAATATTATTCTCTTTTGCTACCTCTAAGTCTGTATTATTAGCTGTAAATATACTTTCCTTCTTCGCCAATAAAGACTCCTTTACCTTCAATAATGCTGTATTTCTTAAATCTATAGGTGTAGATGCCATGCTTGAGCTTTCAAGCTTCATCTTAGCTGCAACTTCTTTGATATTCATAATGTTTTCCTCCATATTTACTTGTGGTTTTTCTATTATAACAAATACTTCTGCTGTTTTCATCATTTTTTTTATTTTACTTACTTCACCCTCTGTGATAAAATACCATCCGTATGTAGAAAGAGGTTGAATTTTATGAAAGAAAATAATAGAAAATGCTTTAAAATGGGATTGCGTGATGGTCTACCTATATCTCTTGGATATTTTGCAGTTTCGTTTACATTAGGAATTGCTGCTCAAGGTGCAGGCCTTACTGCCATTCAGGCAACCTTTGCCTCCCTTATGATTAATGCATCTGCTGGTGAATTTGTAGGTTTTACATTAATTGCTTCTAGTGCTGGATATTTAGAAATAGCTATTATGGAACTAATAGCTAATGCTAGGTATTTGCTTATGTCTTGCGCTCTCAGTCAAAAACTTCCAGCAAATACTCCTCTCATTCAAAAACTAATAATAGGATTTGACGTTACCGATGAGATATTTGGTATATCCATTGCTGTTTCTGGAAAATTGAATCCCTTCTATACTATAGGTGCAATAGTTGTTTCCATGCCTGGATGGGCAAGTGGCACATTCCTCGGTGTCATCCTTGGAAATGCCCTCCCTGCCAGAATAGTAAGTGCCTTAAGTGTAGGCCTATTCGGTATGTTTATTGCAGTCATCATCCCTCCTGCAAAAAAGCAAAAGATTATTGCAGGGATTATTGTTGTTTCATTCTTGTTAAGTTATATAATAAATACTCTAAAAATCTTCGACTTCATCTCCTCTGGAGTTAAGATAATATTATTAACAGTTGTAATATCTGCTGTGGCAGCTATCCTATTCCCAGTTAAGGAGGACTCTGACAATGAAGCATAATGTTTACATATATATTTTAATAATGGCGGCAGTCACTTTTCTTATACGTGTGCTACCTCTCACTCTTATTAAAGGTGAAATAAAAAATAAATTTATTAAATCCTTCCTATATTATGTGCCTTACGTGACTTTAGCTGTTATGACTTTTCCTGCTATCCTTGATGCAACACAAAGCGTATATTCCGCTCTAGCCGCATTAGTAGTAGGTATACTCCTTGCATGGTTTGGGGCAAGTTTGTTTCAGGTTTCTGTACTAAGTTGCCTTGTTGTGTTTATCGTAGAATTATTTATCATATAATTTCTATCCTTCAAGTTTTGGCTTAACACTCTTTTCTTATATTGCAAAAAAGCCCTGCAAATGCAAGGCTTCTTCACATACTTTTTCCGTATTCGAATTTTTCTATTGTTTTATTCCTTAACTGCTCCTGCTGATACACCCTGTACCAAAAACTTAGATAAGCAGAAGTATAGAATTACAATAGGTACGGCAATAAAAATCGAACCTGCCGCAAATCTCGTAAATTGAGTTTCATCCAAATGCATTAATCCTACTGCCACAGTCCACATATCCTTCTTTTTTAAGAGGAGGTTTGGAAGGATAAAGTCGCTCCATGGCCATGCAAATGATGTAAGCGCAGTATATACTATAATAGGTTTTGAAAGTGGTAGAGTGATTCTTAAAAATATTCTAAAATTACTAGCTCCATCCATTCTTGCCGCTTCATATATTGAGTTTGAAATAGTATCGAAATATCCCTTTTGTACAAGATATCCCATAGGCGCTCCAGCCGCATAAATTAGTATTAAACTCCATAGCTGATTAATAAGTCCAAAGTTTACCATTAATAGATACACTGCTGTCATTCCCATAAAACTTGGGAACATATTTAATATAAGTGTAGATTTCATTAACACCTTTTTGCTCTTAAACTGGAATCTACTAATGGTATATGCTGTCAGTATTACAAGTGTAGTTCCTATAACACTTGAGCCGATAGATACGAACAATGTATTCTTTATCCAGTTTGGATAGTCATACATATTAGTATCAGTAAATAGCTTTATATATCCTCCTAGACTGTAACTCTTAGGGAAGAATCCATTTAAGTCATATATAGAACCACTTTTTGAGAATGATGCCATTATGAGCCATAATACTGGGAAGAAGAATACAAAGCAAACCGCAATAAGAATGGTATAAGTAATTACGGCGTCTATCTTTTTACTCTTACTCATTTTATTCTTTTTCATCGGAAGGTATCCTCCTTTTTATAAGCTGAACTGTTTATATATACTATAAGTGAGAAAATTGATGTGATAATAAATATTATCAAACTCACCGCTGCTCCTATTCCATAGTAGTTATTATCTATTGATAAGTTATATAACCAGTTGATTAATAAATCCGTATCGCTTGCTAGGAAATATCCATCCATATATAGGCCACCTCGTAAGAAATAGAATACTCCGAAGTTGTTAAAGTTACCAATGAATGATGTTATTAACACAGGGGTCGTTGCAAAAATTACGAATGGCAGGGTTATTTTTCTAAACTGTATCCAACTTGAAGCTCCATCAATACTTGCTGCCTCATATAATTCAGTATTTATATTAGATAACATTCCCGTAGCCAACAGCATTGATGTAGGGATAGAAATCCACGCATTCACCAATAAACCTATAACCTTTGCCGTGATTCCTGCATCTATATCTAGAAATCCAACTGCATTTGCACCAGCAGATGTTATGTAGTAATTTATTGGGCCACCATATGAAAACATAAACTTAAATGCTAACAATGTAATAAATCCAGGTACTGCATATGCAAGTATAGGAAATGCTCTCCAAAATGTTTTTCCTTTTACGCATTTTTTGTTCAACAACAATGCCAAAGCAAGACCACCAAAGTAGTTTAAAAATGTTGCAATAACAGCCCAAACTACGTTCCAACTAAGTATTTTCACAAATGTTTGTTTTATTTCAGATAATCCAAAAATCTTTACGAAGTTTCCAAAGCCAATCCAATCAACCAATTTTGGGGGTACAATATCTCCTCCATAATTCGTAAATGAAATTATTATCATAAATAGGATTGGTATAATATTGAAAACTAACACACCTATCACTGGAACAGCTAATGCTACCACATAGAATTTCTTATCCATTATATATCCAAAGCGTTTTCTAAGTGATGGTATCTTTTTCCCACTCTTTAGGATATTCATTATATTTAATGTATCCTTGATATTGGAAATGTGCACCGTAAGAAAAACTATGATAATAATAAATGTAAGTAATCCTCTAAGCATCATCAATACAGAATCGTCACCTGTCGTGCCAAGCCATGGTTCGGCCTGTGTAGTTCCGAGTGTGATAAATCCTTTTATATCTGTTACACCGTACATAACCATATAAGCTATCATTGCCCCGAAAATCGCAAGATAAGTAATTCCTTTTAACCATTGCTTATATAGAAGTTGACCTGTACCCATAATACAAATGGAACATTTAACTGGGAGTGGTGAGTGCAATAGAATATCTTTTATTTTTTTTAATTTTTCTTTGATATTCATAGCCAATCCTTTCTTAATCTGCTAGTGTGTATATGGCATCATAAACGTTTTGATTAATTCTTTCCACTGCAACTTTTATTTCTGTAACAGATGGATATTTTTCTGTTTCACCATTTTTTAATCTGAATGCATCCTTAGCAATATCAGCCATTTCTGTTTGTGCAGGTACCCATATTTGATCTACTGCTTTTATTGAAGGCATAAGATAAATTCTACCTTCTGCAAGACTGTTAAATATCATATCTGTTACTTCACCAGAATCTTTTGCTACATCTTTTCGTGTGGCAGCAATACCCAACATATCTGCTCTTGTCTTTATCATCTCATAGCTTGTTGCAAAGTTGACAAATTCTAAGCAAGCTTCTCTGTTCTCGGTATATGAACTGATTCCATATCCATTGACACCACCCATTACTACTGTATCAACAAAATCATCATCTGACATTGAAGATGAATCTGTAGACAAGTCTCCATTGGCTGGCATTTTTGATGGAAGTTCTACCATCATAAGATTTTCTTTGGCCTTGCTTGTAGCCTCCTCTTTTGATAAACCACCAGCTTCATACTGCAATGCTAATTTCTCGATAAATAACGAGTAAGTATCAGGTGTAGAAACTGCACAAAAGTATGTTCCGTTAGCTATCTTTTCATATCTATTTAATGTAATTGTATCATCAATACAACCTTCATTCATCAATGCCGCCATCTGCTTCAGTGCACTTAATCCATATACTGAATCATTTGCAGCAAATCCTATATCCTTTGGATTTAATGTTCCATCATCATTTGTTCCAAAAATATATGCTCCGTATGAAAGAACAAATTGTGATGAAAGGTAAAGATTGTTTAAAGAAGCCATAAATCCATACTGGCTATCCTTATTTGCTGAACTGTCTGTATCTCTTAAAAGTTTAGAATAAGCATATAAATCATTCCAATTTTCCAAAAAATCTGCAACACCATTTTTATCATCATCCCAGTTGCTTTCCCAATTCTCAGGCAGCATATCCGTTCTATAAAACAGCATAGGCTCTTGGATATTTACTGGTACACCACAGTGATAAGTTTCTCCCTCTGATACTAACTTGAATGCCTCCCAAGCCTCCTCGGGAACTTGTTCATAGCAGTCGAGTGTTGTAATGTCAATAGGAAGGATACTTGAGTTTCCGTAGTTTTATCCACAGAACCCTGTTTTTATCATATTTGTTATAAACAACTTTTAAAAAATGCCCAAAATATAAGGAATCCTATTCTTTTTTGTAGTAAAATTAAATCTCCACA
>JAAYNM010000090.1 GCA_012520815.1 Clostridiales bacterium
AGATCTACAATTTGCTGCTTAAATTCTGGGGTATAGGATTTTTGATTTTTTGCCATGATTGAACACTCCTTTGTTATATTATAGAATGTTCAACTTTCCGTGTCCATAGTTATATACTAACACCAATAATAATGCCATATTTGTGTCGAAGAAGGAAGAAAGTAAAAAGAACGGTTTTAAAATTGACAAAACAGTATCATTCCCATATAATTAAGGAGTTAAAGTATTTTCTGATGTAGGAGAAGTTTATGTTATTAAACAGTTTCAAGATTTTAAAAGATAGGCAAAGGAAGTTTGGATGGCAAAATAGGAGCAAGGCCCAAACAGATAAGATTAGTATTATAGTGCCTGTATATAACTCTAGTAAATACTTGCGCAGTTGCATAGAGAGCATTAGAAATCAAACATACAGAAACATAGAGATAATTTTAATCGATGATAAGTCCACAGATAATAGCCTTGCTATATGCGAGGAGATTGCTAAGAAGGACAAGCGTATTAAGGTTTTGGCCAATGAAAAAAATGCAGGATGTTCAGCTTCAAGAAATCATGCACTCCCTCATGCAACAGGTGATTATCTTTTGTTTGTTGATAGTGATGATACTATTGAAAAAACTATGGTAGAGACGCTAAAGCGCGCCTGCGAAGTAAATAAAGCTGAGATAGCAGTATGTGATATTACATATTTATATGATGGTGATGTATACAAGAAGTCTAAATACGCAAATGGTGATACAGAGATTATTTCTGGAAAGGATTTCGATTTAATATATTTCTTAAATCCAGATATGGTAGTTGAAAATGTTGCGGTATGGAACAAGTTATTTAGAATGGATTTAGTTAAAGACGTTAATTTCATCCCAGGCATCGCACATGCAGATGAGGCTTATACCTTTAAAATTGTTAATAAAGCTGAGAAGATAGCCTATGTTCATGAATCTTTATATAATTACAGACAGAATCCACAAAGTATTATGGGAAGAGATTTTTCTATTAAGAGCTTTGACATTTTTAGGGCGTTTTTAGAGAGAATGAGTTTCTATGAGGACAATGGAGAATATGAAATGTTATGGTTCGCTATGAAGAGACATATGCATTGGTTGTACTTATATAAAGAAAAGGCGAAAGTTGCTGGAATAACAGATAAAAAGGTGTTTTCAAAGAACATTACACCGATTAAGGAATATTATAAAAGAAACAAGATGTTTTTACCACTTACATCAAAGGACAAGAAACAGATTACCTTATTTACAACATCCTTTAAGATGTATTGTTTTATTAAACACCTACAGTCCTAAAAGCAGGAATAATGTACCATTTATTTTTCGACAGCATATGCTATGCTTTTATACAACATGATTAACGATCCGGAGATTGAACATATGCATTAAATGAGAGACTTACAATAGATGAATATTTAGATGTATTTACGCTGGATCCAACAAGCTATTACTATGGTGTGCTATGGAACAAGCTATACAAAACACAGTACATCAAAGACAATGTCAAAACATGTAGGGAGAGCTTATTTCCTTGCAAATCAGATAAAGATGTATTATAATCAGAAAATCAAATCAATGGAGGTATCAAAATGCAAATATCAAAAGATATGCTCATTAGCGAGATAATCCAGGTAGACCAGGGAATTATCCCAATTCTTTTAAGTGTTGGAATGCATTGTATAGGATGTCCATCAGCTCAGGGTGAATCCCTTGACGAAGCTTGTATGGTACATGGTCTAGATGTAGATGTGGTAGTTTCTTCTATTAATGAATATCTTGCTACAAAATAATATAATGTTAAAAAGCTCGTAATTGAAATTTCAATTACGAGCTTTTTTGAGAAAAAATGAAAATAAACATTATATCTTAAAGTTAGTAAAAAATTACTGAACTAAAAGAAGCTTTTGTAGGGCCTTTTTACTGATAATCTTTGTATAATGTTCTTTGTAAAAGGCTTCATTTGCAGCGGCACCGCGTTCGAGAGTGCCGTATTCAAGCAAGATATTGCATACTTTATTAAAATCCTCGATAGAATGATTACTCTTAGTAACCACCAAATAGTACTTTTGACTAGAGGATGCCTTGTACAAGGTGTTGTTGCCATTGTACATATCCTGTAGGATAGTCGATACTGATACTATGGTGTATATATCTTTAAAAGAGAAAATCTTTACAATATTTTTGTTTTGGTTCTCAACTGATTCCTTGGCTGGTTCCTTCTTGCTCTCCTTGATAGTGATGCTTTTGCTCTTTGAGAGAGCCTGAGGTAAGGGAATAAAGTTATCGCCATTCTTATCCACAGCCTTTAATTCATTCTTAATATGGCTGAACATATCTAGAAGTTCAGGTGTGGAATGGGTATAACTACCGTCACCATCAGTTTCTTCAATATCATCAGGGGATGGGGCGAACCTAGAGAATCGAGTATCTAACTCTTCTGGGTCTTCTACTTTAGTGATAAGAAGAACGATACAATCGCCAGATACTGGAATAGCCTCTATCATAAGAGGAATATCTTCTGCCTCAAAACCAAATTCGCTAGAAGCCTGTTGCATCATATCTCTGAAAAGATTTTTCGCTTTTTCAGTTCCATACGCAAGCTCACTTAACTTAATCTGTCTTGAAACCAAATCGGATTTATTTAAAGTACACTTTATCTGATTATCATTTATTTTCTCGATTTTCATATAACGCACCTCATTTCTTATGCAGAAGAACTGCATTTTTTATAAAACATGATTAAAGAATCTTGTTTATATTGTTATATAGTATAACCTATCTTTAATTCATATGTAAAGCGGTTTATATCTAAAAATTGTAAAGTAAATATTAACAAAATGGTATTAGGGTTTATACAAAAATAAAAACAATATATATAAAATGCACAAATAAAACTTGCATTATAACAATTAATTGTATATAATCATCAAAGAGGTTGTTTTAGTAAGCGAAGAAAGGAGAAAACAAACATAGATTAGCGAAGAAACAATCATTTTCAACAAGTACACTATTATTAAAGAACTCCATTCTGGAGTTAGTGGAAGTGTGTACCTAGCCAGGCATTTATCACTAAATGTAAGTAGAGTTATTAAACGAGTATCTAAAGACTCGGTGTATGGCGATAGTTTTTATCGTGAGACAGGGATTTTAAAGGACATAAGACATGAGAGCATTCCCACTATATTTGATATAGAAGAGGATAATGACAACTATTACATCATTGAGGAGTTTATTGATGGGATCAATCTGTATGACCTAATTACGGAACAGGGAATATTAGCAGAGTCCGTTGCGGTTATATATGGCATTCAATTATCAAAACTTATTACTTTCTTACATTCAAGAGAACCAGAACCTATACTATTTCTGGATTTACAACCCAAAAACATCATCATAAAAGATGAAAAACTTTATCTAATCGATTTTGGAAATTCTTCAGTGGGAGATGAAGCTAATTACAGGAAGATTTTAATGGGAACACCAGGATTTGCTGCACCGGAGCAGTATTCGGGCACTGCAGGGATGCAAACAGATATTTATGGTATAGGAGCACTGCTGTATTTCATGGTTACAGGAGAGATAATGTTGGACCATGAGATAGGGTGTAGTTTTAATAAAAATATTTCACACATGTTCAAAGATATTATTCTAAGATGTTTAGAGAATCAAGAAAGACTTAGATTTTCATCTGCATCAAAAATCAATCAACAGCTACAGTTATTACATAAGAAAAAATGCGAAGCTTACAAAGAAAACAAACCTCTAGTTATATCAGTTGCAGGGATGGATACAAGGATCGGTACAACGCACATTGCATTATTAATGAGCAGATTTCTAAAAAATATGGGAATTGATACGCTATACGAGGAAAATAACGACTCTAATCATGTTAGAAAAATTGCGGGGCTTCATTCTGATTGTATATATTCTCAAGGAACGTTCATATACAAGAAGCTTAGACTTATTCCGAAATATAGCAATAATGTTTATCTAGAATTCGATAGCGAGATAGTCGTTAGAGATGAAGGTGAATATAGAGTCGATAAAAAATACGGAGACTTATTATTTATTGTCGCGGGGACGCGAGAATGGGATTTATATTTTGCAAAAGAATTTCTCCAAGATGATCCACAGTATGCGGGAATCATTTTCAATCTATCAGATGATGAACAATATAGAAATGCTATTAATTATTTAGATGTCGCAGGTTACAAGATGCCTTTTTCCCCCAATATTCATCAACTCGATAAAATCACAGCAGATTTTTACAATGACCTTTTGAAGGAGGTGTTACAAAGTAGACGTGAACCTGAAAAGAAAAAGAAATATTGGACGCCTTTGGGGATTATCCAAAAGTGGAGAGACAAAAATCATAGGTATAACTGGCGCAGCTAGGGCTGTAGGTACCACCTCATTTGCCTTTGCTTTGGCAGAGTATCTAAGGGCTATAGGCCAATATAAGGTTGCGTTAGTAGAGATGAACAGTCATCAGGATTTTAGAAAAATTTGCGCCACACTAAAAAAAGCAAAGATGGAGGAAGATCATTCTTTTAGCAATGGTCGGATTACTTTTTATGCTGAAATGAGCAAATTTGGAATATCCAAGGTATTTAATGAAGATTATGATTACATAATCATTGATTATGGACATAAGTTCCATAATATTGAGAGTTTTCTTAGATGTAGCTATAAGATTGTATGCGCATCAACATATCCATGGAAGTTGCCGGAATATCAACAATTGCTGACACATATTGAAGAGATAAAAGGTAGCGATAAATGGTTGCATGTTATTAGCGGAGATGAAAAGATATACAAAAATATCCAGCGTAAATATAACATTGCTACAGTGAGGATGCCCTATATTCAAGATATAGAAAAAATAGATGGTATCAGCGTCGAATTTTTTCAAAAGATTATATAGCCTACGGACTTGTTACTAGAAGTCAGAGAACAAATATTTAAAAGACAGAAATAAAAATATAATAAACAGGTAATTTGCAGACATATAACATATCACGATCTGGCATAATTACTATCAAACTAAAGATAAGCGTTGATAAATACAAAAGAAATATAAAAATACAAATACAAGCAAATAACAAACAGCAAATACAAACAAAAATAAAAAAGAAAGAAGGAAAAAGGAAAACGGAATAATCGTGCAGTGGTAGGAATAACCACTAAGAATATATAATTAGATCGTCTCGGTCAGACGTAAAAGGACAGGGATCATTTGGGTGCTCACAAACGCTAGATGATATGGGCGGACAGTGGACAGATAAATTTTATTCGTAAAATTAAAAAAAGAGAACACCTCCATGTGTGCATTTAGTGAAAAAACGAAATGCGCACATAGAAGGTGTTTTTTTGGTTAGTAGTATAATTTGAGTAGAATACAATGCCAAGCGTAAAGGAAAAAATAATGACGATTTATGCATACTATGATATAATTCATGAATACAGATGTATTCGGAGGTAATGAAATGTACAAAAAGATCACCAAAAAGGTGTCGATAGCACTACTTATGGCAATGACGACCATTATGCTTGTAGCTTGTGGCGGTAAAAAAGAAAATGACGAATATATGGAATTGAGAGAATATTTCGGGATTGTGTCACTTGAAGAACATAGTTCGTGCGCAGTGATTGTGGATAATAGCATAGTCGATCAGGGATTGATCATAGATAACCAGATTTATATTCCGTATGATACCGTTAGGAAGCAACTAAATAATCATTTTTATGTGGATTACAATGAAAAATTACTTATATATACAGACCCCCATATGAACATTGATTCTGAATTTGAAACAGAGGTTTATAAAGTGGCAGGCGTTGAAAAGAATTTTGGTAAGCTCATAGTAACGATGGTAGGTGAAAGGGCATACATATCCCTGGATTTTGTAAGTGAAATGGGAATTAGTAGCGTATATGAAACATTTGCAGAACCTGATAGAATAGTATTTAAAAATGCAATTAGTAGTACTGTTGCCGAGGCTACTGAGGATAGTTATCTAAAGTATGAGCCAGATTTGATGTCGAAGAGGCTTTGCGATGTTAAAGAAGATGAGAAATTATACGTAATAGAAGAAACTGCAGGATTTGTAAAAGTGGCAACGACTTCAGGAATAACAGGATATATTAAAAGTGAAATAATATCAGAATATACAGAAGAAATATTTGAGGGTAATACAGAATTTGTACCATTGGAATATAACCACACGGTTAGGGATCATAAAATTTGTATTGGATGGCATCAGATGGAATTTGCAGCAGGTAATGACAGCATTGGAGAAGTTACCACAGGTACCACAGGTATGAATGTCATTTCGCCTACCTGGTATCAAATTAATGATGCATATGGCGGATTTTACAATGTATCCTCAGAGAAATACGTTACTATTGCTCATAATATGGGATTAGAGGTATGGGCTTTGGTTAGTGATTTTATGGTTAACGAAGAAACGGGTGAATATTACATAAATGAAGTAATTGGCTCCACATCAACTAGAAGAGCTCTTGTTGAAAATCTTATGCAAGAGGTGGAAATAAATAATTTAGATGGAATTAATATTGACTTTGAAAGAATTTCATATGCCAATGGAGAAGCTTACGTACAGTTTATAAGAGAGCTATCCATAAAGTGCAGGGAGAAAGGTGTAGTGTTATCCGTAGATATGTATGTACCTACAGCTAGCAGTATGTATTATGATAGAACCTCTGTAGGAGAGGCGGCTGATTATGTGATAGTTATGGGATATGATGAGCACTGGGCAGGAGGTGGTAGTGCAGGATCAACTGCATCCATTGGATTTGTTACTGATGGTATAACAAACACTATGATGGAAGTTGAACCGTCTAGAATTATTAATGCGATTCCTTTTTATACTAGAATATGGCAAGAAATCCCAGAGGATTTGGCAGAGGAAGGGCAAGAAATAATAGAAGATAATATTATTGGAAATTATGCTTTAGATAGTTGGGCAGTTGGTATGGGAACAGCAAAAAATACCCTTGCTTCTCATGGCGTTACGCCTGTATGGCTGGAAGAGCAAGGACAATATTACGGAGAATACAAGGAAGATGGAATCACCCATAGAATATGGTTAGATGATAGTGAATCTATAGCGTTAAAACTTAGCGTTATGGATGAATATAATTTGGGTGGCGTTGCTTGTTGGAAATTGGGACTTGAAACTACATCTATATGGGAGACTATTAACGACTATTTACAGAGATAATTTTAATGGTTCTTAATTTAATTTTACATTCATATAATTTATTAAGCATGGCAGGAATCTTATTCCTGTCTATGTTTTTATAAGGCCAAGGTGCAGGAAAAGTAGCAAACTCTATTATATTGGGTATAGAGGAGTATTTATCACGAATTAATTAACACTTTAAAAAATGCATCATATGTGATAAAATAAAACCAAATATGTTAAAAAAATAGTGATGGATGAAAAATTTAGTGGAAAATCCACAAATGGAGACTATATGAACATAAAATTAAAATTTAAAGGTAAGATAGTGAGCCATTTATTGTTACCAATAGTACTAGGTGTGTTTATGCTGTTTGCAGGACTCACAATATACTTTAGTCAGATGAGTCTAGGCATTGTACTAATGGCTATGTCATTTATTTATATTGTGATTGTTATTATAATGTACTTTGTTAACAAGCCTATTATAATGCAGGATTTAATGGGTTTTGCGACGGATTATGCACAGATTCAGAAAGAACTGTTACATGATTTAGCACTACCATATGGTCTATGTGATTTGGAAGGCAATATTTTATGGAGCAATAAAGAACTGAATCAAATTGTATTAGATGATTCAACAAAGGGCAAGAAAATACAGGAAGTATTTGCTGAGCTTACAAGAGAAAAGATGTCTATGGACGAAGAGGAAGAATCTAAGAGCATTGATGTCATATACAATGATTGTAACTATAGAGTTGAATGTAAAAAGATAGATGTTCAAAATGTTTTCAATGCAACAAAGGTTTTGGATATAGACAAAAAAGATGAATACCTAATTGCATTTTATTTATTTGATGAAACAGCAATTAAACATTTGAAGAAGGAAAATGAAAATGAAAAACTCGTTGCTGGACTTATATACATTGACAATTACGAAGAGGCAATGGAAAGTGTAGAAGACGTTCGCAGGTCACTCTTGTCGGCATTGATAGATAGAAAGATTAATCAGTTTGCAGCCAATATCAACGGAATAGTAAAAAAGATAGAGAAGGATAAGTACTTCATTGCCTTTACGTTTAGACATTTGGAGGGACTGCAGAATTCAAAGTTTAGTATAATTGATGAAGTAAAGTCCGTGAGTATAGGAAATGATATGGCAGTTACTATAAGCATTGGATTGGGAGTTCATGGAGACAATTATGTTCAAAGCTGTGAGTATTCCCGCATAGCTATGGATTTAGCCCTTGGTAGAGGTGGTGACCAGGCTGTAATTAAGGATAATGACAAAATATACTATTATGGTGGTAAATCAAAGCAAGTTGAAAAAAATACGAGAGTTAAGGCAAGAGTCAAAGCTCATGCCTTAAGAGAATTACTTGAAACAAAAGATAAGATTATAATTATGGGCCATCAGATAGGGGATGTTGATTCCTTTGGTGCGGCATTAGGCTTATATAGAGCGATGAAGGAATTGGATAAAAAAGCTCATATTGTGCTTAATGATGTGACAACTTCACTACGACCAATAGTTGAGAGAGTGATAACTAGTGGTGAGTACGAGGATGATTTGATTATTACCAGTGCTGATGCGTTGGACGCAGTAGATGGGTCAACTATGGTTATTGTGGTTGATGTTAATAGAGTTAGTTATACGGAGTGCCCTGAATTATTAAAAGTATGTAAGTCTGTTGTGGTTTTGGATCATCACAGACAAACATCAGATGGAATTGAGCACGCAGAATTGTCATATGTAGAGCCATATGCGTCTTCTACGTGTGAGATGGTAGCAGAGATTCTACAATATATTCAGGATGGTATTAAACTTAAACAAGTTGAAGCAGATGCAATGTATGGGGGAATTATGATAGACACCAACAATTTCTCCCAAAAGACAGGCGTTAGAACATTTGAGGCAGCAGCATTTTTAAGAAGAAACGGTGCGGATGTGGCTAGAGTTCGCATGATGTTTAGAAGTAATATATCGGATTTTAAGACAAGAGCTGTGGCGGTGTCACGAGCAGAAGTGTTCTGTGAACAGTTTGCTATATCAGATTTTCCTTCTGTAGATGTGGAAAGTCCTACTATTGTTTGTGCTCAGGCAGCCGATGAATTATTAAATATAGATGGAATCAATGCATCTTTTGTATTAACTTCATATAATGATAAGATATATATTAGTGCACGAAGTATTTCGGATATAAATGTTCAGCTGATTATGGAAAGAATTGGCGGCGGCGGTCATATGAATGTGGCAGGTGCTCAGTTAGAGGATATCACTATGGCAGATGCAAAAAACACAGTTATCAACGTTGTTACAGACATGATAGAAGAAGGAGATATATAGAATGGAAGTAATATTATTAGAAGATGTAAAAACACTTGGAAAAAAAGGAGAAATTGTTAAAGTAAAGGATGGATATGCAAGAAATGTTGTATTACCAAAAAAATTAGGTATAGAGGCAACTACTAAAAATCTTAACGACTTAAAATTACAGAGAGCAAATGAAGAAAAGCTTGCAAAGGAAAAACTTGACGAAGCCAAAGCCCTTGCTACAAAAATTGGTGAAGCTTCAGTTGTAGTATATCTTAGATCCGGGGAAGGCGGAAAAACCTTCGGCTCTATATCTACCAAAGAGGTGGCAAAGGCAATTAAAGAACAGTTAAATCTTGATATAGATAAGAAAAAGATGGTATTGGATGAACCGATAAAATCTCTAGGTACACATATTATACAGATTAAACTTCATAAAGATGTAGTTGCTAGTCTTTCGGTTAAAGTAGCTGAGGAATAAGGAGAACATCATGGATGATGGTTTAATAAAGAAAATACCTCCACATAATGTTGAGGCAGAAAAGTCAGTCATTGGTTCAATGATTATGGATGAAGATGCAGTGGTAGCTGCCTCTGAGATATTGACAGAGGAAGACTTTTATGGACGTCAATATGGCACACTCTTTACAGCGATGTTGCAACTTTATACATCAGGAAAAGCAGTGGATCTTGTAACTCTACAAAATAAATTAAAAGAGATGGACGTGCCACCAGAATTAACCAGTGTTGAATTTTTAAAAGATATTATGAGTCAGGTCTTCACATCTGCAAATGTTCGTCATTATGCGGGAATTGTTAAAGAAAAGGCCACACTTCGTAAACTTATAAAAATAAATGAAGAGATAGCAAATAAATGTTATTTAGAGAAGGATTCTGTTGCAACCATAATGGAACTGGCAGAGAGAAAGATCTTTAATATTGTACAAACTCAAGGTAGCGATAAGTTTGTCCCTATTAGACAAGTTGTAATAAATGCATTAGAAAAGATAGAAGCAGCTTCAAAAACTACAGGTAATATTACAGGTATACCAACGGGATTTATCGATTTGGATTATCAAACGTCGGGACTACAACCATCAGATTTAGTCCTTATTGCTGCTCGTCCTTCAATGGGGAAGACTGCATTTGTACTAAATGTGGCTGAGTATATGGCATTTAAAAAGGACTATACTGTAGCAATATTTTCTCTGGAAATGAGTAAAGAGCAGTTGGTTAATCGTATGTTCTCAACGGAATCGCGAGTAAGCTCGCAAACCCTTCGTAGTGGTAACCTCGAGGATGAAGAATGGGAAAGATTAATAGAGAGCGCCCAAATTATAGGCAACTCTCATCTTATTATTGATGATACCCCGTCCATATCAATTCAGGAGTTGCGTTCTAAATGTAGAAAATATAAGATGGAACATAATTTAGGAATAGTAATAATCGATTATTTGCAGTTGATGAGTGCAGGAGGAAATGAATCCGTGAGTAGACAGCAACAGATCTCGGAGATATCCCGTTCTCTTAAAGCATTGGCGAGGGAATTGTCAGTACCGGTAGTGGCATTGTCCCAGTTGTCTCGTGCAGTTGAACAAAGAGATGATCATAGACCGATGTTGTCAGATCTTCGTGAATCCGGAGCTATTGAGCAGGATGCCGATGTAGTAATGTTTTTATACCGTGATGATTATTACAACAAGGAAACAGAGAAGAAAAACATAGCAGAAGTTATTATTGCAAAACAAAGAAATGGCCCGATAGGAACTATTGAACTTACATGGATGCCGGACCTTACAAAGTTCGGAAATCTAGAGCGTGGAAGTCGACATTAAGGCAATGTTTTGAAATTATAATAAATAATGATTTATTTAAAATTCACTTGTATAAATCATTAGAATGTATTAAAATTATATCAATTAAGGTGCGATTGCACAATATAGAAGGAGGTTACACTAATGGCACATAAGATTTCTGAAGAATGCATAATGTGTGGTGCTTGCGAAGGAGCTTGCCCAGTTGGAGCGATTTCAGTTGGTGATAGCATGTATGTTGTTGATGAAGCTACATGTATTGACTGTGGCGCGTGTGCAGCAATATGCCCTACAGGTGCAGCAGCAGCTAACTAAAGATTATATTAGATAAGCGTAGCCAAAAGGCTATGCTTATTTTTTGCAAAATTAGAATAAAAAACTGTCGGAAATAAAAAATTTTAATTAGTACAAAAAGCGTACGCTCAACTTGACATTTACGCTTTAAAACATTATAATTTTAGTATTTTAAAGCATATAAGTAAATATGAAATGGAGAATGAATTATCATGAAAAAGAAATTAGTAATTTTATTGATGGTTACTTCTATGGTAGCTTCAATATTTGGTTGTAGCAAAGACGAAAGCTCAAGTGCTAAATACACTGTAGGTATTTGCCAGTTCGCTCAACACGAAGCCTTAGATGCTGCTACAAAAGGATTTAAAGATGCGTTAAAGGCTGAATTAGGTGATGATGTTACATTTGATGAACAAAATGCAAATAATGAGTCACCTGCATGTTCAACCATTATAAATGGTTTTGTATCTAGTAACGTTGATCTTATCTTAGCAAATGCTACTCCTGCTCTTCAAGCTGCTGCTGCTGGAACTACTGAGATTCCTATCTTAGGAACATCAATAACTAATTATGAAGATGCTCTTGGTTTAAAAGATTTTAAAGGAACTGTTGGCGGAAATATATCAGGAACTTCTGATTTAGCTCCTCTTGATGAACAAGCTGCTATGATTAAAGAAATTTTCCCTAACGCAAAGAACATTGGATTACTTTATTGCTCTGCAGAACCTAATTCTTTTTATCAAGTAAAAACAATCAAGGGATATTTAGAAGATATGGGATACACTTGTACATATTACGCATTTTCAGATTCAAATGATATCTCTGCTATTACAACATCTGCTGCCGAAAGTAGTGATGTAATATATGTTCCAACAGATAATACAGTTGCTTCAAACAAAGAGCTAATCAATAATATATGTCTTGAGGCAAAAGTACCTGTAGTTGCTGGTGAAGAAGGTATTGCTTTAGGTTGTGGTGTTGTTACTTTGTCAATGACATATTATGATCTTGGTTATGCTACAGGTAAGATGGCTGCTAAGATTCTTAGAGACGAAGCTGATATCTCTACTATGCCAATCGAATATGCACCTAATTTCGTAAAGAAATACAACGCAAAAAATTGTGAAGAATTAGGCATAACTGTTCCAGAAGGATATGAAGCTCTCAAATAGTTACTAATAATATTTAATATATTTCTACGGCGAGAGTTGTATTGCTCTCGCCATTATTATATAATCAAGACATATTCTTGAAAGGAGTTATTTACATGAATCTTGATATTTTCGTTCTATTTAATTCAATGCCTGGTGCTGTTGCCCAAGGACTTATATGGGGAATAATGGCTATTGGTGTATATATTACTTACAAAATACTTGACGTTGCTGACTTAACAGTTGACGGATCACTTGCTACAGGTGGTGCTGTCTGTGTTGTTATGATAACTAATGGATATGATGTATGGATAGCTTTACTTGCTGCAACTATTGCTGGAATGCTCGCAGGATTTGCAACTGGAATATTACATACATTTATGGGAATTCCTGCTATCTTAGCTGGTATACTAACACAGATTTCCCTTTACTCAGTCAATCTTGTTATTATGGGTAAATCTAATTTACCTTTAAATACAAATATTTATAAAGTATTAGTTTCTTTAAGAAATATAAAAGAATCAATATTAACAAAAAATACCTTATTTGTTTTAGCGATTATAACTGTTGTACTTATCGCCATATTATATTGGTTCTTCGGTACTGAGTTAGGCTGCTCATTACGTGCTACAGGATGCAATCCTAATATGTCACGTGCCCAAGGTATAAACACTAACTTTACAAAAGTTTTAGGCCTTATGCTTTCAAATGCACTTGTTGCTTTTTCTGGTGCTTTATTAGTTCAATATCAAGGATTTTCAGATGTTAATATGGGACGTGGAGCAATCGTTATCGGATTAGCTGCAGTAGTTATCGGAGAAGCTATTTTTAGCCGTATTTTCCGTAACTTTGCACTTCAATTATTAGCAACTGTATTTGGTTCAATTATCTACTATGCTGTTTTCCAAGTAGTAACATGGTTAAGACTTGATACTGATTTGTTTAAATTATTTACAGCAATAATAGTTGCACTTTTCCTTGCATTCCCTTATTGGAAGGGTAAATATTTCTCAAAACCTAAGAAAGGTGGTAAAGCACATGCTAGAAATTAAGAATATATCAAAAACTTTTAACCCAGGAACATTAAATGAAAAATGTGCTTTGAACAATGTAAGTTTAACACTTGAAGATGGCGATTTCGTAACTGTAATTGGTGGTAATGGAGCTGGTAAATCTACTCTTCTTAATGCAGTAGCGGGAACATGGTATGTAGATGAAGGAAGCATCAGTGTGGATGGCATTAATGTTACTAAATTATCTGAGCATAAACGTGCAAAATATCTTGGAAGAGTTTTTCAAGATCCTATGACTGGAACTGCTGCAACTATGGGAATAGAAGAAAATCTTGCACTTGCAAAACGCCGTGGCAAATTAAGAACCTTAGCAAGAGGTATTCATCATAAAGAACGTGCTGAATATCATGAGCTTTTAAAAATCCTAGATTTAGGACTTGAAAACCGACTCACTTCAAAAGTTGGATTATTATCTGGTGGTCAACGACAAGCTTTAACATTACTTATGGCATCACTTAAAAAGCCAAAGCTTTTATTACTTGATGAACATACTGCTGCTCTTGATCCTAAAACTGCTGCTAAAGTTTTAGAGATAACACAGACATTAGTAGAACGCGATAATTTAACCACTCTTATGATTACTCATAACATGAGAGATGCAATTCATTATGGAAATAGACTTATCATGATGATGAATGGAAATATAATCTTTGATATAAAAGGTGAAGAAAAGAAAAACCTTACAGTTGAAGACTTACTCCATAAATTCCAACTCGTTAGCGGCGAACAATTTGCCGACGATAAGGCGCTGTTGAGTAAATAAAAAGAGGTTTATTTATCTAAAGTTTTAATTTAATTTGAAAATTGTAAATTGTAAATCAATCGAAAGCTTGCTTTCGATAAAAAAAAGTAGAAAGGTCAATGTCTATGCTTGCATAAGACCATTAATCTTTCTACTTTTTTGTTAAAGAGGCTTGTGTTTTATCAACAAGCCTCTTTTGATTTATATAATCTAATTTATATTTATTTCTCCTTGCTTAATTATCTATTTTAGTCTATTTTAAATACTTTATTTATGTCATTTAATATTCTTGGATTTTGAATATAATCCTTAAATTCCTCAGTTGTAACCCACATATAGCCGTTCAAATCCTCTGATAATATTACCATATCGTTTTCTGCTGTACATAAAAATGCCAATCCAACATAAGCAGTCTTACCCACTTCATAATCCCATGTATACAAAATCTTTTCTGGCTTTACTTCTAATGACGTATTTTCAAATACAATTTCTCGAACTGCATCATCAGGGCTTTCGCCTTCATTTATTTTTCCATCAATAAATTCCCATTGATATGGTTCGTCAATTCTATCGTCATACCATTTTTGTATTAATAAATATTTATCTTGATATTTAACTATACCCTTTACTATAATTCTCATCTCTTCCATAGTATTCTCCATTTCTGTGAAATATTTCATCCAAACAGCTCACTTAACCGATAATATTGTAACCCTCACAATATTTTAAAATATAGCACAAAATACGTGTTTTTTCAACTTATTGTTAGAACGTGTATTTTACTAAAAAAACATTTATTTTTTCTAAAATTATCAGAAAAACTGTCGGAAATAAAAAATTTTAATTGAAAATACATTAAAAACAAGGTATTCTAAATTTAATTGATGAGTGATGATTTTTGAAAAACTTGTATATAACATTAATTTGCTTAGAAAAAATATATATGAGAAAGTATACAAAGATACAAAAGTACATAAAAGTTAAAGTAAAGAGTAAAAGTAAAATTGGAATGTGGATAAATGCGAGAAGAAATAAATAGGAAGAATAGTAAGATAATAGATGAGAAAGTTGGCAATAAAAAAATCCAGAAATTGAAAAGTAAGAAAAACACCAAGGCATCTAAGGGCAAGAAAATTGCCAAGAGAATTGCCTTGGGTATTTTTGCGTGTATTTTTCTTGTAGGAGCATTTTTTGCAATAAAGTATGGGAAAATGGTATTACAGTATAAAAAGGAAGCGGAATCACTAGTTACCAAGGGTGGAAGTGAAGTGTTTAGAAATACACTTACAAGTACTGTATACGATGCCAATGGCGAAGTTATTACTAAATTAAGTGGAAGTAGAGACTCTTATTATTTATCCATAGATGAAATTCCTTATGTGGTAAGACGTGCCTTTATTGCAAGTGAAGACAGAAAGTTCTACGAACATTCTGGCGTGGATTATTCGGCGGTGGGCAGGGCATTTTTAGCATTGGTAGAAAATGAAGGAGAAGTAACCCAAGGAGGAAGTACTATAACACAGCAGCTAGCTAGAAATATATATCTTTCAAAAGAGGTTTCTATTGAAAGAAAACTAAAAGAAATTTTTATTGCATGGGAGCTAGAAGATATATACTCAAAGGATGAGATATTAGAGTTCTATATAAATAATATTTATTTTGGAAACGGATTATATGGAATAGAAGCAGCATCTTGGGGGTACTTTAATAAGCCTGTTGTAGAATTGGACATTTCTCAAATGATATTTCTATGTGCAATTCCCAACAACCCTACACTCTATGATCCAATAGTGAATATAGACAACACATTAAAAAGAAGAGACAGAATTCTAAAGCAAATGAAGGAGTTAGGGGAGATAGATCAAAATTTATATATCCAAGCCATAAATGAAAATATTGTGCTTAGTATCAGTGAAAAAATAGTAAACAATTACGAAGAGACATTTATAAGGTATTGTGCAACTATTGAGCTGATGAAGCGGGATTCTTTTGTGTTTAGAAATTCCTTTGTGGATAAGGAAGATGAAGATGCCTATAACGAAATGTATCAGCAAAAATATAGTGAATGTAATAGCAGGTTGTTTACTGGAGGCTATGATATTTACACATCTATTGATATGGATATTCAAGATGAGTTGCAAAAGTCTTTAGATGTTATACTTGGAGGTTATACAGACACAAATGATGAAGGGGTGTATACATTTCAGGGAAGTGCCACCTGCATCGATAATGCTACTGGTTTAGTAGTGGCAATAGTAGGTGGTAGGAGCCAAGAAACAAAGGGATATACTCTGAATAGGGCTTACCAGAGCCATAGACAACCGGGTAGCTCAATTAAGCCATTATTAGTGTACACACCGCTATTTGAAAGAGGATATACACCAGATACTCAGGTGATGGATGAATGGTTCCAAGGGGGACCGAAAAACGCCACTGGAACCTATGCTGGCAGGATGAGATTACGCAGTGCAGTAGAGCAGTCGGTAAATACAGTTGCTTGGAAGCTTTTTGAAAGTTTAGGGGTTAATACAGGAATACAGTATCTTCTGGACATGAATTTTAATAAAATAGTAAAGAATGATTATGTACCATCGGTAGCCATTGGAGGGTTTACTTATGGAATGTCTTCTTTGGAGATGGCATCAGGATTTTCGACTATTGAAAATGATGGCGTATATAGAACAGCGACGTGCATTAGAAAAATTGTAAACTCTCGAGGTGAGGTGATTGTAGATAACGTTGCCAATATTTCGGGAGCTAAACAAATATATGAAACAAATGCAGCTAGAATGATGACCAATGTTTTACAAGGAGTGTTTACAAGTGGAACAGGAAGAAATTATCGTATTGAAAATGCAATATGTGCGGGAAAGACTGGAACCACTAATGATATAAAGGATGTGTGGTTTGTTGGCTATAGTCATTATTATACTACAGCAGTATGGTGTGGATATGATTTACCTAAGGAAATAACAGATGGGTATGGTAATACATGTGCAGGGCTCATTTGGAAGAATTTTATGGAGGTAATACATGAAGGTAAAGAGAAAGTGAACTTTCCACCTTTCGTTGATACTGGTTCTAAATTCCCAGTATATGAGGAAGAAACTACAACACAGGAGCCAACTATAGACAATGAAATATATATACCAGATGAAACTACTGGATTTGAGAACTATACAACCATTAGCGGTGAAGAGGGTATGTATACAGAGGCGGATTAAGGTGGGAAGGTTAAGGAAAAAAGTTTACAAAGGAAATAGGAAGGTATTGAAGAAGGAATTAAGAAAAGGTAGAATCAAAAAAAGATAATAATCATAAAAATATCGACCTCTCAAGCATGGGATTGTAAATCCAGTATTTGGGGGTCGATATTTTTTATAGTTTTCTATAAGATAAGGTATATTATAAAATAACCTATTTATTACCTAATTCTTCTTTGTATTTATTTACTACAGTATGGATACGTCCAACTGGATTGAGAAGTTCGCTAATAGAAGCATCGTGGTTGAGTGTATCAATAATTAATGATATGTATTTGCTCATATCGCAATTTATGTAGTAAGGTTTTGATAATAATTCAGGTGTTTGGTATGTGAGGTTTGTAGTAAGGACTCTATTAATGTATCCTTTCTCATAAGCCTCATCAAACTTATCAAGACCGTTTGTAAATAAACCAAATGTAGTAGCAACAAATACCTTTCTTGCTTTACGTTCTTTTAATTCTTTAGCAACTTCAAGAACACTTTCACCAGAAGAAATCATATCATCAATAATAAGAACATCCTTGTCCTCTACAGAAGAGCCTAGGAACTCATGGGCAACGATAGGATTGCGTCCGTTAACAATTCGAGCGTAATCACGTCTCTTATAGAACATACCCATATCAAGCCCAAGTACATTTGAAAGGTAAACAGCACGGCTTGTACCACCTTCATCTGGACTAATAATCATCATATGATTAGAATCAAGATTAAGATCTCTCTCAGTTCTAAGTAAACCTTTGATAAATTGATAAGCTGGTTGAACAGTCTCAAAACCCTTAAGAGGAATGGCATTTTGAACACGTGGGTCATGGGCATCAAATGTAATGATATTCTCAACACCCATAGACGTTAATTCTTGGAGTGCCAGTGCGCAGTCCAATGACTCGCGGCCTGTTCTTTTATGTTGTCTGCTTTCATAGAGGAATGGCATAATAACGGTAATTCTTCTTGCCTTACCACCGACAGCAGCGATAATTCTCTTTAAGTCCTGATAGTGATCATCAGGAGACATATGGTTGGTTTTTCCGCAGAGTGAATATGTCATACTGTAATTTCCTACATCTACTAAAATGTAAAGGTCCTTACCACGAACAGATTCATTAATAATGCCCTTGGCTTCGCCAGAACCAAATCTTGGGACTTTAGCATCTACAAGGAATGAATCCTTTTGATATCCTGAGAAAGATAGGGGATGTATAGGGTCACCAGTACGCTCGTCTCTCCAGCGAGTAATGTAGTTATTGATCTTATCGCCTAAAGACCTGCAGCTTTCCAGTGCAATAATTCCCAAAGGTCCAACAGGTATAGTTTCTAAATTGTTTTCTTCAACTGACATAATGTCCCTCCATGTATGGTTTGTTTAAAGTGCAACAAATATTATAAATGGTTTTACAGATATATGCAATACCATTATTTTAAAACATTTTTATATCGAAGATCATCACCAAATATCTTTAGTAGAGTATAGTTGCTGGTAAGTCTTGAAAAAATTCTTTCTGAATAAGTGGCTCTTATATCACCAAGAGAAAGATTAGTAGAAATAATAATTGGTTTTTTTGCTAAGAAACGTTCGTTAATACAGTTAAAAAAAGCAGAAGCCGTAAATGTATTAACAAGTTCGGTACCTAAGTCATCTATTATTAGTAGGTCACAATCTAAGAAGCTTGAGCTTGTACCCTCTTCAAAATCTTTGTGTTTAAATGTTCTATCAGCTAGAATGTCAAATAGTCTAATAGAAGATAAGTAAATTACGGAATGGGAGTTGTCCATTAGCTCTTTCGCAATGCAATTTGTAAGAAATGATTTGCCTACACCAGTTTCCCCATAAATAAGCAGATTGGTAAATGTGGTATCAAAATCTCTCGCAAAGCGCTTGGCTACCTCCAAAGCATTTTTCATATTGTCATAGGCATTACATCCAGTCGCATTATCAGTAATATCACGACTATATAAGGATAAGTTAAAGGTATCAAAGTTTTCCTTTGAAAGAACTTCTTTAAGATTTGATTGTTCGTAAAGAACATCTATTATATGTGTTTTTAAACAATGACACTTCTCGTTTTGGATATATCCAGTATCATGGCAATCAGGACAGTCATAAACGGGGTCCAAGTATCCAGCAGGAAAGTTAGAGGCTAAAAGCTCTTGTTTCTCAGTTCGTAATGCGGTTAACTGATTTCTGAAGGAATCCATAGAAGCACCTTGGTTTAATAGTAAGGCCTTAGCAGTATCCACAGATAGAGAAGAAATAGTATCATCAATCTCTTTTATACGAGGTAGTTTATCATATACATTACGTTGCTTCTCTTCCTTTATATGATGTAATCGAAGTCTTTTCTGATCGTATAATCGAAGTATTTCATTATACTTTGAAGGTGAAACAGACATATAAGCCTCCTATTTGCGTCTCAACAGTTCGCGTTCAAGGGCATCATAGTCATAAGAACGCTGTGGGAAGGTGTTAAATCCATTGTTCTTAGTCTTTGGAACTGAAGAAGTATGTGTATTTTTGTTTATGTTTTTAGCGCAGTTGCTGGCCGCATTATGCTCATCATCAATTTTTTGTAAATCATCAAGTGTTTTAACATTCTTTTTTAACCAACGCTGTAGAATAGAATCTGCATACTTGAAGCTTGGAGTGTGAATGGCCAAAATAGTTCGATTGCAAGCCTCCACGATAATATCCATAGAGAATCCGTACTCCTTAAGCCATTTGTCTATAAGATTTTTCTCTATAGCTCCTGGAATCCGTCCGGTTATTCCAAAGGCCTTTAGAACTGGAGTATAAGTTCCTGTATATAGGGAATTGTGTTCCTTTGCTTCCTCAACACAGGTAACACCTGAACTTGCCCAATCTAAAGCCACTTTTTCAATGTATCTAAGATTTTTGTGGTTGTTTGATACGCAGTAGTCTATAAGGTATTCAATAAGCTCGATATTGAATTTTAAACCATCATAAAAATATAGAATAGTGTTAGTATCAGCAGGGCTAAGAGTCTTACTAAGATAAATCTGAGCTATGTAAAGCAGTTCCTGAATGTCGCTATCAGAGGTAAGCTTAGTTAATTCATCAGTTGAAAAACTATGCTTCTTGGCAACTGGAGAAATATCATAGTCTCCTGCTTCTGCTATCTCTTCATTAATATTTTTACCAGGGGTGACAACATGAATACCTAGCGGATCAAGGTCTGATGATGTAACTGAGGTTGTATGTATGCTGGAATTATCATGGGCAAGTGTAGTTTCAGAATTTAAAATAATGGTGTCGTCAGACTTAGTTGGTACATATTTGAATGTAAGAGGAGCATCAGCACGAACATCCTTTAGGGTGATTCTAGTTAGATGCTTGGCATCGTCGAAACCCAAAGAAATAAGTCCTATTTGTTCCCAATAGGTAAGCGCACGTAAGACATCCTTTTCAGTATATTCAAACACATCGGCAATATTACTTATAGAAATGTTCATACCACTTCCACAACGGCGTAAAAGGTATAAATAGATCTTGACATATTCACCGTTGGCCTTTGCCATGTATTCATCAAGAAAATAATTGGACACAATAGTAACGTCCAATGATGAATTCTTTTCTAATAAAATTGTATTCATAGTTGTCTCTCCTAACGAATCTTTCCATAATGTTTCCATAGTATAGCACATTTTTTGGGGGATGGGAATAGGTCTTAAGTATGATAAAATCAGTAAATGCGAGTATTTGCCATAAAGTGGAAAATGTGGAAAAAGCGGATGATTTTTGATATAAAAGCAGAAAAAAATAAAAGTAAAAGGCATAGTAGTCATAAGCACTTTTATAAACGAAAGCAAAAAAATATCCACATAAATGATAGGTGTTATAAACCAATCAAATATGTGGATATGTGGATAAGTTATTTAGAAAGTAGGTTTTCGCCCACTTTAACAATATCTCCGGCTCCCATAGTTATCAACAAATCACCGTTGATACAATTTGTTAATAAAAATTTTGCTATTTCTTCGAATGTAGGGAAGTAGTGGCAGTCAACGCCTAATTTTTTTAATTCATTTAGTAGGTCTAAAGAAGTGATGCCAATAGTGTTTTTCTCTCTAGCTGCATAAATATCAGCTAAAATAACTTTATCAGCCAAGGATAATGCTCTGGCAAAATCCTTCAAGAATGCGTTTGTACGTGTGTATGTATGAGGTTGGAAAACGCACCAAGTAGTTTTATGAGTATAATTCTTAGCTGTTTTTAAGGTGGCTTCAATTTCATTTGGATGGTGAGCATAATCATCGATTACAGTAACACCATTTACCGTACCTTTATATTCAAATCGTCTTTCGGAACCTACACAAGATTTGAGACCAGCCTTAATTGTTTCTAGGTCAATTCCCATTGCAAGACCGCAACAAACAGCAGAAAGGGAATTGGTGATATTATGCATACCTGTAACAGATAATTCAATTCTTCCATTGGACTCACCATCAATAATTAGGTCATAACTTCCTCTTGCAAACTCATCAAAAGAAATATTTGAGGCAGAGACATAACTTTTGGAAGTATTTGGGCCAAATGTCATTACCTTGCACTTTAAGTCCTTAATGAAAAAATCAATGTCATCAATATCACTGTTAATTATTAGTACACCATCATCAGGGATAAGTTCGGCGTATTTCTTAAAGCTGTTGCGGATATCGTCAATATCTTTAAAAAAGTCCATATGGTCTTCACAAACATTGAGGATAACTCCAATGGTTGGGTAGAAAGATAGGAAACTGTTGGTATATTCACAGGCTTCAGTAATGAATGTATCTGAGTTACCTATACGAATATTACCACCGATAGAATCAAGTACCCCCCCTACCATAATAGTAGGATCACTCTTAGCTTCTAATAAAATATGTGAAATCATAGAAGTAGTAGTGGTTTTTCCGTGGGTTCCAGCTACACCAATGGCTGTATTATATTGTTTCATTATAAGTCCTACAAGTTCAGCTCTTGGAATAGCAGGGATATTTAATTCACCAGCACGTATAAGCTCTGGGTTACTTTGATTTACAGCGGCAGTGTAAACAACAAGCTCAATATCAGGTGTAATATTTTCACTGGAATGTTCATATACTATCTTTGCGCCAAGGGAGGTTAAGTGATTGGTGAGTGGGGATTCTCTAGAATCTGAACCAGATATAGCTATTGATTTAGAAAGAAGAATGGTAGCGAGACCGCTCATGCTAATGCCACCGATTCCAATAAAATGTACCTTTTTTATGTTTGATAAGTTGATATATGAAGTTTTGCTCATATTATCCTCCAGTCTCCTAAATTTAATAAGAAAATAATTAAACATTATTATACTACTTGAGCTGAAATTTGCAAATACATATGAGTAAAAGTTAAGTAAATGCAAATCCCTGTAAAATTATTAAAAAGTACCAAAATATTGCATATCATTATCTGATAACTATATAATTTATATATTTTAGGCACATAAATTAGTTCACTAAATGACTAATATATGATACAATTATTTTATAAACAAACAGCGAGGTGATAACGTGATTAAAAAAGAGATGATAGCCATGCTTTTGGCTGGGGGACAAGGAAGTCGTTTAGGAGTTCTCACATCAAAAGTGGCAAAACCAGCAGTAGCATTTGGTGGAAAGTATCGTATTATTGATTTTCCACTTAGTAACTGTATTAATTCAGGCGTTGATACCGTAGGTGTACTCACTCAGTATCAGCCACTCAGACTTAATACACATATTGGAATTGGTATTCCATGGGATCTAGATAGAAATATTGGTGGTGTTACAGTGTTACCACCATATGAAAAAAATGGTAATAGTGAATGGTACACAGGTACAGCAAATGCCATTTATCAAAATATCGGATACATGGAGCAGTACAACCCTGAGTATGTACTTATTTTGTCTGGCGACCATATTTACAAGATGGATTATGAGATTATGTTGAATTATCATAAATCCCATGATGCTGATATCACAATCGCATGTATGCCGGTACCTATGGAGGAAGCTAGTAGATTCGGTGTTGTTCTTACGGATGATGAAAATAGAATTTCGGAGTTTGAGGAGAAACCAGAACATCCAAGAAGTAACCTAGCATCTATGGGCATTTACATATTTAAATGGTCAGTTTTAAGGGATGCATTAATTACACTTAAAGATCAAAAGCAGTGCGATTTTGGTAAGCATATTATTCCATATTGTCACGAAAAGGGCGATAAAGTATTTGCGTATGAGTACAATGGATATTGGAAGGATGTTGGTACACTTGGTTCATATTGGGAAGCTAATATGGAACTTATAGACTTGATACCAGTATTTAACCTCTATGAAGAGTTTTGGAAGATATACACAAATAGTACAACTCTTCCACCCCAGTATATTTCAGATAACAGTAGAATCGACAGAAGCATTATTAGTGAAGGCTGTGATATATATGGGGAAGTATATAACTCAGTTATTGGTGCAGGAGTTACTATTGGTGCAGGTGCGGTGATAAGAGATTCTATCATTATGCAAAATGTTCAGATTGGTAGTTATTGTCGGGTTGACAAGGCTATCATTGCTGACAATGTTACAGTTGAAGAGAATGTCCAAATTGGAGTAGGTGAAGAAGCACCTAGCAAGTTAGATCCAAGAATATATTCATTTGGTCTGGCTACTATTGGCGAGAATTCATATGTACCTAAAAATGTTAGGATTGGTAAAAACACAGCCATTGCGGGTATTACCCAGGAGTGTGATTATCCTGAGGGATTGCTTCCTAGTGGCGAATCTATAATTAAGGCAGGTGATATGTAATGAGAGCGATTGGTATTATTTTAGCAGGTGGAAACAACAATAAAATGAAAGAACTCTCAACTAAGAGAGCAATTGCTGCTATGCCAATAGCAGGAAGCTATAGAGCGATAGATTTTGCCTTAAGTAATATGTCTAACTCTAGTATTCATAAGGTAGCAGTACTTACACAGTACAATGCAAAGTCTCTGAATGAACATTTAAGTTCCTCAAAATGGTGGGACTTCGGTAGAAAACAGGGTGGACTATACGTGTTAACACCATCTATAACAGCTGCTAACGGATTTTGGTACCGTGGAACGGCAGACAGTATTTGGCAGAATATTAATTTTCTTAAGAATAGCCATGAGCCATATGTAGTTATTGCTGCAGGCGATGGCATCTATAAGTTAGATTACAATAAAGTATTAGAATATCATATCAAAAAGCAGGCTGACATTACTGTGGTATGCAAGAGTATGCCTAATATTACCGATGTAAGCAGATTTGGTCTTGTAAAGATGAATGAAGATAGCAGGATAATTGAATTTGAAGAAAAACCAATGGCATCAGATTCAACAACAGTTTCTGCAGGCATTTATATTATTAGAAGACGTCAGTTAATCGAACTTATTGAGAAATGCGCAGAAGAGGAAAGACATGACTTTGTAAATGATATTTTAGTAAGATATAAGAATATTAAGAAAATCTATGGTTACAAAATGGATAATTATTGGAGTAACATTTCCACTGTGGAATCATATTATAATACAAACATGGCATTTTTAAAACCGGAGGTACGTAACTATTTCTTCAAGGAGTATCCGGACATCTATTCAAAGGTAGACGATATGCCACCTGCGAAATATAATCCAGGTTCAGATGTTAAGAACAGCCTAGTCTCTAGTGGATGTATTATTAATGGTCAAGTGGAGAATTCCATTCTCTTCAAGAAAGCCTATGTTGGAAATAACTGCGTTATTAAGAATTCAATCATTCTCAATAACGTATATATTGGCGACAATACTTATATTGAGAACTGCATTGTAGAAAGTAGGGACACAATCAGAGCTAATACAAGACATGTAGGCGAAAATGGTCAAATAAAGATAGTTGTAGAGAGAAATGACCGCTTTGGTCTGTAAGTGTAATGTGAAAGGGGATTTTACATGCAAATAACAGATGTGAGAATTAGGAAAATAGAAAAAGAAGGAAAGATGAAAGCAGTTGCCTCTATTACTATAGAAGATTGTTTCGTGGTACATGACATAAAAATTATAGAAGGTGAGAGAGGATTATTTGTCGCTATGCCTAGTAAACAGGCACCAGACGGTAAATTTAGAGATATTGCACATCCTATTAATGCGCAAACTCGAGGTATACTTCAAGAGATTATATTGAATAAATATAATGAAATAGTAGCCGAAAACCTCTAATGTATTTTTGATACTTGTTACTTAAAAAATGAAATGAACGTTGATTATTTCCCCCTTGCCTAGGTAAGGGGGAAATGTTATTATAAAAACACTATAATACGATATAAGGATAATATATGAGAGATGATAATTACGGAATGAACAATTTTACAAGGAAAGAAAATAAAGATGGGTACAGTGAGTATGTATATAATCAATCACAGTACAACCAATCACAGTATGATCCATTATCATACCAATTAGATAGTAGTCGGACTCCTATAGATATGTATAACCGAATTCCTGCACCAAACCAGTATAAAAATATAAAATCAAGGCCTACGGCATCAGTGCTTTTAAATATTATTATGGGAATATTTTTATTTTTTGCAATGCTTGTATTGGCACTCAGAATGGGAATATTCTCTGGTGATTCATTCCAGGGAATGGTAGGAGATGCTAATATATACGATACGATATTCGATTATGCCACAGAGGATATGGAGATTGCAGTGGCAGGTGATGAGACAAAAGAGGTAATGAAGGGTGCAATAGATTTTGATGAAGTATTATCAAAGATATCCAATGGAGTAATGGTAATGTTTATATTTATAATAGTGATTGTAGCTGTATTAGCTATAGGTCAGGTGGCCATAGATAAGAATATTAAAATGTCTCTAGAAGGATTTTGGCATTCAACTCTTCCATCTGGAATTATAATTTTAATACTTGGCGGGTTAGGAAAACTTATTTTTATGGCTATAGATAATAGCATGGAAGTATCAAATATAATGTCTGGAATATCAAGCTATATATTTGACCCATTCGTTATTTTAGGTGTAGCATTAATTGTTATAGCTGTAACATTTAAGGTGGTTTCTGTGCTTATAAAAGAAGAAAAAGATAGGTATTTATAAGAATAAATATCAATTAAGTATAAGTATGTATAAAAACAATCCCCTATATATCTAGGTTGCTAGATATATAGGGGATTTGCTATTTCTTAATGTAATAATTACGCTAAAGTAATAAGTAATTGTTAGTTAGTCAATATCTTTATTAATTGAAAGATCATTAAGAATGTCTGTTAAATCATCCTCTGTAAATATAGGTGTTGTAAAAGTAATTGTGCTCCATAAGTCTTCGTTTACAGTGATTTTTAAGTCTTTGGATAAATCCTTATAATACTCAATTATTTTTTCTTGTTTCATACTTCTTACTTTATCTTCAATGGCAAGAGTTGTAGCTTCTTCGTCGTTGGAATTTATGCAGTATACAACAAGATAATTTCCATCTTCTTCAACAATATCGCTTTCACCGGTAGCAAGGGATAGACAAAGGTTTTCAACGGCGTCTCCTTCAAAGTCACCCCTTCCCACGTTTCCTTCTGTAGCTTGTATACCATATGCATTGGCTACAGTCTTTATATCTTCGCCAGCCTGCACACGCTGTAAGATGGCCTTTGCGGTATCTTTAGGGAAATCAACCATACTATCATTTATTTCTACAGCATACACATGGGATTGTCTCAATTCGGCTTCATCTACCGAGAAGTCGTCGTTTTCAAACAACATATCGCAACCCTTATTATAAAATGCTTCTAATTCATATATTTCATAGAGAACATCCTCGGTTGCACCAGTGGCAGCTAAAACCTTTGGATTACTCTTTAGGTAATTTTCAACATAGCCTTTAATTTCTTCATTGTCCTCATCTGAGAGAGTGGCACCGTGGTCTTTAGCATATTGTGCTACGACATAGAACATTTTGATACGGTCTACAACTTCCTCTTTTACTAGATCTTGTACAGAAGTTTCGGAACCTTCTTCGTAGGCCATTGACCAATCAATGTTATATCCGTTAGCTAGATAATAAGCTTCGTAGCTTGCTTGCTGATTGTAGGCATAAAATTTTCCCACATCTAAGCTGATAGTTGTGTCTTCAATAGTAATGAAAGCAGATGTGTCGTCAGAAGTATCTTTGTCATCACTGCATCCCATAATCATCATGCCGGCAGTAATAATAGAAGTACCAAGGGCAATAATTTTTTTAAGTTTATTCATAATATTTCCTTTCTTTATTTAAGGAGATGTTTCCTCCTTTATTCACAAATAAAAACCTAGTCTAGTATACCACAATTGCCCCAGATATTGTCAATAAATTATAGACATATTCACAAAGAATTCAGAAAGGAAACTATTAATACTATCAATTCCACCAAAAGGTTTTCTAGGGGTGATAGTAAAATATGGAGAGGTACCACTTCCATCAAATTTACATTCATTGGGATATATACTAATAAGCTGTGGAATAGCGGTTACATTTACGGGTGCGTGGTTATACATTGTCAGCTTAAGAGATTTTTTGCCACCCGAAATTTCAGTAATGTACATCTTGTGGGCAAGTGCTTTAATAAGGGCAATTTTTAGAAGGTTTGTGACTGGCCTTGGAATCTCACCAAAACGGTCAAGAAGTTCATCTTCCATATCCTCGTATTCACTGGCATTTTCAATGCCTGCAATTCTTCTGTAGACATTAAGCTTTTGAAGTTCATTTTTAATATATTTTGAAGGGATAAAGGCATCTACATCAATATCCACAACTGTTTCAAAGTCATCCTGCTCCTTAATTTCACCCTTCATAATAAGGACAGCTTCATTAAGCATTTTACAGTAGAGGTCATAACCTACAGCTTCCATATGACCACTTTGTTCAGCGCCAAGAATATTGCCAGCACCACGAATTTCTAAATCACGCATTGAAATCTTAAAGCCAGAGCCCAGTTCGGTGAATTCCTTTATGGCGGCGAGACGCTTTTCGGCCACCTCTTTAAGAATTTTGTCTCGCTTATACATTAGAAATGCGTAGGCAGTTCTGTTGGAACGACCGATACGACCTCTTAACTGATACAACTGAGAAAGCCCTAATTTATCAGCATCGTGGATGATCATAGTATTCACATTGGAAATATCTAATCCTGTTTCAATAATGGTAGTAGAGACAAGAACATCAATTTCTCCATTAATGAAATCGTACATGATTTGCTCAAGTTTGCGTTCGCTCATTTGACCGTGGGCATATTCAATCACAGCGTCGGGAAGTAGTAACTTTAATTGATTAGTTATTTCCTCGATGTTATTGACGCGGTTATATACATAGTAAACTTGGCCGTTTCTAGCTAGTTCTCTATTAATAGCCTCACGTACTATTTCGAGATTATGTTCCATAACAAAGGTTTGAATAGGAACTCTGTCTATAGGAGGCTCTTCCAGAACACTCATATCCCTAATTCCCACGAGGGACATATGAAGGGTACGAGGAATAGGAGTAGCTGTTAGGGTGAGAACATCAACATTTTCCTTGAGTTGCTTGAGTCTTTCTTTGTGGGCAACTCCGAAACGTTGCTCCTCATCTACGATAACAAGCCCTAGATTTTTGAAGCAAACGTCCTTAGATAATACCCTGTGGGTGCCAATAACAATGTCAACAAAGCCTTTCTTTAACTCTTCGATGGTTTGCTTTTGTCTAGAAGCAGAACGGAAACGGGACATAAGCTCAATAGAAATAGGAAAATCTTTCATTCGTTCCACAAAGTTATTGTAATGCTGTCCAGCGAGAATAGTAGTAGGAGCTAAAAAAACTACCTGCTTGCCATCTTGAACGGCTTTAAATGCAGCACGTATGGCAATCTCTGTCTTGCCATAGCCTACGTCGCCACAAATAAGCCTATCCATAATTTTTGTGCTTTCCATATCTTTTTTGGTATCATCGATGGCGGTTAATTGATCATCAGTTTCTTCAAATGGAAAAAGCTCCTCAAATTCTCTTTGCCATAAGGTATCGGGAGAATAGGCAAAACCATTTCTGCTTTGTCTGGCTGCATAGAGCTTTACTAAATCTGCAGCAATATCAGTTACAGCAGATTTAACTCGCTTTTTTGTATTACCCCACTCTTTTGAACCCAGCTTGTTGAGTTTTGGTTTTTTAGAATCAGCATTTGCATACTTTTGTATCATATCTAAGGAAGTAGCAGGGATATATAGGCTGCCTCCAGAAGCATATTCTATCTTAATATAATCTTTCTCGGTTTTATCTACAATAATCTTTTCAATGCCTTTGTAAACACCCAGTCCATGATTTTCGTGGACTACATAGTCACCAACAGCTAGGTCGGTAAAACTTGCAATTTTTTGTCCGGTATATTTAGTTTTGCTACGTTTTTTCTTATGGGCAGCACCAAAAATATCTGTTTCAGAAATAACAGCTAGTTTAATGCTAGGGAATTCATATCCACTATGAAGACTACCATAAGAGACCATGATTTCCCCTGAAATAAGTTTGTGGTTTCTATCTTCGGAGTAAAAGCAGGATAGGTCATAATCATTATTTAGAGAGTCACAAAGTCTCCGTCCACGGGTTCTGGATGCGGAAATGATAAGTACTTTATATCCCTTTGATTTAAACTTCTTTAGATCCTTAACAAGAATTTCCATACTTTTATTAAAGGAATTGATGGTTCTCATTGAAACTGAAAAGATTGAGTGGATCTTAAAATTCTTGATGGACTGCTCTAGGGTGGTAAAATGAACAGCTTTTTTATCTGATAATAGACTATAAATGCTCTTGCTGCTGGAAAGAATATTCGCCTGCCCAGGTAATATGTAGCCCTTCTCTAGACGATTTATCATACTCTCTTTGAATTCAAGCTCTACAGCCTCCATATGTTGGCAAACACGAGGTGTCTCATCTATAAAGAATATGGCATCGCCGCCGAAATAATCAAATAGAGAAGAAGTTTCTTTATAAAAATAGTCAATATAACTGTCAATGGATACACTAGAATGAGAAATGGAAAATTGCTCTAAAAACTCCTTCGTAATTGAATGTATACGATGAGATTCCTCTGTCTTCATAGACTTTCTAAAGGTATCCTCCTGCAAAGCGAGTGCTGATTTAATGGCAGAAATACCAGCATCAGCCATTTCTTCTGTAAGTATGTATTCGGCAGCAGGTGGGATAGTAACTTTAGAAACATTTTCAATAGAACGTTGGCTTTCCATATCAAAAGTTTTAATGGAATCCACTTCATTGTCAAACAGGTCAATTCTGTAGGGAACATCACTTATAAGTGGAAATACGTCAATAATGCTACCACGAATGGCAAATTCACCGGGTGAATATATTTGGTCACTATGACTATAGCCCAAAGATGTGAGTTTCTTTGAGATAGCATCAGTTTCAAGAATACTATCCATATCAATGGTGAATATTCCCTGCATAAATAATTCTAATGGAATAAGCTTATCCATTAGACCGCTACCAGTGGTAATAATCGTGGCAGAACCATTATAAATGGCTTCCATAGCTTTGATTCTTTCAGTTACCATGAGTTTGCTGGAAATATCAGCATTATAAAAGATAAAGTCTTTAGGAGGAAAATATATGGCATCTGGTTCAAAGAACTTTACATTTTCATATAATTCTCGTGCTTTTTGTTCACTAAAAGTAACGATGACCTTAAAACTACATGTAGTACCAATGGCACTAATCATGTGGGCTAAACCACCGTCTGTAACACCACAAACTTGCACAGATTCTGCTTTGTGGCTGAATATTTCACTGATGGAAGTAACCGCAGCTAAATCCGCCAGTGGGGAAGTGAGTAAATCGCTCATATCTACCTCTGATTATATAAATTCATTGCTTTGTCAAATTCGTGGCGAATAGATGCTTTGGCAGCGTCAGATGCCTTTGCAAAAGCATCGTCCATAAGGGATTGCTCCTCTTTGGAAAAATGGGATAAGACATAATCTGCCAAATCATAGCCTTCTGGTTTTCCACCTACACCTAGTTTTATTCTTCTGAACATATCAGTGCCTAAATGGGAGATAACACTCTTAATACCATTATGACCACCGGCACTTCCCTTGGAACGAAGTCTTAATTTTCCAGGAGGTAAATTAATATCATCATATATAATAAGAAGATTTGTGGAGGGGTCAATCTTATAAAATGAAACAGCCTCACCTATAGAGGCTCCACTAAGGTTCATAAAAGTCATAGGCTTCATAAGCATAACCTTCTCGCCCTCAAAATAACCAGTGCCTGTCATGGCTCTGTGCTTCATAACATCCATCTTAATGTCTAATTCCCTAGCTAATACATCAATAGCCATAAATCCTGCATTGTGTCTTGTGTTAAAATATTCTCTTTTGGGATTACCTAAACCTGCTATAATGTACATACATAACCTCATTATTCTTTGTGTTTTATAAATGTATATGCTCATATAATTATATAACTATTATATGAATTTCTATCTAGTATATAGATTTTATTGCAAAAATTCAAGGATAGCATTAACATTTCCTATGGAAAAAGCAGTTGAATTGTTCTATAATAGTCCAAACGCATAATTTTAGAGTGAAGGAAAGAAGATAAAATCATGAATTCATATTTAAGATGCTTTGCTACAATCAATCTTGCAGCTGTTGAGCATAATATAGACCAGGTAATAAAAAAAGTTAATAAAGATACTATTGTCTTGGCAGTGGTAAAAGCCAATGCATATGGACATGGTGCAATAGAAGTGGCTCACCGCCTAAAGGGAAAAGTGGGTTA
Source organism: Clostridiales bacterium (assembly GCA_012520815.1). Taxonomy (GTDB): domain Bacteria; phylum Bacillota; class Clostridia; order Lachnospirales; family Lachnospiraceae; genus SVEL01. Next base: position 32,675 of record JAAYNM010000090.1, read on the forward strand.
TTTTGGTGTGGCGGCGTTGGATGAAGCTATCATTTTAAGGCAGGCAGGAATTACAGAACCAATATTAATATTAGGATATACATCCCCTAGCCAATATGACCTTTTATTAGAAAATAATATTACTCAAACTATTTATTCATATGATATGGCAGTGAAGATGAATGAAACAGGTAAAAAGATAGGTAAAAAGGGTAAAATACATATTGCACTTGACACGGGAATGACGCGAATAGGTCTTCCTACGGATGAGGCACGAATAGATGAAAGTATATCAATTACATCAGATATTTCAAAATTGGATTCTGTTGAATTAGAGGGTGTGTTTACACATTTTTCTTGTGCAGATATGGAGGATAAGTCATATTATCATAAGCAAAAGGAAAAACTACTTAGCTTTTTTGACAAATGCAGTAAAGAAGGAATAAATATTCCTATTAAGCATGCGTGTAACAGCGCAAGTATTATGGAATTTGATGATATGCACTTAAATATGGTTAGATCCGGAATTATTACCTACGGAATGTATCCTTCAGAGGAGGTTAATAAAGAAGCATTGGACTTGTGGCCAGCAATGGAATTTAAAACCCATGTGGTTAATATACAGGAAGTGCCAGCTGGAGTGGGTATTAGTTATGGGGCAACATTTGTAACGAATACACCTATGAAAATCGCAACGCTATCAGTAGGATATGGGGATGGATATAAAAGGTCAATTTCAAATAAGGGAAGAGTTCTCATTAGAGGTGAGTACGCACCTATAGTGGGAAGGGTTTGTATGGATCAAGTGATGGTAGATGTATCTCATATTGATGGCGTGACTATTGAAGATGAAGCAACTTTGTTTGGAAAAGATGGAGAAAAATTTATTTCAGTCGAAGAAGTGGCAGATATGTCAGAGAGCTTTAACTATGAATATGTGTGTTCATTAAGTGAACGCGTAAAGAAGGTATATATCTAAAGAAAGATTATTTATAAAGAAAAGAAAGTTTAACATAAAACTATTAAATAAAGGATATGGCCCAAGGCATATAATAAAGAGGTGAAAGATATGACAAACATGAAAAAATTTAACGACTTGAGAGTGTCTTATGATACTTTTATATATGATTCTTACACCATAAGAGAAGATAAAGATGAAGTACATGTGGTATATCATTTTGAAATTCCGGGTTTGGGAAAATTTGAACCATCCTGGAGATTCCCTAAGGGCGAACATAAAATAAAGGAATTAACACAGAATGGTACATTTTTAGAAATGGTATTTTCCCTTGGAATGGTGGAACTTATAAGCTATTGGAAGATGGCTTGTTCTCCAAATGTTGTGGTGAATGCAGGTGAATTAAACGATGATCAAATTAGATGGTGGAAGGAATTATACTACCTTGGATTAGGAGAATTCTTCTATACAAATGGTATTGATACAACTATGGAAGATTTTATGAAAATAGATTGTAAGGCTATAATAGAGCAAAAATATGATACATTCACTCTAAAAGATAATTCTGGATGCCTTGTTCCTATTGGTGGAGGGAAGGATTCGGTGGTATCCTTAGAGTTGTTAAAATCGGCAGGAGAGAATATTAAGTGCTTTATAATAAATCCAAGAGGGGCTACTCTAAAAACAGTCCAGGTGGGTGGATTTATGGATTCACTCCTTGTTGCTAAGAGGACACTTGACAGAAATATGATTGAGTTAAACAGGAGAGGCTTTTTAAATGGACATACACCATATTCGGCAATAGTGGCTTTTTCAGCAACCATTACAGCATACCTTGCTGGATTAAAATATATTTCATTATCAAATGAAGCCAGTGCCAATGAAAGCACTGTGAAAGGTAGTGATGTTAATCATCAATACTCAAAAAGTTTCAAATTTGAAGAGGATTTTCACAAATATGAAGAAACATACATTAAAAGTGGAACGTATTACTTTAGTTTATTAAGGCCACTTAGTGAATTCCAGATAGCAGCCTATTTTTCTAAATGCACACAGTATCATAGTATTTTTAGAAGCTGTAATGTAGGAAGCAAGGAGGATAAGTGGTGCGGACATTGTCCAAAGTGTCTATTCGTATTCCTTATATTATCCCCGTTCTTGCCACATAGGAGATTGTGCGAGATATTTGGGGCCGATATGTTAAATGATGAAACCATGATTGAAACATTAGATAAATTAATCGGAAGGGTGGAAGAAAAACCATTTGAATGTGTTGGCAGCAGGGAAGAGGTAAATACTGCTATTTGTCTAGCTATAAAGAACTGGACAAAAAATGCCAAAGACAAAGAAGATGTCAAACTTCCAAAGTTATTTTCCTATTACACTACCACTGAAGAATATAAGAACTATTATAATAGTTCTTGCCACTTCTTTGAAGAGTTTGATGATAATAATTTATTACCAGAAAAATTTGAAAAATTGGTAAGGAAGATGGCAGAAGAGCTTAAGTAAGAAAGAAGTAAGATAAATACGAAAAAAATTAAAGGCTAAAGGGCTCAAATACGAAACAAGATGAAAATAATATAAAAGTTAAGAAAAGGACTTGGTGAAACAATGAAGCAAATTCTTAGGGAATTGGTAAAAGGTAAAAAAGTAGCTATTCTAGGCTTTGGTAGAGAAGGTAAGTCTACATTGAGATTTCTTATGAATATGGGGGCGGATAAATATAGTTGCCTTTCCATATTGGATAAAAATGATATTGTAGATGAAACCTTTGGGGTGGAGACTATAGTAGGTGCCGATTATCAGTTTAACCTTAATGATTATGATGTAGTTATAAAAAGTCCTGGGATTGTTCTTGAAGAGGATATTTCCTCATATAAATGTAATATAACAAGTCAAACAGAGATATTCTTTGAGGCATATAGGGATAGAATCATAGGTATTACTGGTACAAAGGGAAAAAGTACTACAACTACACTTGTTCATCATATCCTAAAATGCGCAGGGCATGATTGTATATTGGCAGGTAATATCGGTATTCCAGCCTTTGATATAGTCGGTGATATTCACGATAAAAGCATAATAGTGTTTGAGATGTCTTCTCATATGCTTGAGTATATGAAGGTTTCACCCCACATTGGTGTGCTGATGAACATATACGAAGAGCACTTGGATCATTATGGAACCATGGAAAAATACGTGGCAGCCAAAGAAAATATATATGCAAATCAAACGGAACAGGATATTTGTTTTATAAACAGCCTCCTTGCCGAATCGGCTAAAAGAGCCTCATCAAAGTTGTTTACAGTGTCTAATGAGGATGATACCGCAGATATTTTTATCAGTCATACACACGTTATAAATAATATAAATAACACAGAGTTTTATATACCAGAATATGAAATTAATTTAATAGGGGAACACAACTACTTTGATATTGCCATTGCCTATGGAATAACTGAATATATTGGAATTGATAAAAACGACTTCATGGAGGGGCTTAAGAGTTATGTTCCACTTCCCCATAGATTGGAGTATATTGGTACAGTAGATGGAGTGAGATACTATGACGATTCTATCTCAACCATTTGTGATACAACTATACAAGCCCTTAAAAGTGTGCCAGATGTTGAGACCATAATTATTGGAGGAATGGATAGAGGAATAGATTACACTGACCTTATAGAATTTTTATCAACGGATAGGGTTTCTAATATAATATTAATGTATGATACAGGACTTAGGATTTATAATGAAATTAAGATTCTATTAGATGAAAATAAATTTATTAACTTTCAGAGAGTTCATATTGTTGAAGATTTAGAACAGGCAGTGAAGATGGCTAAAACATTGACAAAAGTAGGAAAAAGTTGCGTAATGTCTCCTGGGGCTGCGTCATATGGAATCTTCAAGAACTTTGAGGATAGAGGTAATGTTTACCGTGAGTTAGTAAAATGTAACAAAAAATAATCTGATAAATTCCCCCATTGTGTAGATTAATTTCGTTAAAAAGTGGGAGTTGTTTTGAATTATGAATCATGCAACCCTATATCTTGTGGATGAAATACATGATACTCAAGATTTTGTGTTGTGCATATATATTAAAAATAGGAAATATGTACTAGATTTCATATAAAAAGAGTTTGATTTGTATATTAATTTATTGTATAATACAATTAAGTGACTATATGTTTTTGTAGTACATATTTTTTTTGTTTGGTTTATTTGTCCGGGTGGTTCCGGAATGTTGATTTTGCATAAAAAGGGGACTCAACACATGGCAGGATTTAGAACGAGAATTAGACTTGGTGATGTACTTGTACAAGAAGGATACATTACTGAGGAACAAGTAGGATTAGCACTTGAAGAACAGAAAAAGCAGGGAACTCTATTAGGTGAGACTATGGTAGCATTAGGATTTGTTACCGAGGACCAGTTGATAGATGTTCTTTGCGAACAGCTAAAGATTGATTATATAGATTTAAGAAAAGTAGAATCTATTCCAGAAGATATAATCAGCCTTATACCAGAAGAACTTATTAGAAAATACTCATTATTACCAGTTAGGATGTCATCTACACAGATGAATACCTTAGTAGTAGCGATGACTGATCCCATGAATATTTATGCGATAGATGATATTTCTATTGTTACAGGATATCAGATAGAACCAGTACTTTCTACCACTTCACAGATTAATAGCAAGATTGACCTTATATTTGGTAAACAGCAGGCTCAGAATATTGCTGAAAAGTATAAGAAGGAGCAGGAAGCATATTTTGATTCTGGGAAGAAGAGCAAAGATGACGACAGTGAGGATGAGGCTAGACGTGAAGATGTTGAGAACTCACCTATCGTTTTGTTAGTTAAAGGTGTTATTGAACAGGCTGCTAGACAAAGAGCCAGTGATATACATATTGAACCCTTTGAGTATAATGTAAGAGTTAGATTCCGTGTAGACGGTTCGTTAAGAGAGATTATTTCATATGATAAGGCATTATACAATGCTATTATTGCACGTGTTAAGATAATTTCAGGGATGGATATTTCTGAGAAGAGAAAACCACAGGATGGCCGTATTACACAAGTAGTCGATCGTAAAGAATATGATATCCGTGTATCTTGTTTACCTACAGCTTTTGGCGAAAAGGTTGTTATGCGTCTTGCTTCTAAAGAAGGCTTCAACAAGGATAAGAAAGATTTGGGTCTTAGACCTGAAGATTTAGTACAATTTGATAACATATTAAAGAACCCTCATGGTATTATTTTAGTTACAGGACCTACAGGTAGTGGTAAATCAACCACCCTTTATACAGCCTTAAGTGAATTGAATCGGGAAGATGTAAATATTGTTACAGTAGAGGATCCTGTAGAAGCAAATATTGACGGAATAAATCAGGTACATGTTAATGTAAAAGCAAATCTTACATTTGCCAGTGCCTTAAGATCAATTCTTCGACAAGATCCAGATATTATTATGATTGGTGAGATTCGAGATGGTGAAACAGCAGGCATTGCCATCAAAGCCGCTATTACAGGACATTTGGTTGTTAGTACATTACATACCAACAGTACAGCGAGTACTATTGGACGTATGGTGGATATGGGTGTTGAACCGTATTTGCTGGGTGATTCCCTTGTGGGTATTATTGCACAGCGTCTTGTTAGAAGACTTTGTCCAGAATGTAAAAAAGCTATACAAGCATCCCTTGATGATAAAAAGAAGATGGGTGTTGATATACATCAAGAATACACCATATATGAGCCAGTAGGTTGTCCAGCTTGTGACAATTCAGGATATAAAGGACGTATTGGTATATATGAAATTCTTACAGTTACAGGTAAAATTAAGAATCTTATCGCAAATAATGCAACTGCGGAAGAAATAAAGGCGGGAGCCGAAGCAGAGGGAATGAGCTCACTTAGGAGTTCAGCTGCTAAGTATGTTATAGAAGGTGTTACTTCTGTGGCAGAGATGATGAAGGCTACATACACCGCGGACGAGGAGTAGGAGAAGACATGATGACCGTTGAAGAGATTTTAACAGTAGCAAAGGAGCTAAAAGCTTCCGATGTTCATATTGCAGTAGGAATACCACCTAAGGTAAGGGTTCATGGTGAACTTATGAATATGAACTACCCAATGCTTACTAAGGATGATTCAGATAGCATAATTAAAAGTGTTATGAATACTAGGCAGATGGAGATATTAGAAGAAAAAGGTGAGGTTGACTTTTCTTTATCGATTCCGAAAGTTGGGCGATTCAGAGTTAATGTATTCAGGCAAAGAGGAACTCTTTCAGCAGCACTTCGTTTGGTAAATACTATTATTCCAAGACCTGAAGACTTAGGAGTTCCACCATCAGTTGTAAATTTGTTTAAAAAGAAGAGAGGCCTTGTACTTGTAACAGGACCTACAGGTAGTGGTAAATCTACTACACTGGCTTCTATTATTAACGTTATTAATGAAAATTTACCAGCTCATGTTATTACCCTTGAGGACCCTATAGAGTACTTACATTCTCACAAGATGGCAACAGTCAATCAAAGAGAGATTGGAATGGATTCACTTTCATATAAGAATGCGCTTAGGGCAGCACTTCGTGAAGATCCAGATGTAGTTCTTGTAGGAGAGATGAGAGATTTAGAGACCATATCCATTGCTATAACAGCAGCAGAAACTGGACATTTGGTTTTCTCCACATTACATACAATAGGTGCAGCAGCAACTATCGACCGTATTATTGACGTATTTCCACCACACCAACAGCAGCAAATCCGTATTCAGCTTGCTATGGTACTTGAAGCAGTTGTATCACAGCAATTAATTGCAACAGCAGACGGAAAGTCACGAGTGGCAGCTTTTGAAGTTCTTCACTCCACCCCAGCGATTAAGAATCTTATCCGTGAGAATAAAACATTCCAGATTGCTTCTACTATGCAGACGAACAAAAAGATGGGTATGCAGACTATGGATGACGCATTGTTTTACTTATATGCACAGGGAATCATTTCAAGAGATAACGCACTTAATTACGCTCAGGATCCACAATCATTGGAAAGAAAACTTTTCTAGGAAAGAGGTATTAAATGGCACAATTTTCATATGAAGCCGTCGGTATGGATGGCAAGATAAAAAAAGGGAACATTGAAGCTGATAGTATTGAAAAAGCAAAGAGTCTTCTAAGAGGTGATGGTCTAACAGTTTTAAAATTAGGAGAAGCCAATATATTCAATAAGGATTTGAATTTCAGCTTTGGAAAGAAAAAGAAATTGGGGGCTAGAGACTTAAGCGTTTTTTGTAGACAGTTCCTTAGTATTTTAAAGGCAGGAGTTAGTGTTATTATGGCACTAGACATGTTGGGAGACCAGACAGAAAACAAGACCCTTAAGGCAGCGATAAAGTCCACAAAGGACAATGTAGAAAAAGGTGATACCCTTGCAGCAGCAATGAGAAAGCAAGAAGGAGTTTTTCCATCTATTCTTTTGAATATGATAGAGGCTGGTGAAGCATCAGGTTCCTTAGAAGTATCACTTGATAGAATGAGTACTCATTTTGAAAAGGATGCTAGAATTAAGGGTATGGTAAAGAAAGCTTTTATGTATCCTATAGTACTTGTATTTGTTATGATAGCAGTAATTATAGTTATGTTGACATTTGTTATCCCACAGTTTGAAAGTATGTTTGCAGATCTTGGAGATGAGCTGCCAGCCTTTACAAAAGCAGCCGTGGCCCTTAGCGCTTCATTGCAAAATAGTTGGTACATATATGTAATTGCAATTATTATTATTGTAGTAGCTTACAAGTTCTACTCAGCCACACCTAATGGTTCAAGAGTAATGTCAACACTTAAACTTAAGATACCAGTATTTGGGGCTCTAGCTACAAAGACAGCCTGTGCAAGATTTTCAAGAACACTTGCTACATTACTTGCAGCGGGAATGCCACTTATTGACGCTATTAATATTTGCTCAAAGATTATGGACAACGTTTTATTTAGAGATGCTCTTACAGAAGCGGCAAAGCAGGTTGAACGAGGTCTGCCACTATCAGTTCCGCTTAGACAATCAGGTCTATTCCCGAATATGGTACTTCATATGACAGGTATAGGTGAAGAAACTGGTAATATGGAGGAGATGCTTACAAATGTAGCCAACTACTATGACGAAGAAGTAGAGATGACTACACAGCAAGCGACAGCCCTTATGGATCCAATAATTATTGTAGTTATGGCATTAGTTGTATCTGCACTTATTGCTGTTATCTACGCGCCAATGATGCAGATGTACTCAAGCGTTGGTTAAAAAATTTATCCCCAGTGGATATACCCTCGGGACCCGAGCCAGAGGTTGATATCATAAAATAATAAATCTAAAGGAGATTAAAGGAAATGAAAAAGACAAACAACAAAGGTTTCTCATTAGTAGAGCTTATCGTAGTTATTGCTATTATGGCAGTACTCATCGGTGTATTAGCACCAGCACTTATTGGTAACATTGAAAAATCAAGAGAATCAAAGGATATACAAGCACTTGATGCAGTTTACGCAGCAGTTAAAACAGCTTACGGCGACGAAGCAGGAAATAAATCAGCAGCTGAAATTGAGGGTCTTACCGAAGGAAAAGGGGTGAAACTTGACACTATTAAGGTAACAGAGGATAATGCATTTGCAAAACAGGTTAAAGAGTATCTTGAGGGCGAAGACATTGAGTTCTCATCAGGTGCTAATGAAAAAGCTGATGTATATGTTATGATTATTGATGGTAATATTACAGTTTATGCTGCAGAAAAAGCTGGAACACCTACACAAGCAAAAAAAACAACAAATGAAAAAGGCGAAGGTATTAAGTTCCTCGTTGGTAATAAAGCGAACGTTGGCGAAGCAGAAGAACCAGCCGAACCATAAAAAATATGAAAAAGGAATATAGAATATGCCTAGTGAGATAATTCTGTTTACATTTATAGTAGTATTTATATACGGTTTATGTATAGGTAGCTTTTTAAATGTATGCATATATAGAATACCATTAAAAGAGAATATTGCTGTAAACAGGTCTCACTGCATGTCCTGTGGTGGACAGCTGAAGTGGTACGACCTTGTACCACTTTTCAGCTATCTGTTTCTTCAAGGAAGGTGCAGATATTGCAAAGAGAAAATATCAATACAATATCCATTAATAGAAAGTATTAATGGTCTCGGGTATGTATTAATATTTATTGTAAATGGAATTAATCTCACAAGCATATTATATTCCTTAGCATTTTCAGCATTAATAGTACTAAGTGTTATTGATTGGAAGACGTATGAAATACCACTACCTATTAATATATTTATATTAGCACTAGGAGTTATTAGGGCAGTACTGGATTACGAAAACTTAATTGACTACATTATAGGGTTTGTTTGTGTCAGTGGTTTTCTATTGTTGCTATTTTTTGCAACAAAAGGAAGGGGAATAGGCGGGGGAGATATTAAACTTATGGCAGCCGCAGGGTTGCTACTTGGTTGGAAAAATATAATATTAGCACTTGTAATTGGATGTGTAGTGGGTTCTATTATACACATCGCGAGAATGAAGATATCAAAAACAGATCATGTATTAGCATTTGGACCATATCTATCAGTTGGCATTTTTATAGCTATGCTGTGGGGTGATCCAATAATACGCTGGTATTTATCTATGTTTAACTTAAATTAGAAAATAACGTGGGAAACCACGAGTAAATAAATAGAAGGAAAAATAACCGCAAGGTATAGGAGGAAAATAGATGGCTAGAATATTATCCATTAGAATCGGTAAGAAGTACGTTAAAATATGTGAATTACAGTACTCTTCAGGAAACAGTGTGTACGTTAACAGAATCTTAAAGGCAAAGCTCCCAGAAGGTGTTGTTGAAGATGGTTTCATTATGGACTTTTATGCTGCAGAGATATTCTTAAGATCAATTCTTACAGAAAACAGCATGACAGCTACAGATGTTATCTTCTCTATTTTATCATCAAAGATTGCAAGTAAAGAAGTATCAACACCTATAATGAATAAGAAAAGATTGGTGGAGATGATTGATGCCAACGCCAGTGAGTACTTCCCAGTATACCTTGAAGATTATATTCTGGCGCATACTGTTCTTGATAAAGGTAATCCTAAAAAGGGGTTAAATACTATGAGGGTTCTTGTGCTTGCAGCACCAAAGGACCTGATTGATGATTATTATAAGTTAGCAGAAAGACTTAAATTAAATGTTAAGTCTATTGATTATGCTGGAAACTCAGCATATCAAATGATAAGAAGACAGATTGATAGCTCTGTATCATTAGTAATTCAGATTCAGGAAGAGAATACAACAGTTAATATTTTAAATGATAACATTCTTAAGCTACAAAGAGTAGTTCCATATGGTAAAAACTTACCACTAGAGGCGCTTTGTAATGCCAATGGAATAGACGAGGATGAGGCTACTACACTTCTTGAAACGGAGAGATATATCCATGAGACATTTGATGGGGATCCGGTTACAGAATCTATTAAACATTTGTTTAACAATATCTTAAGAGTAGTGGATTACTACAACTCACGTTATGTAGATGAACCTATTGAAAAAGCATATCTTGTAGGCGAATCAGTTAGTTTGCTTGGTATAGAGAATTTGTTTGCCAATGAATTTAATTTTCCAGTTATGGAGATTAATAAATTCCACGGTGTTAAACTAGAAAATGAAAATGAGTTATTACATAGAATTGTAACAAAGTATGTAGGATGTTTAGGCGCAGGTATTGCATCTGTAGACTTTATGCCTAAGGAAACCCTTGAAAAAATTAAAAATATAAATAGTTTCCGTATGCTGAAAATCGGTGTTATAGGTGCATTGGCTGCAGGAGTACTTTTTTGTGCCATACCACTTACACAGATAATATTTGCAACTGCTGAACAATCAAACATCCAAAAGAAGATTGATAGAATAAAAGATATAGAAAAAGTTGTGGATGATTATTATGATGCTCACGATATATATTATGATGCAGCAGCATTTAAAGATATGTCAGATAGTAATAATGACTCACTCATTAACTTTATAACAGAATTGGAACTTACTCAGCCTAGTGATATTGCAATTAGCAATATTACTGTAAAAAATGGACAGGTTAGCATTACTGGTACTACCAGTGTAAAACCTACTATTGCTAAGTACATTACCCAACTTAAGGGTATGAGCAATGTGGCAGATGTTTTCGTTAGTACACTATCAGAGACAAAGGACGAAAATGGTGTTATTACTACTAAGTTTACACTTGCATGTTTATTCAAAAAGTTACCAGACTATGTAGATTATGCCGAAACTTTAATTGGTCAAAATGTAATGGATTTCGAAAGTATAATTCGCGACCTGATAGACAAACAAAATTCATCAATAGAAGAGGATGAATCAGAGAGTAAAGCGAACAGACCAGATGAAGATGAGACACCAGATTCATCAGAAGAAGAGTAGGAGGTATAGTATGAAATTAGATTTTAAATTAGCCCCAAAAGATAAAAGACTTTTATTAACACTTTTGATAGTAGTCATCTTAATAGCGGCTGTTATTGTATATAACATGTTAAGCACAAGCGTATCTGATATAGAAGCAGAAAATGTGAAACTTAAGGCGATTGAAACAGATCTTTCAGAAAAAAGTGCTAATAGGAAGAACTATGTGGCAAAAACAAATGACTACAAGCTTTTATATGAAGAGATAATTAATTCATATGCAGCAGGACTTGATCAAGAGACGATTATTATGGATTTAGCATCTATAGAAAGTGATACTGAAGTATGGCTTAAACAAGCTGGTTTAACCCAGGTGGAACTTTTATACTCATTCGGTGATGTGAAATCTACAAATCCGACTAAAGAAGGGCAACCAGTATACGTCTCTGACTTACAAGGATACAGTTCAGTTACAACTCTTTCTTATGAATGTACATATGAACAATTTAAGGCTGTAATTAAGGCAATTAATCAAAGTGATAAAAAATATAAGATTGATAATATATCAGCGAATTATTCCAAGTCAGAAGACTTAGTTACGGGTGCAATTACACTTGATTATTATGCAGTTACAGGTAATAATAGAGTTTTCCCTGGAACAACTATTGATGGAGTACCAGTGGGAACAGATAATATATTCGATTCTAGTACATATAGTGCAGGTGGTGTGGATGCAAAATACCTTGATAAGATTAAGACAAATTATGATTTATATCTTAACTTAAATGATGCAGCATCGGATGTGGATGCAATAGTGGTTGGACAAAGAAGCGATGTACTTGGAGAAACAAAAGTATCATCAAATCTCAATGCGACAGAAGTCGTAGAGATTACAGTATCAGGCTCAGGTGGTAACTATACAGTTAGTTACAGAATAGGTGATGAAGCATACCCAATTGATAACTTTATTGAGGGTGCAGCATTCTCCTTTGGTGATAGCCTGGATTTACTTGTTGTAAGCCGTCCACGTAATGGTGATGCTGATAAGGCAACAGCAAGACTTTCAGTGATTAATAATACTGATGTTACACTTAATATTGGTATCTTAAATGATGATATAACAGAACCTAGATGTATACTTAGTAAGAGTTCTGGAGATATCGAAGTATTTCAGTAGGCAGGAGATGATTAAATGAAGTCTTTAAAAAAGAATAACGAAGGTTTTTCCCTTATTGAATTAATCGTAACAATAACTGTTATAGCTATAGTGGCGATACCATTCATTAGGAGTTTTATGACCGCTATGAATGTAAATTCAGAGGCTAGAAGACTTCAGAATGCAACGACTGTCGCACAGGATATGACGGAATATTTTAAGGCAAAAAGTATTGAGGAATTAATGGCTGATTATGAATCATATGTCACTAGTACAGAATCATCACCAGTAGACGATACATATGACAGAATATTTACAACATATAAATTTACTTCCATACCAAAAACAGGGGCAGATACAGAGGATTTTTATGTAGATATAAAGCTAGATCCTATAGAATATACAGATGCCAGCCCTGTAGCAGGTACGGATGCCGCAAAAAATGCGGTTAACAGTATGACTAGCCCCGAATTTTCAAGTCTTTTTGGCTCTGATGCAGCAATGATATTGAAACAATATACAGGTCCAGATAATGATTTGGAATCATATTTTAGAAGTAAAAATGAACTTGCCGCTGGTGACTATGCAAATCTTGTTCCAGGAAAAGTGGTAAAGTCATCAAAGATGGATATAGAGTGCGATTATGATCATTCAACAGGTATATATACATATTATATTAAGCTTACAATGACATATACCTTTGATGGCAGTAAAAGTGTTGATGTAGTTAAAACAATTACTAAGACTTATAATACGCCAGAAGGCCATGCTATATATATGTTACTTCCAGTCTATGATACTGTAAATGAAAACGCATCTGATAGTCTGAATATAAATTACACCTTTCTTAGTGAAGATGACTACAAGACAGACGTAAGATTATATCTTGCAGAACAGCAAACAGCAGCGAAAATTCAGAGTGACAAGATAAAGATAAATGGTACCAACTTATATAGCTACAATAACAGTGACAATAACTTCAAGGTATATACAAACATTCAAAGAAGTTTGAGTGATATTGCTTCAACAGAGGAAGTACAAGGACTTACATATTCTGAAAAGTCGGACAATGCAATTCTTTATCAGATAACTGTAGACGTACATTATAAAACTGCTGATGGCAAAGTAATAGCAACCTTTACCAGCACTAAGGAGGATTAGGTATGCTTATGGGAAGAAGAGTATCACCAAAGAAAAATAAAATAGGCTTAAATGATAGTGGTTCCACAATGGTAATGGCAGTTATTGCTATTGCCTTTGTGGCTATTCTTGCTACTGTCATTTTATCGGCATCACTTGCCAATATTAATATGAAAAGAATGGATTCAAATTCTAAGAATACATTCTATACGGCAGAGTCGGTTTTAGATGAGGTAAAGGCTGGTATTGGATATGACAGCATTAATGTACTTGGAGAATCTTATACAAAGGTTCTTACTACCTTGGTTAGGCAGGGACCATCATATAAGTATATCATTAATAATGAGCAGGCCAATCAGGAATTAAAGGAATACTTTGTAGATGGTGTACTTAGCAAGGTAACAAATAATGAATTGGCCTTTGACGACAAAACTTTAGTAACTACAAATAATTCAGTAAAATTAGGCCAGGTAAAAGATTATCTGAACGGATTTATAAAGGGATATGAAGGCGAAGATAAAACAGCAGAGGTAAAAAGTATAGGAAAAATAACAGCTGTAAAAGACAAAGATTTGGCAAAATATACAGTTATCCTTAAGGATGTGGTTATTGCATATAAGCAAGAAAAAGCAGAGAGTAATTACTTTTCAAATATAACAGTAGATTTTAATATAGATTTTCCAGATTTAACTGTTAACTTTACTGGTGGTAATACATTGCCAGGATTTAAGGAATTCAGTTTAATTACAGATGGTACATTATTAATTAACGGAAATCAGCTTAATGTTAATGCTTCTCATATTTATGCTGGTGAGAAAATAGCTATAACAGCCGATACAGATGGAAATAGTGGAATTATGAATGTAACAGGAAACGTAGTGACTGTAGATGGCGGAACTGCGAATTCTAATATAATATCTAGAGGTGATATTGTTGTAAGAGGTTCAGGAAATGCAACTAGTGCACTTTCGGTAGCAGGTGGAGATATTTGGTGTAACAATTTAACAATAGATAGTTACATTAGTACAATTGGTGGTAAGAGAGATATAACAAAGGGCGGAACTATTAATATAGATTCTTTCTCTAATACATATGTAAATGATGATTTAAATTTATATGGAAAATATAGTTCGGCAACGATAGGTGGTAATTTCTACGGCTACAGTTATGATGGAAGTGCTGTTAATTCTCATACAGCATCTAGTTCTGTTATTATTAGCGGAGAATATTCATTACTTAATTTTAATCTTAATAGATTAATAGTAGGTGGTCGTTCTTATGTTGTTATTCCAGGTTCTGCTACAGGTGACTATATGACAGGTGAATCCCTTTCTGTTACAGAGGATCAGGATTTATACCTTGTTCAATCAAAGTATATTAGTACAAATCCATCAAATCCTATGGCATATGCTACATGGGAGTCTATAAAGAACGATGCAGGAGCAAATGTTATAAATACAACGGGATTTTTTGCAGCTGATTTACTGAATCCAACAACACCTTATGTAGAAAAAAGATCTGGTAATACATTATATATTTACTACAATTTTAAAGATAAGGCTTCGGCTACAGAATACATAAAGAGAATTATTAACGGAGCAGATGCAGAGTTAAAGGGTATACTTAACTCATATGCTTCAAAAGTATTCACAGGCAGTTCTTCTCCAGCTGGAGTAAGCATTACAGCTGGTCAACTATATACAGCTGGAACACTGATGCAGACTAGTAGCTTATCTGCTTTTGCAGGTGTAGGTTCTAATCAATCAGGACAGATGAATGATATTTCTTATGCAAGCGGAACTAACTCCATAGGGAATGATGTCTTTGTATTGAATGCACTTAACTGTAAAAATAGATATGATATTATTACGCACTTATTGGTGGATATACCAGCAACTAAAAATGGAGCAGAATATATTGTAGATAATAGCGATGCTGCACTAAAAGAATTTTATGATAATTACGAGGCATCGGGAAGTGAAATGTCCAATGATGCATCTTCAAATATCATTAATTATAACTTGTTAGATTCTGGTATACAGTACAATAAAGACGAACAACTTATAATGTATGACTCTGGTTATATAAAACTAGCAATAAATAGAGCATCATATGTTGTTCCAAATAATGTAAAAGGTGGCATTATAGTATGTACGGGTTCTGTAATTTTGAATCATGATTTTAAAGGCTTGATAATATGTAAAGAGGGAATTCAAATTACAAACAATGCTACAGTTACAACAGATGTAGCACTTATAGAAAACCTCATTATTAACGAATATGCATTTGCTGATGGTACAGTAATAGATCCAGAGGATGCGACAACAAAGAGGTTCAAAGAATTCTTCTACGCATATGCTTCATCAGCTCCAGATGATGAGTCATCAGAAGCTCTAAGAATTGAAAATATAAGTTACACTGACATAGTAGGATGCACCAATTGGAGAAAATATGATGATGGCGAATAAAAAACTCAAACTAAATAACAAAGGTGCAACCTTGGTTGAAGTGATTGTGGTTGTAGCTATTATGATTGTTGTTATTGGTGGTATGACTATAGGATTTTCACTTATAACTAATACCTACACAAGACAAACTAAAGATACATTAGAAGATTACATAGGCTCAGCTAGAACCAAAGCAAAGACAGTGACAGCCGATGAGTGGAATGTTGAAATTGCGAAGGAGAGCAATGGAGATTACAAATTTACACTTAATAAGGTTGTTAAGGAAATGAAAGCGGATGGAAGTATAACTTCAACTCCTGAAGTTGTCGACGAAAAACTAGTTAGTGGTGATGTGATTATTAGCTTTGTAAATGATACAGGTTACAAGGTTGATATCGATGATACTTCATCGAATCTTAAGATAGTGTTTGAGGCATCTAAAGGTAGCGTATCAAATATTATGGTAAACGATGTAAGCATTGCTACTGATGGAGATATGGGTAGTATGGGAACATTTACCGTAACCAAAGGCTCGTTCAGCAAAAAACTTGAACTTTACTTCATCACAGGTAAATGTGAAGAAGTATTCGACTAGGCGGTGAGAAAATGAAAAGTATTAAAACTAATCAAAAACTGAATAATGAAGGTTTTACGCTTATTGAATTATTAGTATCTATGGCGATTAGTGGAATAGTGATAGTTTTGATTGCAGCCTTAATGACTAATGGATCTCTGCTCTTTAAAACGGAGAGTGAGAAAATAGATGTGCAAAATGAGCTGCAGATGGTAGATACGTTCATTACCGAAACTATCATGGAAGCAAAAACGTTAGATATAGTAGAAGATAGTGAAGGAACATTAACACTTTATACAGGAATTAGAGGAAGCGGCAATGAGCTTCTAGCGGTTCCATCAGAAGATGGATTAAAAACTACAGAAAGAATCATCACATATGATCCAGAAAACTTTTCAATGTATATTACAGATAAATATATTGCAGATATTCCAAAAGGGTATCAAATTTCAAATTATGTTAGAACCTTTAAGGTGAGCATCGATGATAGTTGTAAAACGTATCGAGATGAGGTGCCTACTGGAGAGACAGAACCAGTAGCTGTACATAAGGGATATTCAAATCCAATCATACTAAATATAGATTTGGTAGTAGGAACCGAGGATAGACAAAAAGTTGAAACAATGCGAATAGTACTTAGAAATAAAATAGATATGGTAACTGTTAACGGCACTGAATACAATGTAGAATAGGAGTTTGGAGGAAAAAATGAAAAAGATTAAAAGCAAAATTCTAAAAATGAGCATCCAATCCAAAATAATTTGTGTACTGCTGACGATAACATTAGTAGTAAGCGCGGTAATATACAATTTTAGCGGTGTGGAAGCACAAGGCGAAGAAGTAGTTACAGATAAAACATACCTATCAGACATAGTGGATAGAATTACAGCCGGTAAGCAAAAATATTTTACAATTCTTGAGATTGTACCATATACTGGTATGGGGGAATTTAGATATTTTGCTGGTTCTGATGAAGTAGAAGCAGGACTTCTTAATAAGAGTCAATCAGAGCTTAAGGAACTCTACAATAAGTGTGGAGGATATGGTATAAAAAATGATTGGGTTAAGATGAACTACCTTTTTTCAAACTTTAACTACGAAATCAAATATGATGAATACCAAAATACTTATAAAATAAAGTGTGATGAAATATTCAACAACTACGTGTTACAAGATCCTTTCGATTCGTTACTTGAAGGAAGAATTATGGTTAACACTGTTGAGGCTAATGACCTTACTCAGGCGGATCTTGATTCGGCTGATTTAGTTATTATATCCGTGACACCACAGGATAATAGTACTATTGCAGCGTATAATTACTATTCTAAGGAAAATGCTAAATGTAGTGAAGAAAATGATGAATCTACGAATGTATATGATAAAGAAGGCAAAGAACTTCATTGGAGTAAAATTACATATGAGACATATGAAAAGAGCGGAAGTGACCTTATAAGCCGTGATATTTCATGGGAAATGGCAACAAAACTTCTAGATTATATGATGGTGGGAAGAGATCTTAAGGGTGATGGTAAATATACCAAGACTCCAGTTATTCTTGATGCAAGAGCAAGTGAAGGATTATCTCGCGATTGTAATATGTATAAGATAGCATTGATATACAGAATGCTGGAATCTAGTCAGTACAAAGATTTTATGACAAATCATATGACTACAGTTGATGAAAATGGAAAGCAATATATAAATAAAACAGGTGTGACAACTGCAGCTCTTTATTATACAGACGAAAGTGCAGTGATTCCAACAACCCCAGAAGCTACTACACCAAAGCCAGAACCAACAACCCCGGAAGAGACTTCAGAGGGTGAGACTCCGGCAGAGGGAGAAGAAACAACCCCAGAATCTACAACCCCAGAATCTACAACCCCAGAACCTACAACCCCAGAGCCTACTACACCACCTGCAAGTAATGTGATTAGGGTTCTTGAGTTTACACATGAAGATATAATCAAGTGTGTAGATGCTAATGAATGTATTGATACCAATCCAAACGCGAGAAAAAGACTTACAAATGATTACTGGGTACATAGTGGTGATGCTAGAATTATTCCATCAAATCGCGATCGTGTTGTTACAGAAAACGATTACGTTGGTATAAACGAAAGAGGACTGAATAATAAAACAGTAGCAGATATTATTAGATATCTTCTTGGATGCAAGGGTTCATATGTTATAGATTATGACTTTAGTGATGGTCCAATTAGAATTCTTGAAGTTGAACCATGTAACTCATTTAGATATTCAGATTTTACTAGTATTAAGGCATTGGCTGATGGCATGGGTCTTGATACAAGTAAGTGGAATTCAACAAATTATAAGCAGTATTTAACTGTGACTTGCCTTTCAACCAAGGCACTTAATACAGTGACAACCGATCTTATCTCAACATATGATGCAATTATTATTGGTGATAAGGACGACATGCTTACCAAAGATAGTGCGAAAAAGACAATTTATAATGATAAGACATTGAACGGATACGTATACTTAGCATATGGAGATTTATCAAAACTTTCTTCTCCACTTTTAGGTAATCTTCCAATAGATTATGTTGCTTATAAAGGAAGTATCAATAATAGTACTGGAGAACTAACAAATAGTGACTGTAGCAAAGGGCTAAAAAGAATAACTGATTATGAAACTATACCACGTAGAAAACATAATTGGGGAAGCTCAAATGGATATGCTGACTGGACTGATTTAGAACATCAAATGAAGTATAACTATATGTATACTGTATCAGAAACAACAAAAAGTGTCTGGACTGATTATCAGTGGGATTTTCTAAGTGAAAAGCACTCAGGTCAGTTAGTAGGTGTAATAGATACATATAATTATTATAAAAATCATAAAAAGACGACAAGTAATGATGATTTATTTGCAGATCCTATTGGAAACGGTAGATTTAGTGATAATGATTTCACAGAGAGAACAAAAGAAAAGCTTGTGCAGTATGCTGATGCCGGAAAGTTATTGATAATGGCGGATATGGTATACGACAATGACGGTTCAAAGGTATATCCTACTTCAAAAGTTGCCGAATTTTCAAGCTATGTAACAGCTCCAGGTTCTGGTGCAAACTATTTAAGACAGAAAAATATTAAGGGATTACTTACCCATGTAAATGTAATGTCCCCTACACTTAAGTTTACCCTTGAACCAACCACAATTGCATATGATGACAATGGAATTATAAATAAGTACAATTCGACAGGTCATGAATTAAATTATGCATTTACTATAGATGCATATGCAAATACTACATACAAAATAAAGCTTATTATTGATAAAAACGGTGATGGTATCTTCTCTGATGAAGGAGGATATGTTCAAGATGACACGAATGAAATTTTTAAAACAATGGTAGTGACCACCGATGCATCAGGTCGTGCAGATGTTTCCTTATCAACCAACTTGGCGTCAAATTACAACGGAATTGTAGCGTGGAAGATTGAAGTTGCCCAAATGAAAGATACACCATCGGGTAAGATAGAAACAACTCTTAGATCTTCACAGATAGGATATACAGCAGTAAAGAGTGAGGAAGTAATGAGTATAAAAGTTCTTCAGATTCTTCCAACCAGACAATATTTTGGCGGAGGTGATTATGGTCTTGCACTAAATATGTCATCTTCTGTTCTTTCAGGTGATAATATTCCAAAGGGATATAATGATGGATTTAAGCAAGTGCTAGAGGCTGTTAATGGTAAAGTTGGATATCAAATTGAAATTGTTGGTCTTAGGACTTATGAATTTGAGAACAAATATAATAAAAATGTAGAAACTGGAGCAATCCGTGGACAAAAATATATAGAGGGTGAAAGTTATGGCAAAAATGAAGATTACCTAAATGCTAATAAGTATGATATGGTAGTTATTGGATTTGCTGACAGTTATAATTTTGATG
This sequence comes from Clostridiales bacterium, assembly GCA_012520815.1. Lineage (GTDB taxonomy): Bacteria > Bacillota > Clostridia > Lachnospirales > Lachnospiraceae > SVEL01. The sequence continues at coordinate 53,324 of JAAYNM010000090.1, forward strand.
ATATTTCTAACACTTACGGTGCCGTAGACAATATAAAGGACTTTATTAAAGCAGGAAAATCGGTAATGTTCGCTCATGATACAATGAGTTATAACTCTACGATAAACTATTTCCAAATAACACAAGATGGACTGACGGCTACATCTCTTAAACCAAAAGCAAAATATATAACTAATGATTCTGATATTAAAGAGGTTGATAAGATATGTACAGAACTAACAAGCGTACTTAGAAATACAGTAGGTATGGATAAGTATGGAATTACATTATCGGTAGATGATAGAGACGGAAAAACAAAACCTACATATTATAGTGGAGCAAAGGTTAGCTATGCTACAGAAACGTCTAGTGATGGAAAATATTATGTAAATGAATTACAAGGGTTTTCAGATTGGGCTCAATGGAAGTATAGTCTTGTTCAAGATTACAAAGACAACAATACAGATGGTGGATTATATAATGTTAAACCTTATAATACAGCTTCATATCTTTATAGGTTTAGTCCTTCTAAATTAGAAGAAATTTTTGACTGGAAAACAAATCGTGTTGAAAAGGTAAATGAAGGACAGGTAACAATGTTCCCATATAAGATGGATAGTTCTATTAAAGTAGCACCTACTCACTGTCAGTGGTACCAGTTAGATATGAACGATCCGGAATTAGTAGTGTGGTATACATTATCAGGAGATAACTATTATAGGGATACTAAACTTGATGGACAGAACAACTACTACATTTACTCAAAGGGAAATGTTACATATACAGGTGCTGGACATGGAGATATCTTTGGTGATAATCCAGAAGAGCAGAAATTATTTGTTAATACTATTATCAGGGCTATCGGAGCTGCTAATGCGATTCCAGATGTAACAGTTACAAATGGTTCAATGGGTAGTGGTATTTACAATATTTACGCAAGTGTTGGCGATAAATACACATTGAAGTTTAAGGCTACAGATGCAGATCTTCTTACACCTGAAGCAGTAAATTATGATTACAACAGTGTTGGTTTATTCAATGCTGGTCGTGTAATATATGATAAAAATGACGATGGTGTTTATAATGAAGGTGATGTTGTTATTAAGACATATGGAGCAATGGATGAGGCAGGTTCAAAACTTATGAATGATGTAGTAAATTCTATTGAACTGGAAGGGAATGCAGCATTACAGCCACATTGGGACGAAGTTAGAGGTAAAATAGAAGCTAGTGGTGCTAAGTTTATTATTGAAGCTTATGATAAGTATAATGAGAAAGGTACTGCTGTAGCTAAGATTACAACAAGAGAACTATTTGCATTAGATTAAATGTAGATAAAGATGAAGAATTCTCCAATTGCTTTAAGGCATATAAGTCAATTATTAGAAACAGTAGTAATTGACTAGCCTCATGGTAATTGGAGATTTGTATTTAATGGTTTTAAAAAGATATATACTTGAAGAATGATATAATGAAAAATAGACAATAGAAAGTGAGAACAATATGAAAAAATTCATATCATGGAATGTTAATGGAATTAGAGCTTGTGTAAAAAAAGGTTTTTTGGATTATTTCAAGGAAATGGATGCGGATATTTTTTGTATTCAAGAAAGTAAAATGCAGGAAGGGCAATTAGTACTAGAATTGGAAGGATATTATCAATATTGGAATTATGCCATAAAAAAAGGATATTCTGGAACAGCTATATTTACAAAAGAGGAACCAATATCAGTTTCATATGGTATAGGTATAGAAGAACATGATAATGAGGGAAGAGTTATCACTCTAGAGTTCGATAATTTCTATATGATTACAGTATATACGCCAAATTCTCAGACTGAGTTAGCTAGATTGGATTACAGAATGAAATGGGAGGATGATTTTAGAGAGTATCTTATAAAATTAGATAAAAAAAAGCCAGTGGTAGTTTGTGGAGATATGAATGTTGCTCATAAGGAAATAGATCTTAAAAATCCTAAGACAAACCATAAAAATGCTGGCTTCACTGATGAAGAAAGAGAAAAAATGACCAAGCTTCTATCATCAGGATTTGTAGATACATTCAGATATTTTTATCCAGAGCAAAAAGATATATATTCATGGTGGTCATATAGGTTTAGTGCAAGAGCAAAGAATATAGGTTGGCGTATAGATTATTTTCTAACATCAAAATCTCTTGAGGGAAATCTTATTGATGCAAAAATTCATACTGAGGTAATGGGTTCAGACCACTGTCCTGTAGAATTGGATATAGAGATTTAAAAATACAAGTGACAAGCTAAAAATAGGTTTCATTCCTGAAATTATGCATTTAAATTATCGAGAAGTTACAAAATTAAATTTAAAATCTGTTAGATATGCCCAAAAATCAAGTAAACTACGCATAAATGCGCTAAATTCCTTGACAAAATCTGTGAAAAAGTTTATAAATAAGTAGATGGGTAGACATACATATGCACCCGTGAATAACCCAAGCATTTGGGCTCAAAATATAAACTATAAAAACAGAGGAGGAGTTTATCCATGAACAAAGCTGAATTAGTAGCAGCTGTGGCTGCAAAGACAGAATTAACAAAGAAAGATTCTGAAAAGGCATTAAAGGCTTTCATCGAAGTAGTAACAGAAGAATTAAAGAAAGGTGACAAAGTTCAATTAGTTGGATTTGGTACTTTTGAAGTTGCTAAGAGAGCTGCTAGAGAAGGAAGAAACCCACAGACAGGAAAGGTAATGAAGATTGCGGCTTCTAAGGCTCCTAAGTTTAAAGCTGGTAAGGCTTTAAAGGATGAAGTTAACAAAAAGTAATAATTGTTGATTCTTAAAATGGATAATCCGGAGAAAGGTCTTACTTTACAGTAAGACCTTTCTTTTTAATGTAAGGTAGGAAATAGAGACTTAAATAAGCGTTGATATATAAATATAACTAGAAAAGGATAAGAGTGAGCCATATGAGATTGGACAAGTACCTAAAGGTATCAAGGTTAATAAAACGTAGAACTGTTGCTAAGGAAGCTTGTGATGCAGGTAGGGTTTTGGTGAATGATAAACCGGCTAAGGCATCTTTGGATGTATTGGTTGGAGATAAAATAGAAATTCAGTTTGGAACACGTAATGTGGCGGTTAAGGTTACAAGCATTGCAGAGACAGTAAAGAAAGAAGAAGCAAAAGAAATGTATGAGTATCTGTAATAATTAGAGCATCTAGCCAATAATATTATACTCAATACCGTCTTGAAAAAAACCATAAAAAAAGTTACAATAGGAATATCTAAGCTACTAAAAAGAATGTTAAGTAAGCGCAAGGTGAAGTCTGGAGAAGCAAATGAGCACAAAAAGAAGAGGCGCAAATAAATCAAATAAAGCGGGTATTTTTGGTATTTCAGTGGTTGTTATTCTGCTGGCTTTCTTTTTGTATACTCAGATTGACTCTAGGGGGACAGAACTGGAAAAATTACGACAGCAGGAGGCCGCCTTACAGTCTAAGTATGATGATGAGATAAGTCGGGCTAAGGAGCTAGAGGAGAAGCGCATATATGTTAAGACAAAGAGATATGTTGAAGAGGTGGCTAAACAGTTAGGGCTTGTCTATCCAGATGAGATTATATATAAACCAAAGAATTAAGGTTACCAAAAAATGTTATCAAAAATGTAAGCATAAAAAATATATGCAAAATTTTTTTGTTCCTCCATATAATCCACTTTCATAGGGCAAAAGCCCTGAAGAAATAAATGATTATATGACGGTTCTTGTTATAGGAATATGGGATAAGCTTGCTTGATTTTGCCAATTTTATCAAGTATAGTTAGGAAAATAGGAACCAAATTATGAAAGATGAAGATATGGAATATAAGAAGATAAACGAAGAAAAAGATAAAAACACAACTAAGAAAAAAGATGATAAAAAAGACCTGAATGTAAATTCAATAAAGCATAAGATAGAAGGCAAAGTTCTTGATTATATTAGGGAGAATAAAATGATAGATTTTAAAGAATCAGTGGTCGTTGGAGTATCTGGCGGCTCTGATTCTATGTGCTTGTTAAATATTTTGCTGGATTTATCTAGAAAGATGGAACTATCTCTTCATGTTGTACATATTCATCATGGTATCCGTGGAATGGATGCTGACAATGATATGGCATTTGTGGAAAGATTTTGTAAAAGGAGGAATATTTCATTTTCTGGTTTTAAGTTTGATGTGCCAAGGATGGCAAAAGAAAAGGGTTTAAGCTCAGAGGAGGCAGGAAGGCTCCTTAGATATGAGGCATTTAGGGAAGTAGCATCAAAATATGAAAATTGCAAAATAGCTGTGGCCCATAATGAAGATGATGTAGCAGAGACAGTATTATTTAATCTGTTTCGTGGAAGTGGAATTAAGGGTCTTACAGGTATTGCCCCAGTAAGAGATGAAATCATTAGACCTATATTATGTTTAAATAAATCGGAGATATTACAGTATTTATCTGCAAGTAATATTACATATTGCACGGATGCAACCAATTTAAGAGAAGAATACACACGGAACAAAATAAGACTTTCGGTTTTGCCATATATTGAAGAAAATATTAATGAAAAGGCAAAAGAGCATATTGCAGAATGTGCAACCATTTTAAGGGAAACAGATGAGTATATGAACAGTGTGTCGAAGAATTTATTTGATAAAACGGTGATTTTAGAAGGAAATGGTCTTGCTGGGACTACATTTGCCGAGATTACATTTTCAAATGATTTGTTTGAGAAAAATCCTCATATTCTTGTATCTAGAGTGATTAGAATGGGAATAATGACTGTGGTTAATACACTTAAAGACATTTCCAATACTCATATAGAAGATGTTATTAAATTATTTTCAAGGGAGACTGGAAAAAAAATAAATTTACCATATGGAATCAGCGCTACTAAGACTTATGATGGTATTTTACTTCGAGTTGATAGGAAAGAAAATGTTGCTATCCAGGTTATAATAGACGGAGTTGGAGAATATAATATCCCTGGTGAAAAGGCACTGCTTAGAGTATCTAGAGAAGAATTTGTTAATACAAAATTTACCGAAAAATTATATACGAAATGGGTTGCTTATGATATACTAGGGGATAATCTGACGCTAAGAACCAGAAAAACTGGAGACTACATAGTAGTGGATGACTTAGGCTCTAGAAAAAAAATCAAGGACTATTTCATAGATATAAAAATTCCAAGACATTTGAGAGATAAGGTATTGCTGATTGCCAATGGACAAGAAATAGTATGGGTGATTGGTTACCGAATAGGAGCTAATTACAAAATAGATGAAGGCACTCCTATAGTGACTAAGCTTGAATATATGAAAGAGTTGTAGAAGATAAATTGTTTCAACTAGCTAAATAAAGAAATACGAAATACGCATAAAAGATTTGGTTACAATGATAAAGAATGATGGAGGCATGTAATGAGCGAAAAGATAAGTGTACTTATCGACGAAGTGACAGTAGATAACAAGATTAAAGAAATAGCAGACCAGATAAGCAAGGATTATGAAGGTAAGTCAGTAACTCTTCTTTGTATTTTAAAAGGAAGTGTTTTTTTCGTTTGTGAACTTGCAAAGAGGATAACAGTTCCAATAACTTTGGATTTCATGTCAGTTTCAAGCTATGGCTCTGGGACTGAAAGTACTGGTAGAGTCAAGATTGTTAAAGATTTAGATGAATCAATAGAAGGCAAAGATGTACTTGTTGTTGAGGATATTATCGATTCAGGTAGAACACTAAGTCACCTTGTAACATTACTTAGTGCAAGGAAACCTAATAGTTTAAAGATATGTACACTATTGGACAAACCAGATAGAAGAGTGGTTCCTATGGATGTGGATTACACATGCTTTGAGATACCAGACAAGTTTGTAGTAGGCTACGGTCTTGACTACGATCAAAAATATAGAAATCTTCCATATGTAGGTGTGGTTGAATTATAAATTGGAGGTAACAAACAAGTGACAAATAAAAAACCGACTAGTGGATTTTATTTTATGTTATTGCTTGCCATCCTTATGATATGGTATGTAATATCAGTAATGATGGGAAACTCAAGAAATGAATATACATATGATAATTTCTTAAGTGATTTAGAAAAAGATAAAATTTCAGAAATATATATTGGACAAAACAAAGAGGTTCCTACTGGATATGTAACAGTTGCTACCTCCTCTAAAGAGACAAAGACAGTATATGTACCTGTTATCAGTGATGCTATAAAAGATATTAAGGATGCAGGCTACACATATAAATTGGGGGATGTTGAAAGAGACAGTATTTTCCTAACGACATTTCTACCTATTCTGATTGTTTCAGTAGTAGTAATATTTCTATTTTTATTATTCAATGCCAATGCCGCCAATGCAGGTGGAGGTGGTAATGGAAAGTTAATGAACTTTGGAAAGAGTAGGGCAAAAAGAATTGATCCTACTGAAAACAGCAAGACTTTTAGAGATGTAGCAGGTCTTCAGGAAGAAAAAGAGGAGATGGAGGAAATTGTAGATTTCCTTCGTTCACCAGCTAAATATGTTGAGGTTGGGGCTAGAATTCCTAAGGGCGTTTTGTTAGTAGGACCTCCGGGAACTGGTAAGACTTTACTTGCAAAGGCTATAGCCGGAGAAGCAGGAGTTCCATTCTTTAGTATTTCTGGTTCAGATTTTGTAGAGATGTTTGTAGGTGTGGGTGCATCAAGAGTAAGAGACTTATTTGAAGAAGCTAAGAAAAATGCACCATCTATGATATTTATTGATGAAATAGATGCTGTAGCAAGAAGAAGAGGCACAGGCATGGGCGGCGGTCATGATGAAAGAGAACAAACTCTAAATCAGATGCTTGTGGAAATGGATGGCTTTGGGGAAAACGAAGGCATTATCGTATTGGCAGCTACCAATAGAGTGGATATTTTAGACCCTGCTATTTTACGTCCAGGTAGATTTGATAGAAGAATTTCTGTTGGTAGACCAGACGTTAGAGGACGTAGAGAAATATTAGATGTACACGGCGCAAACAAGCCACTGGGTGATGATGTTAATCTTGATGAAGTGGCACAGACAACAGCTGGATTTACCGGTGCAGATCTTGAGAATCTTATGAATGAAGCAGCTATCCAAGCAGCAAAGAATGGTAGAAAATACATTATTCAAGAAGATATTAACAGATCGTTTATCAAGACTGGGATTGGTACAGAAAAGAGAAGTAAAGTTATTTCAGATAAAGATAAGAGAATTACTGCATATCATGAAGCTGGTCATGCAATACTGTTTCATGTGTTAAGCGAGGTAGGACCTGTTCATACTATTTCCGTTATTCCTACAGGTGATGGGGCAGCAGGATACACAATGCCACTTCCTGAGAAAGATGAGATGTTTAACACAAAGGGAAGGATGCTTCAGCACATCATGGTAAGTCTTGGTGGACGTATTGCAGAGGAACTTACTTTTGATGATATTACTACAGGTGCATCACAGGATATAAAACAGGCAACATCAGTAGCTAAATCAATGGTAACAAAGTATGGTATGTCAGATAATTTAGGACTTGTATGTTATAGTGATGATGACGATGAAGTATTTATTGGTAGAGATTTGGCACATACGAAAGCATATGCAGATTCTACAGCGTCAGCTATAGATAAGGAAGTTCAATCTATTGTTACTGAGTGTTATGCAAAAGCAAAAGAAGTGATAGTTAAACACAGGGATGTCCTTGAAAAGTGTGCGCAGCTCCTTATTGAAAAAGAAAAGATTGGAAGAGAGGAATTCGAAGCTCTCTTTTAAATGGAACAGACAAAAACTATGTAAAAAATGCACAAAAACGCAAGGTGAAACTTGTTGAATTTGTGCAGACTTATTACGGGACAGATGATATACTACTTTTCGTAAAACCCCCCCCAATACATTATATAGTTTTTGCAACACCCCATAAAAACTAAATACCTTCTCCTAAAAAAGACAGTTTACAACTGTCTTTTTTACATTAAAATAAAACAGATATAGGCTTAATCTATTCGTTTGTTGTTTTTTGAATGAGTTGGGGAAAAAATGGGGGAATTTAATATTGAATAATAATAATATTTGTTATAAAATTGTAGTCAGTTGTAAAAAAAGGAGTAACGGCATGGTAACGTTTAAAGAAAAAATATCAGAACTCAATAAAAAACTTATTTACATCCAGAGTGTACAGCCTATTTTGGATAAGGAGCTTTTGTACAGCGATTGTACAGAGAACTTCCTTACACCATGTGAGCCAAATGCATTTGAAGAATTATCAATAAGGTTTAGAACTGCAAAGGCAAATGTTGATAGTGTGTTAATGTGTATAGATGGCAAGGAATTACCACTTAGTCTTCTTGCAAGTGGAACAAATTTTGATATATATGAGATAAAGTATAGAATAGAGGACAGACCTATAAAATACTGTTTTAAAGTAGTGACGGGTTTTGAGGGATGTTATTTTGATAGGGCAGGTGTGTGTGATGAGATCAGACAGATGTATCTATTCCAAATCACGCCGGGATTTAAGACTCCAGACTGGGCTAAGGGTGCAGTAATGTATCAAATCTACGTGGATAGATTTTTTAACGGAGACGAGACCAATGATGTTCTACAAAATGAGTACGTATATATAGATGAATATACTGACAAAGTAAATGATTGGAATAAATATCCTGCAACTATGGGGGTGAGAGAGTTTTACGGTGGAGATTTGCAGGGTGTTATGGATAAAATGGACTATTTAGAGAAATTAGGTGTAGAGGTTATCTACTTTAATCCATTATTTGTATCGCCATCTAACCATAAATATGACATTCAAGATTATGACTACATAGATCCTCACTTTGGAAAAATAGTAAAGGATGAGGGGGAGGTATTAGCTAACGGAGTTATGGATAATAAACAGGCTAGCAGATATATTACGAGAGTTACAGACAAGGCAAATCTTGAAGCATCCAACGAACTATTCGCAAATCTAGTAAGGGAAGCACACAGACGTAATATAAAAGTTATTATTGATGGTGTATTCAATCACTGCGGTTCATTCAATAAATGGATGGATAAAGAGAGAATATACCAAGATCAAATTGGATATGCAGATGGTGCATATGTATCGAAAGATAGCCCATATCATTCATTCTTTAAGTTTTATGAAGAAAATGAAGATAAATGGCCATATAATAACAGTTATGACGGATGGTGGGGACACGATACATTACCAAAGTTAAACTATGAAGGTTCAAAAGAATTAGAAGAATATATTTTATATATTGCGCGCAAATGGGTATCACCACCATACAATGTAGATGGATGGAGACTTGACGTGGCTGCTGATTTAGGTCATAGTAGCGACTATAATCACGAATTCTGGAAAAAGTTTAGAAGGGCAGTGAAAGAAGCAAACCCTAATGCAATCATTTTGGCGGAACACTATGGTAATCCTGAGAGTTGGTTATCAGGTGATCAATGGGATACCGTTATGAATTATGATGCCTTTATGGAACCGCTTACATGGTTCTTAACAGGAATGGAAAAACATTCGGATAGTAAGCAGGAAAACCTACTTGGAGATGCGACTGGTTTCTTTAGAAATATGACTTACTATATGTCTAGATTTCAAACACCATCTCTTATGGTAGCTATGAATCAACTATCAAACCATGACCATTCAAGATTTCTGACTAGAACAAACGGAGTGGTAGGTCGTGTTGCTTACCTTGGACCTGAGGCAGCTAATGAAGGTGTAAAAAAAGCCGTTATGAAAGAGGCTGTTATTGTGCAAATGACATGGCCAGGAGCTCCTACTATTTATTATGGAGATGAAGCTGGTGTGTGCGGCTGGACAGATCCTGATAATAGACGAACATATCCTTGGGGACATGAAGATTTAGAACTTATAGAGTTTCATAAGGATGTAATTCGTATACATAAGAGAAATGAGGCTTTAAGAAAAGGTTCATTTAGGCCACTTCATGAAGATTATAATGTAATTGCATTCGGTAGATTTTATTTAGATAATATACTATTTACGGTCATCAATAATAATGACTATGAAAAGGAAGTGAAATTTAGTGTCCGCGCATTAGGTCTTGGATACGAGGAGGACGTGGAAAGATTGATGCTTTCTAGCGAAAACAACTACAACGCTGGCGTATTACGTAGTCATATAAGCAATGGTATTTTCACTGCCACAATGCCACCTAGAAGTGGTGCAATATATAGAAAAGTAACAGAGTAAAGAGTGAAAAATACTTGCAAGCAATATTTCGCTATGCTATAATACACTCGCCTATGGATGGATTCCCGAGTGGCCAAAGGGGACAGACTGTAAATCTGCTGCAATTGCTTCGGTGGTTCGAATCCACCTCCATCCATCCGCCGGCGTGGCGGAATTGGCAGACGCACAGGACTTAAAATCCTGGGGAGTTAAATCCGTACCGGTTCGATTCCGGTCGCCGGCATAAAAAGGAACGTGTATACACGTTCCTTTTTTTCTTTATTTATTTTTAAGATTTTTTTATTTGACATTATGAAATCTCGGGAGTATACTTCACTAACAGTGTTAGACAAAACTAGAAAGGTGGTAAGATGGATTATAAAAAATGTGCAGAGGAGACGATGCATTATATAATGAATCATCCAAGTAAACCAAGGCGCAAGGAATCGGATACTTTTTATAAAGGCGAGATGAAGATACTTGGTTACCTTTTTTTTCATAAGGAGGAGGCTACACCGGGGGAACTTGGAGAATTTATGGGTGTTAGTTCTGCTAGAGTAGCTAGAGCATTGAAAAGTTTAGAAGAAAAAAAGATTATACAAAGAACTACACTTTTGCAAGATAGAAGAAAGACGGTTGTAAGTCTGACGGACATTGGAAAGGAAACTTTTCAAAAAAAACATGATGAAAGTGTTGAATATATGTCAAGGCTATTTAGTAAATTAGGAGAGCATGATACATTGGAATGTATTCGTATTATAGAAAAAATACTTCGAATCTCAAGCGAGATAGGTAATGATAATCTAGAAAAAAAAGATATAGATAAGAAGAAAGGATGAAAAAATGGCAAAATTATTTAAGAATATGTTACCATACTGGAAATCATTAATTGTAATCATTGCATTACTGTTTGTGCAGGCATTTTGTGATTTATCATTACCACAGTACACATCAGACATTATTGATACCGGTATACAAAACAGTGGTATAGAACATATACTTCCAGAAAGGATTACAAAGGAAGATTATGGGTATGCAACACTATTTATGACAGAAGAGGAAAAAGAGGTATGGGAATCTTCGTATGAAAAAGATGGAGAGAACTATAACCTTATAATCACAGATGAAGAAGAACTGGAAAAGTTAGATAAAGAGTTGTTAGTTCCAGTTATTTTGAGTTATCAAATGTTTTCAATGACTGAAGATCAAGTAAAAGAAATAGTGGCTAATTCTATGGCTTCAAGAGAAGAAACTGCTGAAATAGCAGCTTCAGTTATGGATATGACACTTAAAGAAGTAGAAGAATTAAGCGGAATTGTATTTTCAACCTATGAAGCAGAGGACGAGAATGGAGATGTTAGTACTTATGTAGATATGCGACCTCTTATGAGTTCATTAATGGGCAGCGGAATGATGTCTGCAGAGATGACGGATTCTTCTCGACAAACGATGGAGGATACACTTGATACCATTGGTGATAGTACTCTTAAATCGATGGGTATTGCATTTGCAATAAAGTCGGATGAAACTGCAGGCGTGGACACACATAGCATTCAGATGGATTTCTTGATATTAGCAGGCATAAAGATGATAGGGATGGCACTGCTTATGGGAATTACTACAGTTCTTGTAGGATATATAGCTTCTAAAGTGGGAGCAGGTGTGGGACGAGACCTTAGAAATCAAATATTTACCAAAGTTGTAGGTTTCTCAAATAATGAGATGGATAAATACTCCACAGCATCGCTTATTACAAGAAGTACAAACGATATTCAACAGATTCAAATGGTAACAGCCATAATGTTAAGGATGATTTTATATGCACCAATCCTTGGTATTGGAGGTATCATAAAAGTTATAGATACTGGTGCAGGAATGGGCTGGATAATAGTTTTAGCGGTACTTGTAATTCTTGGATTTGTAGGAGTTCTTATGAGTATTGCAATGCCTAAGTTCAAACTTATGCAAAAACTTGTAGATAAAGTAAATTTAGTATCTCGTGAAATTCTTACAGGATTAAATGTTATTAGGGCATTTGGTAGAGAAAAAGAAGAAGAAGAAAGATTTGATAAAGCTAATAAAGACCTTACAAGAACACAGTTATTTACAAATAGAGTAATGACATTTATGATGCCTGGAATGATGATGATAATGTATTGCATTACACTTCTCATTGTTTGGGTAGCGGCTAAAAATATAGATATGGGTGATATGCAGGTTGGTCAGATGACAGCGTTTATCACATATTCAATGATGATTATAATGTCATTCTTGATGCTTACAATGATGTCTATTATGCTTCCTAGAGCGGGTGTTGCAGCAGACAGAATAGATGAAGTTATAAAGACAAAAACAGATGTGGAAGATCCGATTAATCCTAAATCACCAGAGAAAAAGGAAGGCGTTGTTAAGTTTGAACACGTATATTTCAAATACCCAGGTGCTGATGCTGATGTTTTAGAGGATATTGATTTTACAGCAAATCCAGGAAAGACAGTGGCTATTATTGGTAGTACAGGATGCGGTAAATCCACACTGGTTAATTTGATTCCAAGATTTTATGATGTAAGCGAAGGTAAAATTACAGTAGATGGTATTGATATAAGAGATATGTCATTAAAGGAATTGCGTGAACAGATAGGATTCGTTCCTCAAAAGGGGGTACTTTTTTCTGGAACTATTGCATCTAATCTAAGATTTGGTAATAGAGATGCTAGTGACGATGAAATTAAAGAAGCGGCTGAAATTGCACAGGCTTTAGATTTTATTGAAGAGAAAAACGATAAATTTGAAAGCAATATTTCACAGGGTGGTACCAATGTATCAGGTGGTCAGAAGCAGCGTCTTGCCATTGCTAGAGCGATTGCAAAACATCCAAGAATTTTTATATTTGATGATAGTTTTTCTGCATTAGATATGAAGACCGATGCAACACTTCGTAAGGCACTGGGTGAAAAAATCACAGATGCTACAGTTATTATCGTAGCGCAGCGTGTAAGTACTATTATTCATGCTGACGAAATTATTGTTTTAGATGATGGAAAGATTGCCGGAAAAGGTACTCATGAAGAGTTGCTTAAAACCTGTGAAGTATACAAGCAAATTGCTAAGTCACAGCTTTCGGCTAAGGAACTTGGTATAAGCGAAGGAAAGGAGGAAGAGTAATATGTCAGAAGAAAAGAAAAGACATGGAGGGCATAGAGGCCCTGGTGGTCCAGGAATGATGCCTATAGAAAAAGCTAAAGATTTTAAAGGCTCTATAGGTAAGCTTATAAAATATATGGGTAGATATAAGTTTGCAATCCTCATAGTTATGATTTTTGCTGCAGTATCTACAGTATTTTCGGTAGTAAGCCCTAAGATTATGGGTAAGGCTACAACTGCACTTGGTGAAGGTTTGATGATGAAAATAGCTGGAACAGGTGGTATTGATTTTGATTATATTGGAAAGATTCTTCTATTTACATTAGGTTTGTACGCATTAAGTGCAATATTCTCCTTTATACAGGGATGGATAATGACTAATGTTACACAAAAGGTTTGTTACCGAATGAGGAAGGAATTATCGGAAAAGATTAACAGAATGCCAATGAAGTATTTTGAAAGTCGTACTTATGGTGAAGTGCTTTCAAGAATTACCAACGATGTAGATACTCTTGGACATGGTTTGAATCAAAGTATTACTCAGATTATCACCTCTGTTGCTACAATCATTGGCGTTCTTGTAATGATGCTTAGTATTTCTCCTTTGATGACGCTTATTGCACTTGTTATTCTTCCAGTTTCTGTTACATTAGTATCAATAGTTGTAAAGAAATCACAGAAGTTTTTCCGTACGCAACAAGAATACTTGGGACATATAAATGGTCAGGTAGAAGAAACTTATGGCGGTCATTTAGTAGTAAAAGCATATAACAAAGAAAAAGAAACAATCGAAGAATTCAAGAAAACTAATGATGTTTTATATGATTCAGCGTGGAAATCACAGTTTTTCTCAGGGATGATGATGCCTATCATGACATTTGTCGGAAATCTTGGCTATGCAGGCGTAGCTATCTCAGGGGGAGTCCTTGCTATTAATGGTGTTATCACTATTGGTGATATTCAAGCATTTATTCAATATGTTAAAAACTTTACTCAACCTATTATTCAGATGGCTCAGGTTGCAAGTCAAATTCAATCTATGGCAGCAGCGGCAGAAAGAGTTTTTGAATTCTTTGATGAGGAAGAAGAAGATGTAGTTGTAGAAAATCCAGTTAAACTTGAGAGCATTAACGGAGCTGTAGAGTTCGATCATGTTCATTTTGGATATAACCCAGATCAAATTATTGTTAATGACTTTAGTGCAAAGGTTGCGCCAGGTCAAAAGATAGCGATTGTAGGGCCAACTGGTGCAGGTAAAACCACAATGGTAAAACTTCTAATGAGATTCTATGATGTTAATTCAGGAGCAATTTTAGTGGATGGTCATAATGTTAAGGACTTTAACAGACGCGACCTTAGAGAAGCGTTTGGAATGGTTCTTCAAGATACATGGCTATTTAAGGGAACCATTATGGAAAATATTCGATATGGTCGATTAGAGGCAACCGATGAGGAAGTTATAGCAGCGGCAAAGGCAGCTCATGCTCATCATTTTATACAGACTCTACCAGGTGGTTACACGATGGAACTTAACGAGGATGCGAGCAATGTATCCCAGGGTCAAAAGCAGTTGTTAACCATCGCCAGAGCAATACTTGCAGATAACAGAATTATGATTTTAGATGAGGCGACCTCATCTGTTGATACACGTACTGAAGTACGTATACAAAAGGCAATGGACAACTTAATGAAGGACAGAACAAGCTTTATTATTGCACATCGTCTATCAACTATAAAAAATGCAGATTTAATCTTAGTAATGAAAGATGGAGATATTGTAGAACAGGGTACTCATGAAGAGCTTCTTGAGAAAGAAGGATTCTATGCAGACCTCTATAATTCTCAGTTTGAAGAAGCAAGTTAATATTTGTTTTTTATTAAAAGTATATTTAGCATATTTACATTACATAATATTATAGATAAATCACATGAAATTAAAGGCAAGGTGCAAATCTATGAATAAAATAGAAGATAAAAATACATCAACTAAAGATATGACTAAAGGAAGTCCTTTTAGACATATTCTTCTATTTATGATGCCAGTTCTTATTGGGAATGTATTTCAGCAGGTATATTCATTAGTGGATTCAGTAATTGTAGGAAGATACGTAGGTGAGAATGCCCTTGCGGCTATCGGCTCTACAGGTTCATTGACATTTTTTGTAATAGGCTGGATTAACGGATTTACAAGTGGTTTTGCTGTAATGGTATCACAAGCCTTTGGCGCAGGTGATGAAAAGAGATTAAAACACTATACAGGAATATCCATGTGGCTGTGTATAGCATTTGCAATACTAATGACAGGTGGACTTTTACTGCTAAATGATCCAATTCTTACATTAATGAAGACTCCAGAGACTATATACGCGGATACAGATGCTTACATAACTATTATATACGCAGGGATTGCAGCAACAATAGCATATAATATGTTGGCTGCACTTATTAGGGCGTTGGGTGACAGCCGGACACCGCTTTATTTTCTTGTTATTTCATCAATAATAAATGTAATACTTGACTATGCATTTGTGGTAAAAATGGATATGGGATGTGCTGGTGCAGGATATGCCACCATAATTTCCCAAACAGTCTCTGCGGTACTTTGCTTTATTTATATGCTTAAGAAATTCCCAATACTCAGAATTACAAGAGAAGATATGATATTTAAGTGGGGGATAGCATGGAAATTGTTATCAGTGGGAATCCCTATGGGATTGCAGTTTTCTATAACTGCTATAGGAACTATTATTGTACAAGCCGCTCTTAACGGTTTGGGAGAAACATATATTGCAGCATATACTGCATGTAGCAGGATTCAAAATATTATAACTCAGCCATTTCCATCTATAGGTGCAGCCATTGCCACCTATACAGGACAAAATGCGGGGGCAGGCAGAATCGACAGAGTAAAAAAAGGAGTAAATGCAGGAATAATATTATCAGCAATCACAGCTACAATCGCTACAGTTGTTATACTATTCTTTGGTAATGATTTGGTGAAAATATTTGGAAGCGAGGACGGAAGCCAGATGTTATCCTACTGTGGAATATATTTTGACAGAGTAGTGGCATTTTATTTCCCGCTTTCGTTAATATTTGTATATAGAAATGTGCTTCAGGGTCTGGGAAAAGGGCTAGTACCAATGCTTGGAGGAGTATCCGAGTTAATTGCTAGATATGTTATTGTACTTTTACTTACGGCGCCTTTGGGATTTGCAGGTGTTTGTTGGGCAAATGCTGGAGCATGGATGTCAGCATTAATTCCTCTAATTCCGGTTTACTACTTCTATATGAGAAAGACATCTAGAATAGCAGAAGTATAAGGAGTATTCCTATAGGAATATGGGAAACATTTTATACTTGACAACTATAAGGAAACATATTCGTTGTAAGGATTGAAAGGAAGGTATATTATGGATAAACAAGCCCAAAAAGAAAAAAGTTCAATAAAATGGAAGAAGTTATTTTCATATTATAAACCGTATAAGAAGGTATTTGTAGGAGATATGTTCTTTGCACTGCTTGCTGCTGCAACCACGCTTATTTTACCATTGATTATCAGATATGTGACAGGCACTGTTGTATATCTCCCAAAGAATGAGATGATAAGAGAAGTCATTGTGCTTTCAGGAATAATGATTCTTTTAGTGGCAGTGGAGTGTTTCAGTGTTTATTTTGTAACATACTATGGACATATGATGGGTGCAAAAATAGAATTTAATATGAGAAATGAAATATTTGGACATTTCCAGAAACTTTCATTTTCATTTTTTGATAATCAAAAAGTTGGCGGTTTAATGAGTAGAATCACCAATGATTTATTTGAAATCACGGAATTATTACACCATGGACCAGAGGATGTCATAATATCTATAATTAAATTAGTTGGCTCATTTATTATTCTGCTTTTCATAAATGTAAAACTGGCGATAGCGGCGATAGCACTTATACCGGTTATGTTGATATATGCTTTTTACTTTAATAAGAAGATGAAAAGGGCATTCAAAAGAAATCGCGAAAGAATAGCTGACATTAACACTGGGATAGAAGATAACCTATCAGGAATTAGGGTGGTAAAATCCTTTGCTAATGAAGAAATAGAGATGAAAAAGTTCAATGAAGGCAATATGAACTTTCTAAAGAGTAAAGAAAATAGTTATAGAAATATGGCTGGATACTACTCGGGACTAGGTGCATTTATTACTTTAATAACTGTAGTTGTAGTAGCTGCAGGAGCGATTTTTATTAGTGGTAATGAAATAGATGTCACAGACTTAATAACATTTTTGTTGTATATAAATAACTTCACAGAACCAGTTCGTAAACTTATTAATTTTACAGAGCAGTTTCAAAATGGAATAACTGGATATGAAAGATTTTTAGAAATACTAGCAATCAATCCAGATATTGAGGATAAGCCAGATGCCATAGAAATGATGGATGTTAAGGGCGAGGTTGCCTTTGAAAATGTTGATTTTAAATATGAGGATGACCTTGATAATGTACTTTATAATGTTAACCTCAAGGTGGAGGCAGGAGAGTATGTGGCAATAGTCGGAAATTCTGGAGCTGGAAAAACCACATTGTGTAGCCTTATTCCAAGATTCTATGAAGTAAATAATGGGTGTGTGAAAGTGGATGGCATAGATGTCCGAGATATAAAAATGCAGTCGCTCCGCAAGAATGTAGGGGTAGTACAACAGGATGTATATTTGTTTGCGGGTACTATTGCAGATAATATAAGATATGGAAAACCGGATGCCACAGACGAAGAAATAATTGCAGCAGCAAAAAATGCTAATGCCCATGAATTTATTATGGAAATCCCAGATGGTTATAGTGCTAATATAGGACAGCGTGGAGTGAAGCTCTCTGGAGGACAGAAACAGAGGCTTTCAATTGCCAGGGTATTTCTTAAGAATCCACCAATATTGATATTTGATGAGGCTACATCTGCATTGGATAATGAGAGTGAAAAAGTAGTACAAGAATCTCTAGAAAAATTAGCAAAGAATAGAACAACATTTGTAATTGCCCATAGATTATCAACCATTAGAAATGCTAGAAAGATTCTAGTATTAACTGAAAATGGAATTGAAGAACAGGGAACCCATAAAGAACTTATAGAACAAGATGGAATATATAAACACCTATATGACTTAGCAAATTAGAATTTATAAAACGGACATGTAAAATATTACAGGTCCGTTTTTGTGGTTATATGTTTTGAAACTATATATTTAATGATTATATATCCTAAGGCTATGCTTTAAAGTTATGCGCCCTAAAGCTATATGTTATTAGGTATGTATTGTACGCTCTATGACTTATATCAGGTTGCATTACAACAAAAAAGGATTTAATATAGGAATAGAAACAACCTTTTAAAGTATTATATATGGAGGAAACAAGATGAGATTACAAAATAGTGTAAATTCCATGAGTAAATTAACATTAAAAAACGAATCGGTGCCGCAGGGTAATTCAGCTTTGAAAAGTAAATTAACACCAAAGAACCAACTGCTATTTGAGGGAACAGTTGCACCGCAAAGTAGTGGAAAACTTACCCTAAATAGGAAATATACAACAATTATATTTGACTTGGATGGCACATTGCTCGATACGTTAGTTGATTTGAATAAATCAGTAAACTATGCATTAGAAAAAAATGGATTCCCGGTAAAAACTCTGGAGGAAACAAGGAGATTTTTGGGAAATGGAATGGGTAGACTTGTTATGAGTTCTCTGCCAGAAGGAACGTCAGAAGAGATTTTCAATATAGTATTAGGAGATTTTAAGAAATATTATGAGATTCATAGTAATGACAACACCAAGCTTTATGAGGGGATTGATAAATTACTTGATATACTAAAAAAATTGAACTATAATTTGGCTATCGTGTCGAATAAAGTCCAATCGGCTGTGAGTACCTTGAGGACTAGATATTTTGACACCACCATTAGTGTAGCTTTTGGAGAACAAGTAGGAATAAAAAGAAAACCAGCGCCAGATATGGTTTTTATGGCTATGAAAGAGTTTAATGCCTCCCCAGATGAGACCCTATATGTAGGGGATTCGGAAGTTGATATTCAGACTGCAATCAACGCAGGAATAGATTGCGTTAGTGTGGATTGGGGATTTAGAAGCGCAGACGAACTTATGGAAGCTGGTGCAACTATAATTATTGAAGAACCATTAGCTTTATTAGAAAGATTTTTGTTGAGAGAAGAAGGAGGAGAAAAGAAAAATGAAATTTTGCATTAATTGTGGAACGCAGTTAGAAGATGAAGAAAATTTCTGTAGTAATTGCGGAACTCGGAACTTATCTGACGAGGTACAAAGTACATTAAGTGATGCAAGTGCTGAGGCATCCGAATCTTTGATGGAGACTGAGACAGCACCAGAAGAGGTAGCACCAGAACAGGTGGTACCGAACACAGTAGAACCTGTAGTTCAAGCTCCACAGATGGAATTACCACAGGAAAAGAAGGAAAAGAAAGTTAAGAAACCAAAGGATCCAAATAAAAAGAGTAAAAAAGTACCAATTATCATTGGATCTATTGCTGCGGTTATAGTGATTGCTTTGATAGTTATGGCAGTTTTGACCTTCCCATTTAAGGCATCTATAAAGACACAAAAATTTGAAACAAAAAGTAACGTATTAACTAAAACATTTGAATTGAAGAGCAATCAGTTGGTTAAGGATGTTTATTATTCCCTTAATCCTCAAGATCCTTCAAATATGAATGAGTACATAAAGGTAGAAGATTTTGAAGGAAGTTTTTCGGTAAGTGTAGAACTAAAGGATCTTCAAGTTGCTCCAGGTAAAGGAAAAATTTATTTCGTATTAGATACAATCTTTTCGGAGTCGGATCCTATTTACGTTGATTATGAGTATAATATGGGATATTACGCCCAGGTTGATCCAGCCAAGGTTCATAATATAGACGAGGGTCTTGGAAAAGTAACCAACAGACTTATTGTTAAGGTAAAAGAAGGCACTTCAGAAGATGCTATTGAAAAAATGGCGAAAAACCACAAAGGTCTTCTTGTAGGAATGAACTACTTTACAAAAGAAGCTCAGATCGAATTTTCGGAAGATGCAACAGATTATAATTATGATATGGATGATCTTTTTGAAGATATCAGAAAAGAAGATATTGTTAAAGAAGTAAACTATGAGTATGTTTTCAAAACCACATTAGATCCAGTAGAGGATGATGAGGACGAAGACGGTGATGGTGAAGAGAACTCAAATGAGTATAGAAGGGAGTTTGAACAGCCAACAACACCTGGCGAAACTGAAGCTCCAAGTACAACGAAGTGGACGACTCCAGCACCTACAACAACTCCAGCAGATAGTGCAACAACAACCCCTGCATCTACAACCACGCCAGCTGATGA
>JAAYNM010000010.1 GCA_012520815.1 Clostridiales bacterium
CATAACTCGCTTTCGGGCAAGACTGTAATAATGGAGGATGTAATGAATAAAATTAGTAGATTTAATGACAGCGAAAAGATTTTTCGTTGTCCAATATGTAAACGAAAGTTAAAGTTGGTAGGTAATAGTTTGCTGTGTAGTAATAAGCATTGTTTCGATATTTCTAAATTAGGATATGTGAATCTTGTACTAAATCAAAAGCAATCAAAGCATTATAGCAAAACTTCTTTTGAAAGCAGAATGGATATTTTAGAAAAAGGATATTATTCACATATTCTTACAGAGATAGCACATATATTGAGCAAGCTTAAAAACATAGCAACTATTCTTGATGTCGGATGTGGTGAAGGATATTATTCCAGAAAAATCAAAGAACTATTCCGAGCAGACATAGTTGCTTTTGATATTTCCAAAGATGCAATTTCCCTTGCTTCAAAAAAAGATGGTAGTAATTCTATAAAGTGGTTTGTAGGTGATTTGGGAAATATGCCTATCATAGACCACTCAATAGACTGCATACTGGACATTTTTACACCTGCTAACTATTCGGAGTTCAATAGAGTTCTGACGGATAAAGGCTATATTGTAAAGGTTATACCTGGTAATAGACATCTGCTGGAGTTCAGAAACATTGCAAAAGAACATTTGAAAAATCAAGAGTATTCCAATGAGAATGTGATTAACTATTTTAAGAAGCAGTATTCTGTTATTTACCAAAAAAGGGTTTCAGCAACATATGAAATGCCTTTAGAGGATATTAAATTTTTTGCAGACATGACTCCACTGTTATTCCAAGTAGATAAAGCTAAGATTGATTTCAAAAAGCTAAAAACTTTGACGATTGATGCAGAGATATTTGTGGGAAGTCT
Source organism: Clostridiales bacterium (assembly GCA_012520815.1). Taxonomy (GTDB): domain Bacteria; phylum Bacillota; class Clostridia; order Lachnospirales; family Lachnospiraceae; genus SVEL01. The sequence continues at coordinate 870 of JAAYNM010000010.1, forward strand.
ATAACGCTTGAGACTTTCAGTTTATACCTTAGTTGAATAAGATTAAAAAGAGAAGCTTATCATATTTGTGGTAGGCTTTTTTTGATGCCATTTTCATAGAGTTTCCATCCCCCGGGGAGTTCGGGCGGGGGACAGAGGGGGTAGGAATGGTACACAAATAAAAATAATTGAAAAATTTCATATGCTTAAAATGCCCTTAAAATAAGGCTTTAACGACATCCTTCGAAAAATTTTTTGAATTTCGGAGGATTTTTTTTGCGATTTTTTTGCAACTAGCTTTTTCGAACCCTAAGTACTTACTGTAAGAAAACAAAATCGGGTTCTTACAAATAAGCGAAAGGAGGAAATTAGCACAATGCAGAAATTAAGAACAAAACTTGATATGGCTTATATCAAAGCAAAAAACTGGATTTCTACAAAGAAAGAAGGCTCTGACCAGTTGATGGTAATGTTCATCATCATCGCAGTAGCCGCAGGTGTGGCAGGTCTTTTATACATCTTTGCAAAGAGCACATTGCTCCCAGAGTTCCAGAGCAAAGTAAGTGAACTGCTTAACAATTGGTTCAATCATTCGTAAGGAGGCAATATGGCAAAAAATGCAGGCGTAAGAGCCATCGCTAAAGAAGAAAAGCGATTGGAAAAGGAAAGGAAAAGACAAGTCGAACTTGCCAACAAAATGCTGATTCCGGTGAGTAAAAAGACAATAGAAACCTTGGGAATCATTTGTTTTGACCCAAGTGGAGTATTTAGGCTTTTGGAAAATCGTTGGATGAGAGTGTTTAAAGTAACGGGCGATATCAAAGCTCTGGCAAGTATCGCACCAAAGCTTTCCGGAAGAATCCGTATCGTCTGGCATTTAGGAGAGGATGGTGGCAGGGATACCTGCCACATGCTCCTTATAGAAAACGGAGAGATTTACGAAGAGGTCAGACAGCTTATGTCAAAGGATGAAAACCTTATAAAAGAGATCGTGAGAATCACATCTCTAAATGTGGATGAGGTCATGAATCATATTAGTGGAGAGTTCGGTCAAAATATCCGTTTTTCATATGCTTCCTATGTGCGAGGCAATAAGGATTGGAAGAAAGAATGCTTCTTAGAAATCAGTGAGGAAGCAGAAAAGTTTACAGTCGGAAGATTGTATGGAGAAGCGTTTTACGCTTTATCCTATCCATCCATCTTAAAGGAAGGATTTATAGAAACTCTAAGAGGTCTTGGGTGTCAGATGTATGTAAGTTTAGATGTAAATTCCCTTACAACAGAAGAGCAGCTTGATTTTAATAGAGCAATTGAAAAGAGATACAACAAAAGATTATCGCAAGTAGCAGATAGCGATTATGTAAATGTATCACTTGCTCTTGTAATTTTATGTGATTCCGATGATGCAAGGGAAATCATTGAAAAGACAGTTATGGCAGTAGCAAACGGTTATGACATTATGCTTACTCCAAGCTTCTATGAGCAGAAAAAAGTAACGGAGAGTGTTATGAGTCTTGCTCTTATTGATAGCAAGATTATGAGAAATGTAAAGGTAGACGTAGTAGGAAATCTGATGGGAGGTGAAGCCAATGCAGATGCCTAAATCAAAGTACCAGCAGACAAAGGTTTGTGATGAGACTTTAGTAAAAGATATGATGTCGGTTCAGGATGTTTTTTCTATCGTCAGTATTGAAGAAAGCGGAATTTTTGAACTGAATGGCAAGCGATATTCAAAATTATATGTGCTAAGTGACATCAACTTTGCAGGTGTAACGGATGATGAGCAAAAGCAGCTGATTATCAATTTCTCCAATGTCCTTAAGTCAATGCCATGCAGATTTTCATATTCTGTGGCAAATGAATATGTGGACGAGAGAAGTTTTCACGAGAAGATCCTGTACAGACTTCGAGGAGATAAATACGACCACTTGAGAAAATCCTACAACAGAGTGATTAAGGATAAGGTTTCTGATGCCAGACAGGGCTTATATCAGACCATATATCTGACACTCACAATTAAAGCAGAGAACATGGCAGATGCAAGAAGTACTTTTAATTCTATTGAGAGTGCTATTCGAAGTGCATTTGTAGGTATCGGAGTAAATGGTATTCAAGGCTCGGTTATGAGAACTGTACCAATAGATGAAAGAATCCAGCTTTTATTCAATCTGACTCATGCAGGAATTGATACAAGATATAAGTTCCATTTTGAGGATGAGATTGCAGCAAGGCACGACTGGATGAACATTATTTCTCCGGTAAGTATCTGTTTTGAGAATGAATGCTTTACCTTAAACAATCACATTGGAAAGGTGTTCTTTATTGATGAATACCCAAAGAGTTTAGAGAGTGACATTGTTGCAGCATTAACTAAGGTCAACTGCACAAGCTACATTACCATCAACAGTGAGCTTTTGGATATCGGAGGTTTTAAGCAAGAGATAGCAAGAAAGTATATGGGTGTTGGTATGAAGATTGAAAATGAGAAACAGCGTAACCGTAATAATAATGATTATTTAGCGGATGCATCAGCAAAGCTTTTAAATGAAAAGGAAAAGCTAGATTCATTTTCTAAAGATTTAGATACCAGTGATGACCATTATTACAACACAACAATGTTGATATTTGTGCTTGCAAAGGATAGAGAGGAACTATCGCAGATAGAAGAGAAACTTCATAATGCAGCATCCTTAAAGTCAGTAAAACTTAAGAGTTGTTTTGGAAAGCAAAGAGAAGCACTTAATTCTGTACTTCCTTTAGGGATTCAGGAATTTAAGAGAGTTGTCAATCTTTCCTCTTCATGCCTAGCAATGTTCATGCCTTACAAGACACAAGAATTAAATGATGAAGGTGGTAATTACTACGGAATTAACCAGTTGTCGCAGAATGTTATTTTTGCAGACAAGAAGAAATTAAAGAACCATAACGGAATGATATTTGGACAGTCAGGTTCCGGTAAGAGTGTATTTGCGAAGTCTGAGATTATCAGCACTTTTGTAAATTATCCGGAAGACCAGATTATTATTATTGACCCACAGTCAGAGTACGGAGGTCTCGCAGCCGAAACGGATGGAACCGTAATTTCCTTTGACAGTACCAAGGAGTTTTATTTAAACCCTATGGACGTAGATTTTAGCGGCGTGGATTATGGAAGACTTCGAGAGATTATCTCTGATAAAGCGGATTTTATTCTGTCGTTATTGTCCTCTTGCTTAAAGAGGGACATGACACCGGAAGAGCAAGGTGTAATTGATGGCGTTATAGAGCGTGTGTATTCAGAAAACTATGCCATGAGAAAAAGATTAAATGGCGAGGTAGAAGATACTAGCGAATATGACGTACCAGGATATATGAGAACTGGAAACACATTTGCACTTACTGGTACGGATATGTCGAAAGAAGAGCAGATTAAGGCTTACTCCCCAACACTGCAGGATGTGTACCAAGGTCTTTTAGATGAAGGAACACATTTAAGTACACACTTAGCTGCAGCAATGGAGATTTTCGTAAATGGTTCACTTAACTTATTTAATCACAGAACCAACGTGGACTTAAAGAACCGATTTATCGTGTTTGATTTGTCCGGGCTTAAGGATAACCTACGTATTACATCTATGTTAATCATGATGGAAACCGTAAAGGGAAGTATCAAAGCAAATTCTGGTAAGAAACGTTGGACACATTTGTATATTGATGAGTTCCATGAGCTTTTAGGTGTAGAGCAAGTAGCTGGTTTTATCTTAAAGCTTTGGAAAGAAATACGTAAGATGTCAGGTATTTTGTGTGGAATCACTCAGAACTTAAGTGACTTACTTAACAATGATTATGGCGGAAAGCTGCAGGCGATTTTATCTAACACAGAGTATTTTGCACTGCTTAGCCAGTCTACTCTTGATAAGAATAAGCTTATGCAGTTTTTACCAAGCATTAGTCCAGCAATGTTTAACTTTGTTGATAATGCAGATTCGGGAACCGGACTTCTTAAGATGGGGACTGTCACCGTTCCGTTTGATATGCGAATGAGTAAAGAGTGTGAGATTTATCGAATTGTAAATACAGATGGAGGAAGCTATGGAGTTTAAATCAGCAACAAACGCATTCGAAAAGAAAGACCGTTTTGCTGATGAGATGAGACGCTTCGTGTGTGATGAGGCAGCAAGATTTACTACAAGTGGTAATGAAGCTGCCTCGGCTTCTATAGATGAGTTTGCTGAGAAAGGAGTTCGCTTTTCTATAGAAAAACATAAGCGTAACATCCGTGAGCAAAAGCAGATTCTTGTAGAGATTAAACAGAAAGAAAAAGAGCAGAAAAAGAATAAAGATACATCTATCAATCAATCAGAGACCGAATTGCCAGATGGTATATCTTCCTCTGGTTCGTCAGAACCTTCTTCTGATTCAAAGAGCAGTAGTGATTCAAAAGAGAAATCAGATAGTGGTCATGAAGCTTCAAAAAAAGAAAAGGAACACGACAACAAGAAAGAGAATGCAAAGAAGGAAAAATCTAAAGAAGAGAAGAAAGCCGGAGCAAAGACTGCAGTTGCAAGTATGCTTCGAGCAAAGAGGGAATTATCCAATGACTTAGTAGGTAATAAAGTAACCGGGGATGCATTGGCTGATGGTAACACTGGCATGATGAAGATGTTTACAGAGCTTATTAATCCTATGACTTACGTAAGAAAGTTTTTAGCGTATTTGGCTGGAATAATTGCTCCGTACATTTTAGCGTTCATGGCAATTGCAACAGTGGTGCTTATTATCGTGATGTTTCTTTTTAGTGTATTAGAGCCACTTAAGGAAATTGGAGATGCCATTAGTGGATTTATTTCTATGTTTACCACTTCGGATGAGGTTGTTAATGATGACCAAAGTGATGATGAGATTGATGCGATCATAGATAGCATTTCTTCGATGGATGATACGCAGAAATCAGTAGTGTTATATGCGTTATCAAAGGTTGGATGTGCTTATAGTCAAGAAGATAGAACTTCTGGTACATCATTTGATTGCAGTTCCCTTGCATATTATGCATGGCAAGATGCAGGTGTGGATGTCAGTTTTGGTGGTGGAGGACCACCTTGTGCTGCGGATATGGCAAAGATGCTTGAAACAAATGGAAAGAAGCTAACGGTAATGGACTTACAACCGGGAGACTTGGTTTTCTATGGTGGAGAAGCGAATGGTAGATATATGGGAATTTATCACGTAGCCATTTATGTAGGAAATGGTATGTGTGTGGAAGCTCTAAATACGTCTTATGGCGTAGTGTATCAAAGACTTAGAACGACAAATGCAATTATGGTTTGCAGACCAAACATGTAGGAAAGGAGATTATAGATATGGCAGATGAAATTGCACAGGTAGTAGAGATGGAATACAAAGGGGTGGAATACCTCTTTAAGGGCACAAAGGCTGCAATTGCAGCAATGATTAGTGCAGCAAAAGCTTTCCACGAATGGAAAGTAGAGCAGAATATGAAAAAACCGGGAAATAGAAGTTGGAGTGACTTGCAGAAATTATCAGAGGGTACGCCTCCAATCTTAGAGTTTCCAAGAGAAATGTTTGAGGAAAGAGTAGTAGGTACAAATAAGGATGGAACACCTATCATGAAATCTGATTTTGACCTTTACTGTGAGGCACATGATTTACGTTATTGTATTATGCCAGACTTAAATCCGGAGGATGATTACATTCCTATTGCGGTACCAACTCAGGATATGGGTATTCATCAGGAGCAGATTAAGGCAGTGATGAATAGACGTATCAAGAGCGAGGAAGATAAAGATAAGGAATATGATGAAAAGATTGCAGCTTTGAAGGAGAAGATTGCAACAGCAGATGCAGATAAAGAAGCTGCAGAGGCAGAGCTTAAAATGTTAGAGCTTGGTAAGTCTCAGAATATGGAACTTTTAGAAGAATCCAAAGAGAAGCTTGATAGGGATAATGTTTTGGATTTTGCAGAGTATCTAAAGCAAGGTAAGGGTACATATATGGAAACGAACCCAGAGCTTGCACTTACACAGGAAAACATCTGTGGAATTGTAAGAGAATATACTCCTTATGAGTGTATGTATCCGATTCGAGATGAAAGTTTGGTGCCTGATAGTAAGGAAGTTTTCTATTCGCAGAGAGGTAGTGATGACCAGATTCATGTAATCAAGAGACGATTCTTAGAGGATGAGCATGGCAATATCTATTCTGAATACAGTGTCAGAATCCCGGGCGAGAGTACCATTAAGAGATTTGATGATAGGGGTAAGAGTAAGGAAGAGTGGGAAAAAGAAATTCCAAAAGTATTAGATGCTGCGAATTTCTTAAATGAGCCTACTGCAGTTACTAATTCAGAAGAGAGATTCCTTAAATATCAGGAGTTTATTGAGAAAAATTTTAAGCAAGCCCCTAAAGAAGAAAAGGGGCAGAGTAAGGAACACGAATATAGCAGTGAGGAAGCGAAGGAATTTGTGGAGTCTCATAACAAAGAGGCAGAGCAAAGGCGTGATTACAACGAGTCCTTCTATACTACTGTTGCTGTTCCTGCATCAAAGGTTATGGCTGACGGAGAGCAAGTTGTATGTATGGAACTTGCAGAAGGTTTAGTCAAAGGCGTTGTAGTGGAATCTATGGATGATACTACTGCAAAGGTATTTGTAAAAGAGGATGCGACATATTCCGTAGTAAGACCGGATGGAGCCAAAAAGGAAATGACCGGGGCAGAGATTGTGGCGGAAGCTACAAAGAGTGCAAAGGAAGAGTTCGCAAAGAGCATGGCGAGAGGAAGGTAATGGTATGTTAAAAGGCTTTGTAAATTGGCTTGATAAGTTATTTACAAGAGAAAAGTCTATAAAGAAGCATACCAGAACCTTAAAGCAGACCTTAATTATATATGCAGTGGGTTCGCTCATCTGCATATATATGGGTTGGCTTTGCGGAGCAGTCTGGATGCCGGGAAATGACTTTAACGAATTTATGAATAACTTTCAGCAGTTCATTTTGATTGAACACCATTTTATTGTTGGTGTCACATATGCAACGCCTATTTTTATAGGCATTTATTGGTTAGCGTTTTCACTTGCATTTATTATGATTGCCACACGTTTTGAGCATCCATTTGCAGGAGAGGAATACGGTGTGGCCAAGTGGGGGAATGCAAAGGATTTTACCAAAGAGTTTGCTAACCATGATAGTAAAAACGAAGTAGCGGTAGTAACAGGAGATGTGGTGCTGCCACAAGAATTAAAAGTAAATACGAAGAATTATTGGCTTGCAGAGGGTGTGTACGTATCCATAGATAACGTGAAGACTTCAAACTTAAATATGTTGGTAGTTGGACCTCCGGGTTCAGGTAAGTCCTTTAGATTAGCACGTCCGATGTTATCACAGCTTTGTGGCAATTTCCTTGTTACAGACCCTAAGGGAGAACTATATAAGCAGACAGGGCAGTACTTTGAGGATAATGGATATGAAGTAATGGTTATGAATGTGGAATCAGAAGATGGTATGCCTATGAGTATACATTTTAATCCATTTGCGTATATCAGAAACGAATCTGACATTATGTCTATTGCCAATATTCTTATGAAATCGACCACGCCACAAGATGAGGCAGGTGGTGGCAATGACCAGTTCTTTGAACAGTCTGCAGAAGTGCTTTTAACTTCGATTCTGTATTTGATGCATTACTATTATCCACCAGAGGAGCAAGATTGGAAGACTTTTGTAAAGCTTTTGGATGCAACAACAGTATTTACAAAACCAGATGGTTCTATTGATAACCGTGAGGGTGGTATTTATAAGATTGCAAAAAGAGCACAGCTTAAATGGAAAGACAAATATAACAAAGACTTCCCGGGCTTTATTGCAATTGAAAAGTATTATAACGGAGCTGCAGAGACAACATCATCTATCGTAGCATCCTTAGATGCACACTGCAGATATATGAAGCTTGCGTGTGTTCAGGACTTATTATCAGAGGATGAGATTCACATTGGAGAAAGCTTTGGATTTTCGAAACCTAATGAGAACAGTCGAACCGGAAAGAGAATTTTATTTATCGTTACCAGTGAAGATAAGAGATATTATGACTGGATTCCATCAATGGTATATTCATTATTCTTTGATGAGCTTTACCATTTGACAGCTATTGACCCTGAACTTCATGAAACATTGCCGCAACATCTTACATTCCTAATGGACGAGTTTGCCAATGTTACATTGCCAGATTCCTTCGTAGAGAAGTTATCGACCATGCGAAGCAGAAATATGTCTGCAGTAATCATTGTGCAAAACTTAATTCAGCTTAAGAGAAAATTCCCTAAGTTTGATATGGACAAGGACTTAATCGGTAACTGTTCTATTATTGACATCTTAGGAGCACCGGATATGGATTCTTGTGAGTATCTAAGTAAGCATTTTGGCACCCAGACTATTCATAAAGCTAGTGATTCTGATGCAAAGGATTATAAGGGGCAGTCATCAAGAAGTGAAGATGTTATGCAAAAGAGTCTTCTTTCTGCAGAGGATATCTTTGCTATGAAAAAGGATGGAGAGTGTGCCATTGTGATTAAGGGTGCAGACCCACTTTATGAAACAAAGTGTCGTATGGAAATTACGCCATTTGTGAAGTTGCTTTGTAGAAAACATAATCCTTACGATCCTAAAAGAAGAAAAATGGAGCGAGCAATTGAAAGGCGTAAGGATAAGGGATTATTCCTTATGGGCGAAGCTGCTAAGAAAAAGGCAGAGGAACTTAGAGCAAGTGGCGTAAAAGTTATCCGTATTACAGAGGATGATGCAGATATGATTGATTTAGCAGTGAAATCAAAACAAGAGGTAACTGGATTTAATCTGACTGCAGAGCAAAAAGATAGGCTTAAGAAGAATCATGAGGCTTATCTTACAGAGCATGAGCAAGTAAAAGAGATTGATTATGATGATTATGCAGTACCGGGAGATGATAGTCCAGAGGCGAAAGAGATTATGAAAAATCGAATTATTTGCGTTAAGAAACTGCAGGTAATGGGATATACCAATGCTCATATCAGGCAGCTTCATAAGCTTATTATGGGAGGACAGACTGCAGAAGAGATTTCAAGCATTATTTCAAAGGATGAGAGATTGCAGGATATAAAGGCACTCTTAAATATTTTATAAAAAAAATAAAAAAATTTGCGTGATTTTTTGCAACTAGCTTTTTCGAACCCTAAGTACTTAATGAAAGAACGAAGGAAATGTTCTTACCAATAGGTAATTGCGAAACTAACATCTAAAATGAGATGACTCGACCATGAAAATGGGATAAATTACAAATATTTACAGCAAGATACAATTACTTCAATTTTAGGCGCACTTTAATAAGCCATACAAAA
>JAAYNM010000091.1 GCA_012520815.1 Clostridiales bacterium
AGGGATCTGGGCTTGATTTGAGTACAAAAATGTTGTATATTAAATCCATAAGTCATAGCCTGATATTTTATCAGAGCATCGTGGGTGAACTCTACACCATTAATTCCGAAGATAAATTTACGCAATCATTATGTGAAGTAATAAATTGACAAAAGTTGTGGCAAAATCTATAATGACCATATAAACTCAAAGAGGATGGTAAAACATCCTCTTTTAACTATGGAGGATAAGGATGAATTTTATAGATAAATTAGAACGAAAATATGGCAGGTTTGCCATTCGTAATTTAACAGTGTATATTTTGGTAGCATATGCTATTGGATATTTAACCTACGCAATTAATCCAGATATGTATTTACTACTTACTATGGATGCAGAGGCTATATTTGAAAATGGACAGGTATGGAGGCTTGTAACCTGGATTTGCACGATGCCCCAGAATTTAAATATTTTTATTATATTTATGTTTATGTTTTTTTATTGGATAGGCTCCGTTTTAGAAAGTACATGGGGTTCTTTCAAATACAACTTGTTTATTTTCTCTGGAATGTTCTTTATGACATTGGGTTCTTTGGTAATATATTTTATAACTTATTTTGTTGGACCAAGTAGTGCAATAGGAGGTATAAGTATACCTATCAACACATATTATATAAACCTAACATTATTCTTAGCTTTTGCAATGATATATGGGGAGCAACAGGTTTACTTTATGCTGATTTTGCCTGTAAAGGTTAAGTGGTTGGCAATTTTGGATTTATTGCTGATTGCGTACGATTTTTTCAATGCTGGAAATATTGTGAATTTTTATAGACACATTGCAAATGAAGGCGTAGTGGCATATTTGTCGTTATATGTATGGTGCTATAGAATAACAATTGTAATATCTATCCTTAATTTTATCATTTTCTATTTTGTATTTAGAAAATCAAAACAACTTTCTCCAAAGGCAAGTCAAACAAGAAAGAAGTTCAAGAAGGATTCTGCGAAGATTCGACCACAGACCGCGGTACACAAATGTGAAATTTGTGGTAAAACAAATTTGGATGATGATACTTTAGTATTTAGATATTGTTCAAAATGCGAAGGAAATCATGAGTATTGCCAGGATCATTTATTTACGCATGAACATATTAAATCATAGGTTTTACCCATTCCCAATATTTGCCGCTCATCCTGAACAAGTTGCACTTGCTAAGGCCCTGTTGCGCTCATTAAATACTAGATTCAAATATTATGAAAATTCATTGCGAAAATATCACTAATATTTATGGAGGCTTTAAGTAAATGGGGCTTACTATGGATTGAAGATTTTAATCCTACACTTGTTGAATAAATTTCACAGAGGCTTTACATGAAAAATGGAATGAAGATATAATTGGTGAATATAAGGATATATATGCCGATTTTAAAAATTTAAATACGCCATGTTACGTCATAAGTGAAGAACTAATAGAACGCAACATGAAGGTACTATCTAAAGTGATGGAGGATACAGGTGCAAGAATACTATTGGCCCAAAAGGGTTTTTCAATGTATTCAATGTATCCGTTAATGTAAAAATACCTTTGCGGTACAACTGCAAGTTCATTACATGAGGCAAGGCTTGGTAAAGAAGAATTTCTGGGAGAGGTTCATATATTTTCACCTGCTTATAGGCAAGATGAAATAGATGAAATCTTAAACATATGTGATCACATAGTTTTTAATTCATTTAATCAATGGAGAAAATATAAGGAAAATGTGCGTAGAGCACAGGAACGTAGAAATGTTCATATCTCTTGCGGACTAAGGATAAATCCAGAGTTTTCAACAGGAGAGCATGAAATTTATGATCCTTGTGCTAAAGGTTCAAGATTAGGTATTATGCTATCAAATTTTAATAACGAAGAACTAGACGGGATAGAAGGATTACACTTTCACACTCTTTGTGAGCAAAATTCAGATGATTTAAAATCAACACTGGAGGTTGTGATTGAAAAATTTGGTAAGTTCATTAAAAATTTAAAATGGATAAACTTTGGCGGTGGACACCATATTACAAGAGCCGATTATAATATTGATACATTGAAAGAGTGCATAAATATTATGAAAAATGAGTAGGATGTGGAAGTGTATCTAGAACCAGGAGAGGCTTGTGCGCTAAATACAGGCTTTCTTGCCACAAGAGTTATGGATATAGAAGAAAATGGTATGAAGGTTGCGATAGTGGATACTTCTGCATCCTGTCATATGGTAGATGTTATAGAGATGCCTTACAGACCTTCTATTATTGGAGCTGGTATGCCAGATGAATATTCATACACTTATAGGTTAGGTGGGCCAACTTGTCTTGCCGGCGATATAATAGGAGATTATTCATTTAAAGAACCACTGACAGAAGGTGATATGCTTATATTTACAGATATGGCGCATTATTCAATGGTTAAAAATAATACATTTAATGGAATAAATTTACCAGACATAGTCACATTAAGAAAAGATGGACAATTTAGCGTTACTAGGACATTTGGATATGAGGATTTCAAAAGTAGATTATAACTTTCTTGTGAATTAATATACACATTACTGCATAAAAATAAAAAAAGTGCTTGACAATATATTTTCGTAGGAATAATATATTGTAATAAATCAAAAGGAGGTACGGCTATGGAATTCAAAGAATTTGATGGTTTTAAATACATAGACGGTGGTGTCTGTGCAGCAAAGGGCTTTAAGGCAAACGGATTAAATTGTGGATATAATCCCGATAAAGAAAAGAATGACCTTTGTTTAGTGGCAAGTGATGTTATGTGTAATGCAGCTGGTGTATACACTCAGAATAAAGTAAAGGGGGCACCTGTTATTGTTACAAAGAATAACTTAGCACAAACTGGTGGAAAAGCAAAAGCAATTATTGCCAATTCTAAAAATGCGAATACATGTAACGTAGATGGAATGGAAAAGGCACTTAGAATGTGTGAACTTGCAGCATCTAAACTTGATATAAAGCCTTGTGAGGTTATTGTTGCTAGTACAGGTGTTATTGGTCAACCTATTCCAATAGAGCCAGTTGAAACACATATTGACGAATTATATGAAGGTTTGAGCTATACAGGCAATGCTAAGGCCGCAAATGCTATTATGACTACAGATACTAGCCCTAAAGAGGTGGCTGTAGAGTTTGAATTAGATGGAAAAATATGTCACTTAGGTGGTATGGGAAAAGGTAGCGGAATGATTCACCCCAATATGGCTACTACGTTGAATTTTATCACTACTGATGCGGCAATCTCAAGCGAGATGCTACAAAAGGCTCTAACTGAGAATGTTAAAATAACTTACAATTGTCTTTCTATAGATGGTGACCAGTCTACAAATGATACATTAACAGTTATGGCAAATGGACTTTGTGGAAATGTCGAAATAACCGAGGAGGATGAGAATTACAAAAAAATTTCTAAGGCTTTATATATTGTAATGATGAATATAACAAAGATGCTTGCTGGTGATGGCGAGGGTGCTACAAAGTTATTGGAATGCACTGTTTCTAAAGCAAAGGATGTAGATTCTGCAATTGTCGTAGCCAAGAGTGTTATTTGCTCTCCACTCTTTAAATGTGCAATGTTTGGAGAAGATGCTAACTGGGGAAGAATACTTTGTGCAGTTGGAAATGCAAATGCTGAACTTGATATTGACAAAGTGGATGTGGATATTGCTTCAAAAGTGGGAGCATTTGCTGTTTGTAAAAATGGTTCAGGTGTTGATTTTTCGGAAGACTTTGCAAAGACAGTATTAGGTGAGAAAGAAATACATATAAATATTAGCCTGAATAGTGGTGATGCACAAGCACAGGCATGGGGCTGCGACTTGACTTATGATTATGTGAAAATCAATGGTGACTATAGGTCATAATTAATACATACAAAATTTTAAAAACTTAATTGTAATAAAATAATATTATCTCCCATATAAATAGTAATGACTATAATTTATATGGGAGATTTTTATGCTTAAATCCTTTATTTAAATTTCCCTAGATAGTCTTGAGTTTCCGCAAAATGTAATTAAAAAATGAATATATCCTTCCAAAGTACCAATCTATCGAATTTTTGAATTATTCAGAGTGACAGTGACTGGAGTAGTGGCACTTTAATAAGCCCCGTTGGAA
>JAAYNM010000092.1 GCA_012520815.1 Clostridiales bacterium
CAATTCGTAAGAATCCTTGATTTTAGGCACTTTGAGAGACATTTCACTTTCTCACAGAGTGACCGAAAAACATACAAAAAGGCAGTTTTGGATGGAGTCAACGTATCTGTAGTTCTCGATGTGGTGTCTCGGAACATATGATGTTAGCTGAAAACAAGCCATGAACCTCGTGACAAAGTCACTCGGTCGCGGCTGTCGCCTTATAAATATAATCTTGAAATTATCCTTATGTGAGTTAACTCACAGCGGATAATGTTCAATCTTATATTTACATGGCTTGTAGCTAACGCGCACACTATTTAACTAAATAAGAGTAAAAGGCTTGAAGCCGTTCATTTTCAAGAAATTGAGAATGGGCGGCTTCTTTGCGTGATAAAAGCTGAAAAATGATGATGCAGCAATCAAGCTTGCTTGAATTGCTGTATCGGCATTTGGCAGCCTAACAGACATGAGCAAGTAGAGCGATAGCTCGGATTGCGAATGCCTGTTGGGATTGCGAAGCAATCTTTTATCGCGAGTGGAGAAAGGAGAAGCAATGGACAAGATTATTATGGTGAACCTGAATGAACTGCGTGATTTCAAGAATCATCCATTTAAGGTAGAAGAAAATGCAGAGTTATTCGAACTGACACAGAGCATTGAGCAGGAAGGTGTGATTGTTCCCTTACTTGCAAGACCAAACCCTTACGGTGATGGTTATGAATTAATAGCAGGGCATCGAAGAAAAGCAGCCTGTAATTGGGCGGGATTAGCAAAAGTACCTGTTGTCGTGAGAAATCTGGATGACAATCAGGCAATCATTGCGATGGTTGACAGTAATCTCCAACGAGAGAATATCAGACCAAGCGAGAAAGCTTATGCTTTTAAGATGAAACTGGAAGCCATGAACAGACAAGGGAAAAGAACCGATAGCACTTCGGTCCAAGTTGAGCCGAAGTCAGAAGGCGGGATGCGAAGCAATGAGCTTCTTGCAAAGCAGGTGGGAGAAAGCGTTGCACAGATTAAGCGGTATATCCGTCTGACCAATCTGATTCCAAAGATACTGGATATGGTAGATGAAGGAAAAATCGCATTTACTATTGCGGTGGAACTTTCTTATTTAAAGGAAGAAGAACAGTATGAGCTTCATGCTGTTATGGACTTAGAGCAGTGTACTCCTTCTTTATCCCAGGCGAATCGCATGAAACGAATGAGCCAGTCGGGGAAACTTGATATGGATCAGATGTATGAAGTCCTCGGAGAGGAAAAGCCGAATCAGAGAGAGCAGCTTAAAATTAACGCAGACTCTTTATCAAAATATTTTCCATCAGATTATACACCAAAGCAGAAGGTGGAGCTGATTGAAAAGCTGGTGAAGGACTGGCATGAGCAACAAAGTATGGAGATGAAGCAGATTCACAAAGGAAGAGGCAGATGATTTTAGATAACAGATTGGAGGAATAGCCATGGTTGGTCAGATTCTTATAAAGATATTGAAGTTTATAGCACAGATTATTTTGTTTCTGTTGCAGTTAGTATTAGCAGGAGCAAAATTATTTCTTTTATTATTCGTCCTTGTAGCAAGAATCGTTCTTGCACTTGTGAGAATAGCAACACCGTAGAGAGGAGCAGAGAGATTATGAGCAAAGAGAAATCATTATTTGAACAATTGGGTGGAACTTATACGGAAGGTGAAGATGGATTATTATATCCGAACATTTCTGTAAGTGATGTTGATGTAACACAGACAAAGGGATTTGCAGGAAAGTATGGTAATATCTGGAAGAAGTATATGAAAGAGAATCATCCAAACAGATATTGCAACTTTGTAAGACTTGGCGAATTACAGAAGCAGGCATTGGAGTCTTGTTTCATCTGTTGTTATGTATATATCTGTTGTATCTGGAGTGGAATGACCAAGTATAGCAGCAATGGTTTCTATCGGCACTTCATTTCTTACCATAGTTGATGCTGCATTGTGACGGAGCATATGCATTCCATAAATCCGATTTCCTTTTTCAAGACCAGCTTTTTTAAACACTCTGCTGACAATTGCATGACACGATGCATGATCAGTCAATGGAGTAAATGGTGCAAGACTTCTTAAAAAGAGAAAATCACTTTGAGCATTGGGACGTTCTTCTGAAATATATCTTGCAATAGTATTTCCAACAGAAGTTGTAAGTGGTAGGAAAACCTGATTTCCGGTTTTGCTTTGCTTAAATGTAATTGTTTCATTATCCCAATCTATATCTGATAGACGGAGTTTTATTAGATCACAAGCCCTGATACCGCAAGACAAACCAGTAATTACAATGGCTGCATCTCTTAAAGTAACTAGTCCATTATCTATAATCGATTCGATTTTTTGATTTTCTTCTTTGGTAAGAGTGGGAATAATTCTCTTAATTCTGGGAGCATGTATACCAGCAATGGAGCATAAAAGATCTTCTCTTTCCAAGTATCTAAAAATACCTCTTAATTCACACAACACTTCTCTTTGCCGAGTCTGCTTGGTTTCTTTTATGTACTCAATAATCATATAAGATTGAAGCTCGCATAGATGATCTATTCCTTGCCTATTTAAAAACTGCAAGAAACAATACATTCCATACTCATAAAAGTGTACAGTATTTTCGTTGTCATAAATGCTGTGTAGATATTTCTGATAATCGGCATAAATAAGCATATGTTGAGAATTATCTGGAATTATTCTTCCATGTTTGAGCATCGAAAAATCAAAGATTCCAGTATCATGATAAGAATCAACTAACCTAATAAATCTTCCTTGTGTATGATAACGATTTAAACTAAACTTTCCTGTTTTCGTACTGATAACATCATCAGCGTATTGTTTACCGATTTCATATGAGTATTCTGAAATACCTTTTTCACTGCAAAATTTTTTAAATCGCCTAACAACACCTTCATAGTTAAAAATGGTTGAATCATTGTAACCAGCATCTCTTACTGCTTCGATGCATTTAGCACAAATAGTATCGATTGTCATCTTAAAGTACCTCCTTTTTTGGTACTTTAATTATAAAATACTATGCCGAAGAATTATTAAGAAAAACAGGAATTATATACTCATTTCAAAAACTTCGGCATAGTATTTTCTTCGGTATAGTCTGTATTATTCCGAATTCGGTACAACTCAGATCAAGGCACACAGTTTACATCCAGAGATTTTACAGAGTTTTGCTCTTTGCAAAATATCACACAAAGTATGAGCAAAGCAGGGTGTCCTTATGATAATGCTCCAATGGAAAGTTTTTATGGGACATTCAAGGCAGACTTCGTAAACCATCATAGTTTTGAGAGCGATGAATCTTTAAATGAGGCAACATACGATTATATTTTTGTATATTATAATCATATTAGACCCCATTCATCTAATGGATATTTGACACCATTTGAGAAGAGATTTAGTTATTGTTAAAATATCAGTGTCGGCGTTACAATTTTGCTTGACTATCTCAAAATTATATCATATAATAACAGTGTTTTTTACAAATCAATTTTGATAGAAAAAGGGGGGAGAGAAGGTGTTATATCACGATTTGTATAAATAAATATGGGCAAACTTATGGAAACATAAGGACGCAAAGCATGAAGTCTAAGTACTAAAATGTGCACATTTTAGTATATTGATGGTTCGGTTGCAATGTTTATCATTGCAGCTTTTTTTGTTTTAGAGATATTTTTAGGAAAGGGAAAGATTATGAAGAAAATTTGGACAAAGGCACTGGCATATGTGTTAGCAGTCACTATGTGTTTCAGTGTGGTTAATGTACCTGTATATGCGCAGGGAAGTACGGTTACAGAGGAAACAACAACTGATGGAAATGACGGTAGCACATGGGATCAGGTGACTACTGAAAATGTTTTTGAAGGTGAAAATTATAAAGTTACATTTACCCTGACATCTAATTGGGATGCGGGATATAATGCAAATGTCAAGCTGGAAAATACCGGAGACAGCACAATTCAGAACTGGAATTTAGGATTTGATTACAATAATTCCATAACCAATATTTGGAATGCTGAAGTATCTTCAAACGAAGGTAATGAGTATGTTATTAAGAATGTTGGTTGGAATCAAGATATAGCTGTAGGTAACAGTATTGAATTTGGAATATCTGGCGATCATGCATTCAAAGGCTTTCCTGAGAATTATGAACTAATTGGTACAAGTACGGAAGTTACAGAAGATGATTATGCAATTCAGTATATTGTTGACGGTGACTGGGGGACTGGATTTTATGGTTCGATTTCTGTAACCAATAATACAGATACCGCTCTGGAAGACTGGGTGTTGGAGTTTGATTTTGACAGGGAAATTACTGAAATCTGGAATGGTGTGATTGAAGAACATGAAGGTAATCATTATGTAGTCAGAAATGCAGAATATAACAGTACCATCGCTCCGGGTGAGACTGTTTCAATTGGAATTAAGGGCTGTGAAGGCGAGTTGGGAGATGAGCCAGTAGAATTTAGATTGTATAGCTATAAGCAAGCGGTCGAGGAGAATGTAGACTTTGACTTGATTACAAATAATATGGAATTCCGAGAAAGTGATTCAGGAAATTATTATTTTCTTACAACGAAGATTGACACACTTTCTGGATGGGCAAACGGAATCCAAAATATTGATAAGTTTACATATACAATTCAAGATGAAAAGAGAATACTTTGTTCAGGAACTATTAATATAGCAGATAATTGGAATGTTAATAATATAGGATTTGGAACAGGATATAATCTTTTGACTTTAACAGGAGAATTTAAAGAACAGAAAATTGAAAAAGAATATATTATTATAAATACAAATCTTGAAAATGCAAGTAATATTGGCATAGATTTTACTATTGATAGTGATACTGATGGTGTGCCGGATTATTTCGAGGAAAAGATGGATTTGGATTCCATGAATGTTGATACTGATGGGGATGGTTTAAATGATTATTTGGAAATATTTATTCCAAACATTAATCCAACGAGTACAGATGGAGATCAAGATGGAGTCTTGGATCAAGATGAAGATTATGATGGAGACGGATTAAGTAATTATGAGGAAGAATGTGTATATAATACAGATTTGAGCATAAAAGATACTGACGGAGATGGACTTGATGATTATGATGAAGTAATTACTTATGGTACAAATCCACAATTAATTGATACTGATGGGGATAAGCTTGATGATTTTTGGGAAGTTAAAATTGGTTCCAATCCATTGTTATATGAAGATAGTTTTACATATACAAAGACGATGGCAAAGGATGAAACATCTGCAACGACTGTAAATGTTTCGGTTGCAGATATTTCAGCAGAACAAGTAAAAACATTTAATATTGGTCGAGTGGAGAATGACGAATTTTTAAATGTGGATATTCCGGGATATATTGATGCTGGATACGAGTTTGGTATCGAAGGAGCTTTCAATAAAGCTATAGTTGAGATATCAGGTGAATTTGAGATAACAGAAGAATTTCAACCTGCATTGTATTATTTTAATGAAGAAACGCAACTTTTAGAATATGTCGATGAGCAGACTATTGATAATGGAAAAGTTGTAGCATCATTAGAGCATTTTTCAAAATATATATTGTTAAATAAATTTGAGTTTGATAAAGTATGGACACATACATTCCTTTTTGATGAAAATGCAGAAAGCTATTCAGGATTAGATGTTGTTTTTGTTATTGATAGTTCTAGAAGTATGTCTTGGAATGACCCTGATAATGTTCGAAAAACAGTAACAAAAGAATTTATTAACCGACTGACTGATAACGATACAGCAGCATTGATATCATTTGATTCTAGTGCGATAACTTTGGCAAATTTTACTAGTGATAAAACTGTATTGTGCAATGCAGTAGATAAATTAGATAGTTCTGGAGGAACAAGTTTATCAGTTGGCATAAATAGTGCTTTGAATTTATTTGGTAATAAAGAAAAGGCAGAAAATAGATTGCAGTACATTGTAATGTTGACAGATGGAATTGGAAGTTATTCAACAACATACACAACTAAGGCAAAAAATGCGAATATTATTATAAATACAATAGGATTAGGCAATAGTGTTTCACAAACAGTTCTTACTGATATGGCAGAGGGAACTGGTGGCAATTATTATCATGTGAATCAAGCTGATGAATTATATTATATTTTTGACACTATTGCTGAAAAAGCAGACTATTATAAGGATAGTGATGGAGATGGCTTGTCAGATTACTATGAGAAAGAAATGGCAGCTGCGAGGTTGGTATTGGGTACAGGTATAAAAGTACCTGTTAATTATTTAGATGATGATTCTGATGACGATGGTTTGTTAGATGGGGAAGAAGTAAAAGTTCAAAAATGGGGTAATATAGTATATGTAAAAATGTATTCAAATCCCAAAGCAGTGGATACAGATAGTGATGGAATGAATGATGATGTCGACAGTCTTCCGCTTGTACCCAATAATATTAGTGAATTACTTATTCATCAAACAGAATCAGGGGAAGGACTAGAGAAAAGATCAGAATTTAGTAAAAACATAGTTGCGGAGGATTTGACATTTAATGATTATAGTTATACGGAAATAGTTAGTGAAGTTGGTGTTATAGGTACTGTTGCTGGGATTACACCTGAATTTATGATGTGGGCAGAATTGACAGATTTATTTTTGATAGGTTGTGTTACTAGTGACTATAATATGAGTGTAACATTAATGGATATGCTCGAAGAATTTAAGAGTGGAAATACTCGTAATATAGGGAAGGTCGTTACTGTAAAAGGTGATGAAAAAGATAAGTTTGTTTCAGAAATGTTTAATCGTTTTTCTGATTATACATTAACAGAAAGAGCAAAGAACTATTCTGAATTTAACACATATCTAAATAAAATCAAAGAAATTGTAGTTGATAAATTGGCTGATAATAAGGGTAATTTATTAGTGCTTGAATGTAATGGTCCGAAAGATGGATTGATTTATGATATGGCATATGATGAAATAATCGATTATCCGGTATTTTCTTTGAAGAAAGATGCAGCATTAGTGTTAGCTATACACGACTTTCAAGGACATAATATAACTATAACAGATTATAAATGTGATGGAAAAACGTTCTCTGGTACATTACAGTTTCATTTTTATGATCATTTTGGATTGGATTCTGATGACTACGAATGGGCACCAGGATTTTGCGATTGGTTTACATTACAACATTACGACAGATTCAATGGCGAACATTCACCATATATAACAGTAGTAGATGTATCAATTGAATTCTCTGGGGTGATTGAATGAGAAGATTCAGAAAAATATATCTAGTATTATTTGTATTTGGTGTGCTGATTGTGGTGTTTAGCTTTTTTAATATGTTGAATAATGGATATATTCCATTCACAGAAGAATATGATTTGAGGATGTATAGAAGAAATTACGAGGAAAGTGAAGAGCATTTTAACTGTTTGATAGATGAAATTAGTGTGATGAATCAGAATATTCCTGCTGGATTGTATGCTTCCTATGAAAAAATACGTTATGAATTATATGATGGCGAATGGAAAATTATTATTTTTGACGATAATTACGAACGGATTTATGAGGCTAATAAATCTGTAGAAAATACAACAAGTGTTGTGGAAATTGAGAGAGTATTTGATGAATCATTGTTTGGTATAACATATGAGATTGATGATG
>JAAYNM010000093.1 GCA_012520815.1 Clostridiales bacterium
ACCATGCGACCTTGTGCGCTTATGCGGTATTAGCAGTCATTTCTGACTGTTATCCCCCTGTGTAAGGCAGGTTACTCACGCGTTACTCACCCGTCCGCCACTAAGTCATATAAAACTTTGTCCGAAGACTCCATTTTATATGCTTCGTTCGACTTGCATGTGTTAAGCACGCCGCCAGCGTTCATCCTGAGCCAGGATCAAACTCTCGTTAAAAGTGTTTAATTCTTAGATCAAAATAACGTTAGCTATTTTATCCATTTGAGAACTAGGTTCTCATTACTGTTGTTTGGAAATATCTCATTACTGAGATAGTTCGCTGAAAATCTTATAAAGAATTTTCAGGGATGGTTTATTGTTTAGTTGTCAATGTACAGTTTGTTTTGTGTTGTTGTCTCAAGCGACAGCCTATGTAATATATCATATCGTCTAGTGCCTTGTCAACAACTTTTTTAACTTTTTTCAAGGCGTTTTATTTTAGCTTCCGCAAATTCTAACGTCCTTATCTTAAGTTGTTTGCTGTAGCTCTCGGCGACAGCTTGTTTATAATACTACACAGGTCGATTAAAGTCAACAAGTTTCTCCATCTTTTTTTATTATTTTATACCTATAGATATATTGTGGTTTCACTGCAAAACCAATACTATATGTTGATATTACTTGTGATGCATTTGTAATATTATTCCTGATATTCAATCCACTCACCACCTGCATCCAGAATCATCTTAGTATTTTTCTTTAAAATAAGTCTTGTAGCTGTAGGATATTGATTTCCACTAGGTATTATGAAGGGTGAGGCCGCTGTTAAACTTCTCCTCAAAAAAATGAGGTCCCAAAACGAGACCTCATCCGATGACTTAACTTCTAGCGACCATTCAAATAATACTTCTGTAATCATTACCGAAGTATCACTTATAAAATATTTGTTACTATCCATACAATTAGATTATTATTATATATGAAACTTAAAATCTGATTATCATTTATCTGTGCAAACAAGTCCTGTGCCCATGGTTTTCCACTGCACGCTGTAAGTATAAGACATGCCACCCATACTATGAGCAATCCTTGAATCACACCGATAGCAAATCCACCCAATTTATTTACTTCTTTCAACAGTGGTAACTTAGCCACAAAATCCAATACATGTATTACTACCTGTAATATAATATAGATAATTATAAATAAAACAATGAAGATAATAGCGTTAAAAGCTGTATCCGTTATCTGAGTTGCCACGTATTCAGAGAAACTATCAACTACATCTGTTTCATCTGTTATCTTATCCTGTAAACCCAATGGTAAATTTAAATTTGAAAGAGTGTCTTTATCAACAACTCCATTTTCTTTTACCATTCCTTCTACAGTCTCATATATATTATCATATACAGGAGTCGTATTCTTCAATGCCGATCCTACTGGAACTGCTAATGCTGCAGTCAAAATGACCGTAACAAGCATCGCAACCATTGATAACATAATTTTCACAAATCCTCTTATGTATCCATATAATCCTGCTGCCAATAGAAAAACCACTACTGCTATTACTAATCCGTATTCCATGTTTCCTCCTTGGTATTGGGCTCTGCCCTTTATTTTTATAATTTTATAAATAATCTTACTTCAATTTAATCTCATCTATAGATTCAGATGATACAAGGATATATTTGTTTTTTCCGTTAAGTCCTATAACTTCATTGATTCCGTTTTCAAACTCTCCTTCAAACTTTAGTTTACCTGTAACTGTTTGCACTATAAGATTGTTCTCATCATAAATCAAGATATTATCTCCATCTAATTTTATATTCTTATATTTCATAGAGAGTTCACTTTCATAAATTCTATCGCCAGACAAATCATATATCCATATAGCACTAGTTCCATCCAGTTCTTGGCTCTCAAATACAAAACCTATGTATTCATCATTATATAAGATGCTCTTTATTTCCTTATCAAATTCTTCTTCCATTAGGATACTTGGCTTCTGCTTTATAGAGTATATGGTGAACATATTATCACCAAATGCTACCGCAATGTCATTAGTCACAAATTCTACCTTTGGAACGATAGTGGTTTTATATTGATTAAATCCTCCAACTATTCTATCCACTTCATTTTTACCTACTTCAGAATAATTGTAAAATACCACCTTAGTTTGAGTCACGCCACCATTCATATACAAATAAGAAACTATTAGTTTTGTTCCATCATTAGATAGAGAAATATCCAAGGGGCATCCATCACCAGATAAAACGGTTTGTCCCATAACGAGGATGTTACCATCTTTATCAATAACTTCAATGTGGTTGGCTTCATTTTCCTCAGTAATAGCCGCCACAACTCCTTGTGCAGCTACCTCAATATCTACTATAGGATAAGATGTTGTGATTTTACCTTGTGAACCTTCTTTGTTATATATATATACGGCATTGCTGCCTTTCTCAGTAATAGCTACATAGTTCTCACATGTATCAATGACTGGCTGCTTCATCTCAAATGCCTGATTCCATACTGATTCGCCGTCTTTAATATAAGCTAGTCCATCATTGCTATATCTTAGAAATGAATCTCCAAATTCATAAAATTGGCACTTAGTTGTATCTCCGGATAGAATATTATCTGTCACACTATAGCTAGTATATTCCTTGCCATTATAGTAAATCTTTATACCGATAATCAATACAAGTACTACAATTAAAGCAATTCCCATCCTTCCGAACTTCTTTATTTTATGATTGCGAAGTTTAATTTCATATTCTTTATCAAACTCTTCCGTTTCTTTTTTTATAAACAAATTCTTTATGTCCTTCATCTGCCACTCCAAGTTCTTTTGTTTTATAATTATACAACAAAACAACCGATTAAGGAAGAATTAATTTAAAACGCCCTCCTTGTGACTTTACTAATACCTTTGGGTTTAGCTTATCTCATTCCAAGATAGAGTCATTGTATCAGAGGGCGTTAAAAAATTCTGTCAAATTATAGGAGCATAATATAATAATTTATCGACACGTTTCTACACCATAGCCTTTGATACATTAATAGCATCTCCTACGGTTGTAGCCTTTCCTTCATCCATAATCATTATAAGTCTCTCTATTGTCTCCATGGTCATATTTTCAGCACCCATGTATGCTGTATAATTTGTGGAAATGTTTAAAGCCATCTCCTTTTGCTGTGTTTCTAAGTCCTTAAGAGAGGATGTTAAGTCATTGATTTTTTGTTTCTTTTCATTAATGCTTATAATATCTCTCCTGTATATTTCATTGTAAATTTCTTCTCTTGTGGTCTTTTCAAAATCATCAAGTGCTGCATTCTTTCTTACAACAATATCCGCCATACTGTCTTCTAATTCTTTTATTTCATTATCATAATCGTGAAGTTCATATCCGTCTTCATTTTTATCTTTCTTTATCTTTTTCTTTATCTTATTTATTTGGGAATTATTCTTGTAAATAAGTGCCTGCTTTTTGCGAATTTCCAAAAATGCCTGCTTGTAGTCATCTCTTGCAAATCTATATAAAAAAGCGAATATCAATAAAATCAAAACAATGTATATCATTACAACTAATATTCTAATAAGAACAAAAACTTTGCTAAGTGCCGAACAAAGAAGTACTGGTACACCTATAAATGCAAATACTAAAGTCACCATAAGAATAAGCATTTCAATCGGAGTTCTTGGATAAAAGAGGGATATAAAAAGCTTGTTATCCCAAAATTTACTAAGTCCATTTTGCTTCATATACGTTCTATATTCTTCCTTGATATTCTTGTTCTCAAGGACTAAATCTTTTGTCTCTTCTTTAATTCTAGCAGCAACCTTTTTATTTTTCTCTTTGCCACGCTCATTTCTTACCTTCTTTAATTTATCCTGAACTTTTATGATTTCATTATCAAAATTTCCAACTACCTGATCACGTCTCTTTTTAATGGTAAACTCAATATTATCTAACATAAGTTTTTCTTCTGCGGCAGCTTCTTTTTCTATCTTTTGTTTTTCTACATCTGCTGCAGTCACACCATTACTAATATTGGCATAGTTATCTAAAATCACATGAAGTTCTTTCAAGTCATTAATATTGCCATTTAAAATGTTTTGTGCTTCCATATTTCCTCCTGCTACATATCTTCTTCTATTACCTGTATTTCAAGAAAATCAAAATCTATTGAATCGTAAAAATTGTCTGATCTAAATCTAGTTTTATCAAGCCTTTTAAACTCTTCAATATTATGATTCAACCAAATAGGTTTGCTCAAGTCAAACTCCTGACATACTTTTTCAATGGAAGAGAAAACTTTTTTGGTGCGGTTCTCCTCACCTTCTTCAATAACTACCACATCTTTGAGTAAATGGTTATCCTTCCATGCCTTTGCCCATAGTCGAAACATTTCTTTTCTCCTTGTCATCAATATCATCTTTTAATCCGATTTTAATTCCTAACTTCATCAGACTAATTTTAACACTTAAACGCAAAAACTGCCATACCTAATATAGTATGGCAGTAATTTTTTTTTAAACTTTCAAAAAATAGTGAATATACATAATTGACTTTAATAGTAGATATTAAAGTCTCTTAAGTAATTCTTCTCTTTCTTTTTCAAAACCTGGCTTGCCAAGAAGCGCAAACATATTCTTCTTATAGCTTTCAACACCTGGTTGATCAAATGGATTTACACCTAAGAGGTATCCTGAAATACCACATGCAAATTCGAAGAAATAAATCAATTCTCCAAGATAGAATTCATTCTGTTCTGGAATGTTTACCATTAAGTTAGGAACATTGCCGTCTGTATGCGCAAGAATTGTACCATTCATAGCGCTCTTGTTAATGAAATCTACAGACTTACCTGTAAGGTAGTTTAAACCGTCTGTATCAACTTCTTCTGCCTCAAGAATAATTTCACATCTTGATTTTTCAATATTCATAACAGTTTCAAACATTATTCTTGAACCATCCTGAATAAACTGTCCCATTGAGTGAAGATCTGTTGTTAAATCAACAGCTGCAGGGAATATACCTTTTTGATCTTTGCCTTCACTTTCACCGTATAACTGTTTCCACCATTCTGAAACATAATGTAGGCTTGGCTCGTAATTAGCTACGATTTCTATTTCTTTACCCTTTCTTAAAAGGATATTTCTAATTGCCGCATATTTTAAAGAATCATTTTCTTCAAATGGAAGTTCTAATGCACTCTTACGTCCAGATGCAGCACCCTCCATAAGTTTGTCAATATCTGCACCAGAAACTGCAATCGGAAGTAAACCAACAGCTGTAAGAACTGAGAATCTTCCTCCTACATCATCTGGAACAACAAAGCTTTCGTAACCTTCTTCGTTTGCAAGGTTCTTTAAAGCTCCCTTGGCCTTATCTGTTGTAGCATAAATTCTATTGGCTGCGCCTTCTTTTCCATATTTCTTTTCTAAAATCTTCTTAAATACTCTAAATGCAATAGCCGGCTCTGTAGTTGTACCAGATTTTGAAATCATATTAATAGAAAAATCTCTGTCTCCAACAACATCTATAAGATGCTGAATATATGTACTGCTGATATTATTTCCAACGTAGTAAATTTCTGGTGCTTTTCTCACAGATTTATCTACATTGTTGTAAAAGCTATGTCTTAAAAACTCAATGGCCGCTCTCGCACCAAGATAAGAACCTCCGATACCTATAACCAAAAGGACTTCAGAATCATTCTGAATCTTATTGGCTGCCGCCTTAATTCGTGTGAACTCTTCCTTATCATAGTCAACTGGTAAATCAATCCATCCAAGGAAGTCATTTCCTTCACCTGTCTTGGATACTAATGTTTCTTTTGCATCAGCTACAAGTTTGGCCATGCTTTCTATCTCATTTGCTCTAATAAATGGTGCTGCTTTTGAATAATCAAATGTTACTTTTGCCATTTTATTTCACTCCTGTTCTCTATATTGTAATACTTTTAAACATTCTACGCGCTTATTATATCACTAATAATCCCTTTGACAAGTATTAAATTTCTTTAATCATTTCCTTAAGGAGTGTCACACAGTGTTTTGCTGCCTGAGCCTCAAACTCTGGGTAATCCATAGTTGCGCTATCATCGGCTTTATCAGAAATAGCTCTAATAATAAGAAAAGGTACATTATTAAGATATGCTGCCTGAGCAATGGCTGCACCTTCCATCTCTGTACAATACCCTTGGAAATTATCTACAAGCCAATTCTTTTTTTCTTTATCTGAAATAAACTGGTCTCCACTTACCACTCTGCCTGTAAATACATTAATATCACTAACTGATTCTTCACAGCATTTCTTCGCTATGGCTATCAATCTTTCATCAGCCCTAAATGTTGATGTCTCCATCTGCGGAATAACACCTAACGCATATCCAAAACCGGTGGCATCCATATCATGCTGTAATGTGTCTGTAGATAATACAATATCTCCAATATTAATATCTGCTTTAAGGGAACCCGCTATGCCTGTATTAATGATTGTTGAAACATTAAATTTATCCACTAGTATCTGTGTACAAATACCTGCATTAACCTTTCCTATTCCAGAACGTACAATAACAACTTCCACGCCCTCGATTTTACCGGAGCAAAATTCCATGCCTGCCTTTACAACTATTTCCATATTATCTATCATTTCTTTTAATGTAGAAACTTCCACATCCATTGCTCCAATAATTCCTATCATATTGTCACCTAGTCTGGGTATACCAGTCTGTCCTCTCCTATATTCTCTAACACTTCTGTTAAGTATCTCTTTGCCACAAATCTTGCCATTGGAAGGTTCATATCTAAATAGTTACCACAGTCCCTTGCCGATGCGCCTGGCACTTCGCCTTCATATGAACTAATAAACGCAAACATATCCTTCATTAGCGAAACTATATCCTTTGATTCATAATCACCTGCCAAGATTAAATAAAATCCTGTTCTGCATCCCATTGGACCGAAGTACACTGTTTTATCACCATATTCACTATGATTTCTCAAAAATGTTGCTGCCAAATGTTCTATTGTATGAATCTCTGCAGTATTAATCACTGGTTCATAATTAGGTCTTGTAACTCTCAAGTCGAATGTTGTAATTACATTACCAGCTACATTATCCTTCCTTGATACATATATACCTGGCAATAGATTCAGATGATTTATTGTAAAACTTGCTATCTTTTCCATTTTAGTCCTCTTTTCTTGATATATTTTGATACACTTTAAATCAAAAATGTGATTGACTCTACATATTAATCTCTTCGCTAGATTATAACAAATGTTTTTCATCTTTTCCATCAATAAAATAAAAGTTTAAAACTTATAAATTTTTTCTAAACTTTTTATGTTGCAATTATTTTATTAATTGGTAATATAATTATTCTGATTATTATAATTGTTCCTATCGGAATTTATTTATTGGCTGTAAAACCCGAAAAAATGTAGCCATCAAATTATTTGACGGCCACATAAAAGAAGACTCTATAGATTCTGATAATTAAAAATATCTTTCAATGGCCAAGGCTACACCGTCTTGGTCATTACTTTTTGTAATAAAATTTGCTACTGCCTTAACTTCCTCGCAGGCATTTTCCATTGCCACACCCATTCCAGCGTAGTCAACCATTGTCACATCATTTCTTCCATCACCACAGGCTACCAATTCTTCTTTTGTACATCCGATTTTTTCCAGTAGCACCGATAACGATTGAGCCTTATCAATTCCCATTGGTACTATCTCTATAAAAAATGGCTCTGATCTGAAAATGTTCAATCTGCCAAGGAATAACTCTTGCATTTCCTTAACCTTTTCTTCCATAATTTTAGGATCACCAACGATTAAAAACTTATCACATGGTCGAACTAACTCAGCTTCGAAATCCAAAACCTGTTCCGTTTCCATTTTATTAATGCGAGATTCTATTTCGACATACTCGTTATTTGCGTTATTTGTAATAATCTTACCATGTCTATAGGTGAGTATCGTAAGTTCGTTTGTCTTCGCAAACTGCCATATATTATGAATCTCCTCATCAGGAATATATTTATTGTATATTACTTCCTTGGTCTTTGCGTCAATTATTTTTCCACCATTGAACGCCAAAATATATCCGCCAAACTCCTCCATATCTAACATTTTAGCAATCGGTATAATACCTTCTGTCGGTCTTCCTGATACTAAAAGAACTGGAATACCCTTTTTCTGTATTTCTAATATTGCCTCTCTAACCTTTGGAGTTATTTCTTTTTTTGTATTAGTTAATGTTCCATCAATGTCTAATCCTAATATTTTAAAATTCATATTTTTCTTGTCTGCTTCTTTCCTTTTAATTTTACTGCAATTGTACTATACAATATGATTTAATTGTTTACAACAGTTGTTTTCAACTATATTTATCATTATTAACTTGACTTTTTACGTATATATACATAAAATTTAGTTTACGATTATAAACATTTGAACGTATACTGCCACCCGGGCAGATAAAATAAAGGAGTAATATGAACTCATTTTTAAGAGCCATTGGCTTTAGCAAATACACAAGCAAAAATTCTATCCGCGACTTAATAAGCGCCGCGGCTATTTACCCTGAGGCTATGGATTATATTAACGAAGATTCTATTGGAAAAATTTACGAGTTTAAGAACTTCTATGCAGATGGGATTGGTATTAAATTTTATGGTTCTGAGTCAGATGATTTAGATTATGAGATTGATTACTTTGTTCCGTTTGTTGAAGGCAACAAGTCTATTTTACCTACCGATCTTTCCATTGAAAAGAGATATAGCAATTTTTCTTTCATCGCTTCTTGTGAGGATTTACGTGTAGGTGTGTCTATGATATTCCACCTTACTAACCCTATGGATTATATGAACTTTATTATGTCTGACAGTGCGGATGCGACACCATTTAGAGTGTGTTTTTCTGCATTATCACTAATGGGTACTATCCTTTTACCTATCAACCTCTCACCAGGAGATGCAAGAAAGCAACGTATGGATACTTCCAAGCGTAGCAAGCTCATTGCTGCCGCTAGGGACGGTGACGAAGGTGCTATTGAAAGTCTCACATTTGATGACATGGATACATATGCCAAAATATCTCGCCGTATCCAGAAAGAAGATGTCTTTTCTATCGTGGAATCCTCTTTTATGCCTTATGGACTTGAAAGCGACCTATACACCATAATAGCTGAGATAGACGAAGTATCTTCATATACAAATAGAATCACTAATGAACTAATATATCGCATTGTCCTTAGTTACAATGATGTTCCGATCACGCTTGCAATCAATTCCCTTGATTTAGTCGGTGAGCCAATGGTCGGACGACGCTTCAAGGGAACTATATGGTTGCAAGGCCAAGTACTATTTAATATGGAGGAAAAATAGTATATTGGTTTAATTATTTTACAGTAAGACCGTTAGGATACCAATAAGTCGATCAATTTTCATTTAGCACTCCATCTATGTTTGCTTCTTCTATTTTATCTGTCTTATCTTCATTATTATTTTGAGTTTCAGTTGTTTCTGGCTCTGCATCCTTCTTAGCTGCCTCTTCCATGGCTTTTTTTGCATCCACTAAATTAGAAATTTGTGCTTGAGTATTTTCACCAATCCTCTCCTCTAATTTGGCAAGTCTGTCCTCTTTTTTCTCTACGTTTCCTCCCCTGCTTTTATCCATCTTTATTTCAGTTCGAAGTGTACTTGCTTCGCCCTTCATTTGCGTGGTTATATTACCTTGCACTTTTGCCTGTTTCATTGAGAAATCCGCAACAATGATAGCCTGCATACTCGCATCAGACAAACCATTTGCTGGCTTGTCTGATTTTACGTTATTTTGCTTACTACCAATCATATCATCCATTGATGTTTCCACTTGCTGTTTTTCTTTTCTTCGTTCTATTTGATGTTGTCTTAACTGCTGATTCAAAGATGTAATCTCCTGACGTATCTCCTGTCTCTTCTTCATCTTCTCTTCAACAGATATTTTCTCATCGGAAGAAAGATTCTCCAATTTCTTCTGAGCATTCGCTATTTGATTTTGAATGTTTTTGCTTGTGGCATCCATCTGCGTATTCATACCAGACAGTTTTGTCTGCATATTATCACCAGCACCGTTAATACCGTAAATTTTCATGTTTGTTCCTCCTTGAATATATAAAAATGAAATCCATTTCACTTATGTTGTATGTTATATCGGCAGTTTTACCTTTGAACTAAACCTATATTCGCCTAAAACGGTATCGAAGTTTCTGTTATTGCGACCTCTGTTATTGCCATATGTCTACATGTATCCAGCCTTTCTGCTAATTCTTCTACCTCACAGAACAACAGTAATTCATCATCATCCTTCTGATAATTAAGCCATTCTCTACCACTAAAAGAGAAAACAAGTCTAAATTTAACCACATATAGATTTCTCCTAAATATATTTAATTGCTTGCGTACCAATACCCTTCTTTTGATAACTAGGTATTACGCAAAGACACCCAATATAATACTCTCCATTTATCCTATTTTCTAGCTTTTATAAATCTTAAACTCATCTTGCTCCTTTTTAACTTTTCCATAATACTTTTTCATATTCTGATTTGTTTTGAAATTGATTATACCATAGTAGTACCACATTAGAGTTTCCTATAAAACAGAAAAGCCGACTGGCTGCTATACCAATCGGCTATGTAATACATTATTGCTTATTTGTTTGATTCAATAATAAACTTATCTATAACTTCCAACGCCTTACCTGTGTCTATCAAGTCCGCCGCAAGTTTTATGCCTTCTTCCATAGAATCTGCTTTTCCACCAATATAAATGGCTGCTCCTGCATTGAGGAGAACTGTATTACGTTTATGTCCCTGAATTTCGCCAGAGAGAATTCCACGTGTTATCGCTACATTTTCCTCAGGGGTACCTCCAAGCAAGTCCTCCTTGTTACATCTTTCAAATCCAAATTGTTCTGGGGTAATCTCATAAGTTTTTAACCAGCCTTCCTTGTATTCGCAGACAGTCGTCGGAGCGCTAAGAGATATTTCATCTAACTTATCATTACCATATACAACCATCCCCCTCTTAGACCCAAGCTTCATGAGAACCTGTGCCACAGGAAAAACCAATGAAGGGTCATATACACCCAAGAGATGTCTCTTAGGGTTTGCAGGATTTGTAAGTGGGCCAAGAATATTGAAAACAGTTCTAATTCCGAGCTCTTTTCTGATTGATCCAACGTATTTTGCTGAGATATGATATTTTTGGCAGAAGATAAAGCAAAGGTTTATAGAATCCAACAGACTAAGACACTTTTCTGGCTCTAGGTCAATGTTCACGCCCATTGCTTCTAGACAGTCAGCTGTACCGCACAAAGATGAAGCTGCTCTGTTTCCATGTTTTGCCACCTTAATTCCTGAGGCTGCAATTACCATCGCCGCAGTTGTGGATACATTGAAACTATGCGCATTATCTCCGCCTGTTCCTACAATTTCCAACAAATCCATATCGTTTTCAATTTTAATGGCAACATCACGCATTGCAGCTGCACAACCAGTAATTTCATCTATCGTCTCTGATTTAGTACTTTTTGTTGATAACGCTGCTAGGAATGCGGCATTTTGAGTCGGTGTAGTCTCTCCCGACATGATCTCCGACATAACCTGATATGCTTCATCATATGTTAAATCCTGCTTGTTAACAATTTTTACTATCGCTTCTTTTATCATTGTTATTTCCTTCCATATTTCTTATTTTATTTACAATGGCATCTACTAAGTAATTTCTATAATCTGTAGAAATATTTTGCCTTTTAAAATTTTTTTGATTATACCACTTTCTTCTTTAATTTACCACAATAAAATATGGCATAATTTTTCTTATCATGATTTTATTAATCAACCCCGCCATCTGTCTTTTATTGCTATCCAGATTCTCTCGTGAAGTATTTAAAACCAAAACCCCATAGGGGAAACAATGTTTCCCACTCACAGGGCTTTCGACTCTAAAACTAACGTCCCCGAGACGATTCGAACGTCCGACCCCTTGCTTAGGAG
>JAAYNM010000094.1 GCA_012520815.1 Clostridiales bacterium
TTCCAACGGGGCTTATTAAAGTGCCACTACTCCAGTCACTGTCACTCTGAATAATTCAAAAATTCGATAGATTGGTACTTTGGAAGGATATATTCATTTTTTAATTACATTTTGCGGAAACTCAAGTGGAATACTACTCAACAACAATATCTGCCACTTCTGATTTCGTGACCTCCACCAAATCTTTTGGTGCAATAATAATCTGAGTACCTAGACGACCACCCGAAATTATAACTGTTTCAAAATCCAATACTGTTTTATGCAATACCGTTTTGTACTGTTTCTTCATTCCAATGGGTGTGCACCCACCTCTAATATATCCTGTAATTGAATTTATATCTTTAACATGTATCATCTCTAGATTTTTTTCATCCACAATGACTGCCGCTTTCTTTAAATCCAATTCTTTGTCTATAGGGATTACAAAAACATAATAGTTCTTACTTTTGCCTATAGTTACCAATGTCTTAAAGGTACTCGCATATGGTTGTTTTAACTTATCAGCAATGTGAATACCATCAATAAATTCATCACACTCATATAAATTGACTTCATACTTCACTTTGTTTCTATCAAGTATTCTCATTGCATTAGTTTTTGTCTCTTTAGCCATGATTTTATTAACGCTTGCCTTTCTATTTATAAATCATTGGGATTCCCAGATAGTCTGTTTCCAAATTGGTTTCTGTATTGTCTACTTTCAGAAAACATATCATAAACAAATTGTCCATCTTTTGATTCCAGGTGTTTTCTTACCTCTGTCAGTTTCTCAATATATTTATCCAATAAAAATGATATATGATCTGTATTTGTCATACATATCTGTTGCCACATCTCAGGCGACGAGGCAGCAATTCTTGTGCTATCTTTAAATCCATTTGCAGCAAGTTTTCGCATCATCTCATCTTGTGTATCTGTTTCTTTTACAAGATTTGCTAATGTAGCCGCAACAATATGAGGAATATGGCTTATTCCTGCAACTGCATAGTCATGTTTTGTATAATCGTCTATTATGACTGGCTTTGCTCCAATGCACATAACCATCTTTTCAAATTCTTTAAGTTTTTCTCTATCAGTTTTGCTAGTAGGTGTAATAGCATAAAAGGCATTTTTATAGAGCCAAGCATTACTGAATTCATATCCTGTCTTCTCTGAACCCGCCATAGGATGCCCGCCTATAAAATTAGCTTCCATATTTTCTAATATAACAGCCTCATGAATATTCGTTTTGGTACTTCCAGCATCTGTAATTACAGTTTTTTCATCAATTATCTGTTTAAGTAACTGGAGATATTCAACATTATATTCAACTGGAGTACAAAGGAATATGTAATCACATCCTTTGAAATTATCATCTATTTTATCTGTAACAATATCACAAGTACCATCTTCATATGCAAGTTTTCTAGGTAATTCTCTTCTATTGAATCCTACAATTGTAGAACTAGGAAATGCTTCCCTAAATGCCTTTGCAAGAGAGCCACCAATAAGTCCCAGTCCAATAAAACCTAGTTTAAAGTTTTTACTATTCAAATCGTCAAAATCTTGAAAGTCCATTTTACCTCCAGAATATAAAAATATATCTTCTAAAATTAATGTCTTTGTTTATTCATTTTTCATGATAGAAATGATTATTAACTTCATTGTAACCTAAATTATTTGATTTGATCAATAATCTCAAAGTAATTCTCAAATGTCTTTCTACAACACAATGGATCATCAATCACTATGCCTTCTACCATAAGCCCTATTAGTGTAAATGCCATCGCCATCCTATGATCTTCGTAAGTCTCCACTACACCTGCTTGAGGGATTCCTGGATAAATCACAATATCATCTATGCCTTCTATACATCTTACTCCGAGTTTCGTAAGTTCAGTTGCAATAGCACTTAGTCTATCAGACTCTTGAACTCTTATATGTCCAACATTTTTAATATGTGTTATAGATTTTGCAAATGGTGCAATTACTGCTAATGTCATGGTTTGATCAGAAAAATTATTCATATCAACTTCAATTCCATTTAGCCCTTCACTTGGTCCAACAACCGCAATACCATCGCTTTCCTCATAAACATTACAGCCCATATCCTCTAAAACATTTAGAAAAGCAATATCTCCTTGCAACGATGATTTAAATACATTTTTAACCTTCACTTTAGATGCGCTAAGGGCAGCCATACCATAGAAGTAACAAGCTGCTGATACATCTGGTTCTATTTGATATGAAATTGCACTGTATGATGAATTAGGTGAAATTCTATATGTTCCTTTGTCGAATTCTATTTCCACTCCAAAAGATTTCATCATCTCCATAGTAATTCTAATATATGAACCATATTTTTTCTCACTGGTAATGTGTATGTCCATGCCATCTTTTACCATACATCCTGCCATAAGAAATGCACTCAAAAACTGGGTGCTTCTACTAATATCTAGTTCTACTATCTTTTTTGATATATCTCCACATCCTGTAATCTTTACAGGTAAGTAATTTTCATTTTCTAAAAATTCAATCTTTGCTCCTAATGAAATCAACGCATCAAACAATGGCTGCATTGGTCTTTTTTTCATCTGCTCGGAAGCATTTATGGTGTATGTCCCCTTCGAAAGTCCGCACATACAAGTAATAAATCTGGCTGCTGTTCCTGCACTTCCAACCATAACTTCACCATAATTTTGAGGTAACTTTCCACCATGTCCAACTACTTTAACTATACACGCATCTTCATCTATATCCACTTCAAATCCTAGGTTCTTTAATGACTCAAGAAAATATCTTGAATCATCACTAAAAAGCACTCCCGAAAGTGTAGTACATCCTTTTGAAAGTGCTGCCATTAATAACGCTCTATTTGTAATACTTTTTGAACCTGGCACTGTGAATGTCAGGTTCAAATTTTTGCTCATTGGTTTTACTTCATATCTTTGCATATTATGCTTCCACATCATTTAAAATTTCGTAAATTTGAATCTTCAACTGGTCAGCTGGTCTTATACCAATAAAACGACAACCATACAAGATTTCATCTCGTTGTTCAATACTTTCCATTCTTATAATCTCAATTACAGAATCAAATGTCTCTTTTGTCCATAACACAATATTCACGTCATAATATGTATTAAGTTTAAGCTCTTCCATGGTCATAAAAGCAAGACCATCTCTTGAAACATTTACAAGCTTTACGTCAAAGGATTCTTGTGTTAATCCCTCCACATTCTTGTGGTTTTTAACTGGATTAAGTTGTAGCTTCACGTCAATATCCATTCTTGTTGATTTTCTTTTTTCGTTCATCATAATTTCCTCCATCTAAATTAAGATCTTTAAAAAAATCTATTATTAATATTTTTATATTAAATTCTACTTTTCATTTAGAGTAACATCATCGCATCACCGAAACTAAAGAATCTATATTTTTCCCTTACAGCTTCTTCATAAGCAGCCATTATATGTTCTTTTCCCGCAAATGCCGAGACCAACATAAGTAAGGTAGATTCTGGTAGATGAAAATTGGTAATAAGGCCATCTATCATCTTAAATTTATATCCTGGATATATAAATATATCTGTCCAACCATTTTTTACTTGTAAAACTCCTAAATCATCGGTTGCAGATTCTAGTGTTCTACAACTTGTAGTACCAACTGCAATAACTCTATGCCCATTAGCCTTTGCGCGATTAATTTTTTGGGCCTCTGCTTCTTCTATCATATAATATTCTGAATGCATATGATGCTCAGTTATATTTTCAACCTTTACTGGTCTAAATGTTCCTAATCCTACATGTAATGTAACATTTGCAATCTCTACACCTTTTTTATTTATTTGTTCAAGTAATTCCTTTGTAAAATGCAAACCTGCTGTAGGTGCAGCTGCTGAGCCGTCATATTTTGCATAAACTGTCTGGTATCTGTTTTTATCCTTTAATTCATGTGTGATATATGGTGGTAATGGCATCTGCCCCAGTTTATCAAGAATTTCCTCAAAAATACCATCGTAATCAAATCTGATGAGTCTGTTACCGTCATCTACAACACTCTCGACAGTTCCAACTAACAACCCATCTCCGAAAATAATCTTTGTTCCAATCTTACATTTTTTCCCCGGTTTAACTAGGGTTTCCCAAAGTGTCTCTTCCACTCTTTTTAAAAGTAGCACTTCAATCTTTGCATTAGTTTCTTCTCTCGCACCAAATAGTCGAGCAGGAATAACTTTTGTATTATTGATAACCAAGCAATCTCCTGGCTGTAAATAATCTATAACATCTTTAAAAATTTTATGTTTAATATCTCCTGTTACTCTATCCATGTGCATCAGTCTACTAGACGAACGATCAATTAATGGATCCTGAGCAATTAATTCTTCTGGCAAATCATAATAAAAATCTTTTAATTGCATAGTATGTCTCCAATGTGGGTATAAAATGTTTTATATTTGTAGTTAATAATACCACAAAAACGTCAATTTGCCTAGTTATTTATCTTCTCTAGAAACGATAGCAATGACTGTACCACTCTCAATAGTTATACTAGCTATATCTTCAATCATTTCATTGCTAACGCCTAATCTGTATGTCTTATTTGTATCAAAGTCAAATCTATCTAAAGGGTATTTAAATCCCTTCAATGTTACGCCTAAAGCGGGACCATCAAACTGTATAAATGAATAATATTTATACTCTGGATTCTTATGGAATGTATACCCTTCCTTTATTATGAATATTTCGCTAAGTTCCGTATGGATAACAGCCTCTACACCTGCTTCATAGGCCTTCTTCAAAATAAAAAAATTGGATAATGTGTGATCATACCTGTCACCGCATCCTCCAATTACATCAATTTTTTTTATTCCGGAAAATATGCAAAAGTCAAACGCTTCATCCGTATCTGTACTGTCCTTAGCCGGATTTAAAGTTATTATTCTAGAGGAACCATTATCCCTATATTGGTTTAATAATTCGGTACCCGCAGTGTCAAAATCCCCAATTATCACATCAGGAACAATGCCTATCTCCTTTGCAAACATTAAACCACCATCTACAGCAACAATAATATCATAAACATTACTGTTTAGAACGGATATAGCAATACTTTTTTCTATTTTTCCACCTGAAATTATCAATGCGCTTTTCATTACTTTCCTTCTTCAAACTCCTTGAATTTCTCTAAAAACATTTCTACATTTTGGGCGATATCCCCACCAAATACTGCTGAGCCTGCAACAATAACATCTGCTCCTGCATTAAGAACTGTATCAATATTTGACATATTAATGCCACCATCAACTTCTAATTCTATTTCCCTACCAGTTTCATCAATCATAGCCCTAACCCTTGCAATTTTTTGTGTTACACTGTCAATGTATTTTTGACCACCAAACCCTGGATTTACGGACATAAGTAAAATCATATCTACCATTCCCAAAAATGGTTCAATTTCATTTACCTGTGTTCCCGGATTGATTACAACCCCTGCTTTTATTCCAAAGGATTTTATTCTTTCGATTGTTGCCTTTACATCACTACAGGCCTCTATATGGACTGTGATAATATCAGCTCCAGCTTTAACAAATTCCTCGATGTATCTAATTGGTTCTTTTACCATAAGGTGAGTGTCAAATGTAACATTTGTATTCTTTCTAATACTAGCAATAACTGGCATCCCAAAAGAAATGCTAGGTACAAAATCTCCATCCATTACATCTAAATGCAGATAAAGTGCACCAGCTTCTACCGCCTCTTTAATTTGAGTTCCTAAAATATTGTAGTCACACGCTAATATGGATGGTGATAATTTTATCATAATATTACCTCTAATACTTTCTAAATGTTAATACTTCTTTTTGTTTTTTATTTCTTCATACATTATTTTATAGTTATCATAACGGCTACTACCTATTTCACCTTGCATAACAGCCTCTTTAACTGCACATTTAGGTTCATTTATATGTACACAACCGTTAAATCGGCATCCACCCTCAAGTTCAATAATTTCCGGGAAATATGACTTGAGTTCTTCCTTTTCGCATTGGCATACATACATAGAACTAAATCCTGGAGTATCCATAATGTATGTATTTCCTTCTACATTAAACAATTCCGTGTGTCTAGTAGTATGTTTTCCTCTTTCAATTTTTTTGCTGATATCTCCAATTTCCATAACATTTTCTGGCATAATAGCATTAAGCATCGAGGATTTTCCCACACCAGATGGTCCTGCAAGCGATGTGGTTTTTCCATCTAAAATTTTTCTAACATCCTCCAACCCGTAATTATCTATAGTGCTAGTGAATATTACGTGATATCTGGCTGATACATATGTTTTTTTCAGTTCTATTAATGATGATTCATCAACTAAATCTGTCTTGTTAAAGCACAAAACACTGTTCACATTTTGAGTCTCCATCATTACAAGAAATCTATCTAGCAAATTTAAATTAGGCATAGGACTTTTCACTGCGAAAACTACCAATGCCTGATCTATATTTGCCACGGCAGGACGTATAAGCTGATTTTTTCTTGGAAGAATATCCACAATATTGCCTGTCATTTCTTCTTCGTTTAGAATCTCAACTACAACATTGTCACCTACAAGTGGTTTAATTTTTTTATACCTAAAAATTCCTTTAGCAGAGCATTTAAAGATTCCACTATGCACAATATGTACATAGTAGAATCCACCAATGCCTTTTATGATTTTTCCAGTCAATTATTACTACCTATTCTATCTGAACTGTTGTTGTTGTAGAGTAATTTCTTTTTCTCCATTAACTGTAATGGTAAGCGTTGCTTCTACATTCTTAGCCTTTGGATCTTTTACGGTTATAACAATAGGAGTGGATTGAGCTTTCCATCCGTTCTCGTCATTACCTTCAATTAGTTCAGTAACATCTCTATTATAAGGTGGGGCCCCATCTATTGTATAAGATATATATGCTTTTATTTCATATGGAATCACCTCGCCGTCATCATTTGTGGCTTGTTCCATTGATTTTAAATGCTCAGAGATTATGAATCCGTTAAATGAAACTGAATATGATTCCTCTGTCGTTGTTGGCTCAGGAGTAGTAGTCTCTGGTATTTCCTCTGGACCAGTGCTAATAGTAATACTAATTGTCTCACCTCTTGGAACACTTCTCCCTGCCTGAATATCCTGATAAATAACTTTTCCAGCATCAACTGTACTACTTGATGCAGGTGTTACAGTTCCGAGAGAAAGTCCATTCTCTTCAAGTAATGCCTTCGCCTGCTCCTTCGTTTTATTCTTAAGGTCTGGAACTTCTACATCTGACGTATCCTGTCCTTGACTTACAGTAAGCGTAATCGTATCGCCATATGATAATTGAGTTGGAGCCTTTGGACTTACTTCCATAACTACATCCTCTTCTATCTCATCACTAGCTTCCCATTTGATTTCTACTCTAAGTCCATAATCATCACCTTCAAGTAATTCCTTTGCTTCCTGATAATTTTTACCAATTACATCTGGAATATCGAATGGTTCAGCTCCAAGACTTATATATATTGTGATTGTCGATTGCTTTGCAATAGTTGTACCAACATTCTCTGATAATCTAATAACTTTACCTTTTTCGATTTTATTGTGATATTCACTACTTATCTTATATCCAAGTTTTGCATCACTAAGAGCTGTAATAGCTTCCTCTTCTGTCTTACCAATTACATCTGGTACAATAGTTGTCTTGTCATCTAATGTAGTTGTATTTTCTAAAGGATC
This sequence comes from Clostridiales bacterium, assembly GCA_012520815.1. Classification (GTDB taxonomy): domain Bacteria; phylum Bacillota; class Clostridia; order Lachnospirales; family Lachnospiraceae; genus SVEL01. The sequence continues at coordinate 7,736 of JAAYNM010000094.1, forward strand.
AAGGTCACTTCCGCCACAACCTTTAACTACCGATGTAATAATAAGGATACCAATAATCAAGACTACAATTGCCGCTACAATCGCTGCTATAGCAACTACCTTATCGAGTTTCGGATTAGAATAATCCTCCTCCTCCCCAAATCCATCATCGTCTTCATCTAAATAAGAATCATCGTCGTCTTCATCTTCTATAATATCTTCGTCTCCATCATTAACAGCAGCAGCTGCTGCTTCTTTCCTAATGACAGAAATCTCATTATCTGTAATCATAATAGTTGAACCATTAGTAACAGGCGGTGCTATGACCACAAAGTCCTCATCTGGAGATATCAAGGATTTCTTAAGGTCTGCTATAAATGATGATGCTTTAAGATATCTTCTCTCCGACTTTTTCTGTGTACACTTCTCAATTATTTTAACAACACTAATGGGAAGCTCTGGTTCATAATTTCTTGGATCAGGCATTTCGTCCTGAATATGTGCTAATGCTATCTGAACTGTAGAATCTCCTTCAAATGGAACTATGCCAGTAACCATCTCAAACAGAGTAATACCTAATGAATAAATGTCACTCTTTTCATCAATATATCCACCCCTTGCCTGTTCTGGAGAAATATAATGTACAGAACCCATTGCATTAGAGTTGATAGTGTTTGCTGATGCAGCCCTTGCAATACCAAAATCTGTTACTTTTACTTTACCTTCTCTAGAAATAATTATGTTTTGAGGCTTAATATCTCTATGAATAATATGATTATTGTGAGCTGCTTCAATACCCTGCGAAACCTGTATAACTATGCTAACAGCTTCACGGACTGGAAGTTTACCCTTTTTTTCAATATATTTTTTTAACGTAATTCCTTCAATAAGTTCCATAACAATATAGTGAAGATTTTCATCTTCTCCTACATCATATACACTTACGATATTAGGATGGGTAAGACCTGCTGCTGATTGAGCTTCTACTTTGAATTTTGATACAAAGTTCTTATCCTCACTAAATTCTGATTTCAATACTTTAATTGCAACGTTTCTGTTGAGTTTATGATCCTTGGCTTTATATACGTCTGACATTCCGCCAGAACCAACTTTATCAATAACTTCATATCGATCGCCAATGAACATGCCTTTTCTAATCATCATCTTATATAATATCCTTTCATGATTCTCAAATTATTCTTATAATTCAACCAGTACAACTGCGATATTATCTTTACCGCCATTTTCGTTAGCTACACATACTAATTTATGTACGGTGTCTTCTAAATCATTACAACTATTTACAATAGAAAAAATATCTTTATCCTCTATCATATTAGTCAGCCCATCGGAACAAAGAAGAATTTTGTCACCTGGTTTGTACTGAACTTCAAAATAGTCAGCATTGGTACTTGCATCTACGCCTATAGCACGAGTAATAATGTTTTTCTTCTCATGGGTTCTAGCGCTTTCTTTATCTATTTCACCAATGCTAATCATTGCTTCTACATAAGAATGATCACGGGTAATCTGACGAATATCATCATCAATAAGGTACAATCTAGAGTCACCAACATTTGCAACATACATAGTATCATCAACTACAGTCGCTAGTACTAATGTAGTACCCATTCCTTCCCACTCTTGATTATTTTTAGATTTTTCCATTAGGGTAATATTGGCAGTAGTGATTCCTTCTTGAATAATAGATATGACATCTTTCTTCTCTGAATGTAAAATACTACCTACAACAGCGTTTACAGCGGTAACTGATGCGATTTCTCCTGCTCGGTGACCACCCATTCCGTCGGCCACAATAAATAAATTAGGGAGATTTCCAACTGGAATATTCGAGCAATATACAAAATCCTGATTAGTTACCCTGTTCTTTCCAACATCGGTCAATGCAAATGCTTTCAACTGTCTCCCTCCTTTTCTATTTGTGATTCTTGATTAATATAGCTTTTTCTAAGCTGTCCACAGGCACCGTTAATATCTCTGCCCATTTCCCTTCTTATAGTAACATTATTTCTATATTTTTCAAGATAATTTTTGAATTTTTCTATATCAAGCCTCTGTGATTGCTTGAAATTACGCTCTTTTATAGGATTGACAGGAATAAGATTAACATGACAGTTTAAGTCCTTAATCAACTCGCCAAGTTTTGTTGCCTCTTTAATTGTATCGTTAACTCCTGCAACTAAACTATATTCAAATGTGATTCTCCTGCCTGTCTTTTCAAAGTAATATTTACATACATCTATAATCTCATCAATGGAGTATTTATTGGCAATTGGCATTAGTTCTCTTCTTGTATCATCATCTGAGGCATGAAGAGATATTGCAAGGGTGATTCCCATCTCCATATCAGCTAATTTTTTTATATTTGGTATTATACCACAAGTTGATAATGTAATATTTCGTTGACTGATATTCAAACCATTTTCATCTGTTATAAGATTCAAAAACTTTATTACATTGTCGAAGTTGTCCATTGGTTCACCGCTACCCATTAGAACAATATTTGATACTCTTTCGTCTGTATCTTTTTCAATACGATATATCTCATCTAACATCTCTGATGGTGTAAGATTTCTAGCTAGTCCATCCAGTGTAGATGCACAGAATTTACAACCCATCCTACATCCAACTTGGGTAGAAATACAAACTGAGTTTCCGTGATTATATCTCATAAAAACGCTTTCGATTATATTTCCATCCTCTAGTTTAAAGAGATACTTTTTCGTACCGTCAATGTTGGACGTAAGAACTTCTACTGGAACTAAGGCAGTAATATAACTTGCATCTTTCAATTTGTCCTTCAAGGACTTTGAAATATTCGACATACTATCAAAATCAACAACTAAATCTTGATGTAGCCACTTATATATTTGGGCTGCCCTAAATTTCTTTTCGCCAATATCTTCAATGAACTTTGTAAGTTCATCAAGGTTTAACGACTTAATATCAATTTTTTCCATGTTTCACCTAATGTTTCTTTTTCAGTTTCGATATAAAGAAACCATCTGCCCCATCTATTCCTTGAAGCAGTTGGATATACCCTTTTCGCGTTTCATCTTCATGAAATCCCTTTGGAAATTTTTCGCTAATATCCACTGGTTCTAAATCGTATCTATCTAAAAGCCACTTCATATTTTCAATATTCTCATCTTTATTGATGGTACAAGTAGAAAAAATCAGTGTTCCATTATTTTTAACATATTTTACGGCATTGTCAAGAATCTTTTGTTGTAATAAAACAAGCTCTTTTTGCTTATCAATAGTCATATTGTACTTTATATCACTCTTTTTGGCAATAACACCAAGACCTGAACACGGAACGTCTGCAATTACAACATCTGCCTTCTCTATAGATTTTTCATCCAATATAGTTGCATCTAAAATCCTTGTAACTATGTTCTCCATTCCTACTCTTTCAATATTTTCTTCAATTAGTGAAGTCTTATACTCACTAATATCTCTAGCTTCGATAGTACATTTATCGTTTGCAAGTTCAGCCAAATGTAGTGATTTCCCACCCGGTGCAGCACACATATCAATTATGAACTGCCCTTCCTTTGGTTCTGCCACCACTGCCACCATCATAGAACTTTCATCCTGTACTGAAATCTTTCCTTCAATAAATGCTTCAATACTACTTAAATAATCAAAGCCACTTATGGAGATTCCATTTTCATAAAGTTTTAATGGCGAAACCTCAATATTTTTTACTGTTAACTCTTTTATTACTTCAGCCTTTGCGGCCTTAATTGTATTTATTCTAACCGTGACTCCTTCACATATCTGGGTACTATTTCTAATGACTATATCTGCTTTTTCCATACCATACTGTTTGATAATTTGCTGAACCATCCATTCTGGCATTGAAAACATAATAGAATAGTACTCTATTGGAGATTTTTCAATATCTGGATATTTTATTTCATTCTTTGATCTAGCAATATTTCGAAGAACCCCATTAACGAATCCTTTTAAATTAACAAACTTACGTTTTGTAGCTATTTTTACTGCTTCATTACAAACAGCCGAATCTGGTATGCTATCCATATATAACAACTGATAAACACTAAGTCTAAGTAAGTTTCTAATAAGAGGTTTCATCTTAATGGTTTTAGTATTAGAAAACTGGTTGATAACATAATCCAAAAGCAAAACATTTTCAAGAGTGCCTTCCGTCACTCTTGATATAAATGATCTTTCGTTCTTTTCAAGATATTGATATTTTTCCAGTGTCTGACTTATTACTACATGAGAAGGAACCCCATCACGTAGAATTTCCATAAGCATATCTAATACTAATTCTCTTAAATTGGTAGAATTAGTCACGTCTTCTACCTCCGAAAAGTAAGATGAGTCTGAGAAGTTGCAAAATAGCCGTAGCCATAGCCGCTATATAGGTCATAGCCGCTGCGGTTAGAACTTTTCTTGCTCCAGTTTGTTCTTCTCCAACAAGGATTCCGTCCTCATTGAGTATTTTTAATGCTTTTCTTGAAGCATTAATTTCCACTGGGAGTGTAATTACTTGAAATGCAACAACAGCCACAAAACACCAAATACCTATTTGAATAATCACATTTCCTGTCTGCGTTGTAAAAAATAGACCTATAAGAATCAGGAACCATGATGCATATGATCCTATTTGTGCTACAGGTGCAATAACACTTCTAATATTTAGAGGCAAATAGCCTTGATTGTGCTGTATGGCATGTCCACTCTCGTGAGCCGCAACACCAATAGCTGCAACTGATGTATTATCATAGGTAGACGATGATAGTCTAAGCACATGATTCCTTGGATCATAATGATCTGTCAATTTTCCAGAGACCTTTTCGATTCTTACATCATATATTCCCTTGCTTCGTAATATTTTCTCTGCTACTTGCGCGCCAGTCATCCCCCTATGGGAATGGATCTTTGAATATCTATTAAAAGTGGTACTCACTTTTGCCTGTGCAAGTAATGAAAATATTGCAGCAATAATTATAAGTATATAGGTTGGATCAAAATAACCATAATAATATGATAACATTTTATTTCTCCTTTCTATTTGCCCAAAATAGTTCCTTCTTCTATGTTTATGCCACAAAGAAAGTCTTCGATATACATTCTTTTTCTTCCTTCAAGTTGAAGTTCCAGTATACTAAGACACTTATTGCCTGTCTTAACAAGCATTTCATTCTTTGTGATATTAACAACCTCACCAAAATCGCCTTCATAGGTTCCATCTACAACTTTACACTTCCATATTTTTAAACTTTTATCGTTTAATGAGGTATATGCACTTGGCCATGGATTCAATCCTCTAACTAGTCTCTCTATTTCAGCAGCATCCTTTGAAAAATCAATTTTACCAAGGCTTTTTTCTAGCATTTTTGTATGAGTACTTTCCTCATCGTTTTGTTTAATAAAGATTGCCGTTCCATCTTCAATTTTTTTCATAGTTGATACTATGAGTTCTCCACCTAGTTCCATAAGTCTGTCAAATAAACTGCCACCTGTTTCGTCTTCTTTTAGTGTGTAAGTGGCTTTTTCTATTATATCACCAGTGTCAATTCCCATATCCATCTTCATAGTAGTAACACCAGTTACCTCTTCGCCATTAATAACAGCCCATTGAATAGGCGCTGCACCTCTGTATTTTGGTAGTAACGAGGCATGTACGTTTATGCATCCATACTTAGGCATATTTAAAATCTCTTCAGATAAAATCTGTCCATATGCAACTACTATAAATATATCCGCACCATATTCCTTTAAGTATGATACATTTTCGGCATCCTTAATCCTATGTGGTTGAAAAACAGGTATATTATGCTTGATAGCTGCCTCTTTTACTGGAGTAAACATCATCTCCTGACCTCTACCCTTTGGTTTGTCCTCTTTTGTCACCACTAGCACTACTTCATGGCCTGCTTCAATAATACTTTCTAATGCACCAACTGAAAAATCTGGTGTTCCCATAAATATTACTTTCATATGCTATTACTCCTCGCCGTGTTCACTTAGGTACTCTTCAATTTCATCATTGTCCATTAGCTTACCTTCAATGACGTCCACGTATAATTCACCATCTAAATGTGCAATTTCGTGACAAATTGCTCTAGCTAATAATTCGGTTCCTTCAACTTCAATTTCATTAAAGTTTTCATCCATCGCCTTCACTTTTACGTAATTCGGTCTAGTTACAATGCCAAACTTTCCAGGTACGCTAAGACAACCTTCAGTTCCTGTTTGGGTTCCATCCACTGCTATAATCTCCGGGTTTATAAGTACCATTGGTTGATCATCTGCATCAATAACTACAAGTCTTTTTAAAATCCCTACTTGTGGTGCAGCAAGTCCTACACCATCAGCCTCATACATAGTTTCAAACATATCCTCGATTAATTCCTCAATCTTAGGTGTTATTTCTTTAACTTCTCTACATTTCTTTCTTAATATATCATCGCCGATTTCTCTTATGTTTCTGATTGCCATATTGTCCTCCATATGTGTTAAAAACATTTTCAATTACTGTATTTTACATTATTTTTTTGATTTAGTATAGTTTTTTAAAGAAAACTCACAAAATATTCATTATTATTTTATTTTCTAATAGAATGTTAACGGGTTTAAATCAAACTGTACCAAGACATCTTTTGATTTATCATATTTTTCTATTTCTTGCTCTAAAATATCCTTATATTTAGTAATAGTATTTTGCTCTTTATGTTTAAAGTAAATCACCTTTCTGTATACATCATTTATTTTTGATATACTACAATCTGCCGGACCTATTATCATTAAATTTTCCTTATTGCTCTCCAGTGTGGTTTTAATAAGTGATGCTGCCTCTTGGGCAACCTCCTCAAACTCTGAATTTACAAGCACTGCCATCATATTTATCATAGGTGGGTACCCTGATAATTTTCTGTACAAAATCTCCTGTTTATAGAATAATTCGTAATCCTGCTTTGCAGCAGCAACAATACTATATTCTTCAGGCTTATATGTTTGAATTACTACTTTCCCCTCCTTACTTCCTCGCCCTGCACGTCCTGCCGCCTGAGTAAGTAAATCAAATGTTCGCTCGCCAGCTCTATAGTCTGCTGCAAATAACGACAAATCCGCTGCAATAACGCCAACCAATGTCACATTGGGGAAATCATGACCTTTTACTATCATTTGGGTTCCAATTAATATATCCGCTTCTCTATTAGAAAAAGCTTCTAATATTTTCTCATGGTCTCCTTTATTCCTTGTAGTATCCAAATCCATTCTCAGGGTCCTTGCCGTAGGATAAAGTTTTAGAACTGCTTTTTCCACTTTTTGTGTACCCGTCCCAAATGCTGCTATATACTTAGAGTCACATTTTGGGCATAACTTAGGCAATGGAATTTCATAGCCACAATAATGGCATATCATCCTATTACCATTATGTAAATTAAGTGATACATCACAATGAGGGCATTTTATCGGTTCCCCGCAGCTTCTACAAGAGACAAATCCTGCATAGCCTCGTCTATTTATGAATAACATTACCTGTTCTTTTTTTTCTAATCTATCTCTAATCAATGAATCTAATTTTCTGCTTATCATTGATTTGTTTCCTTCTTTTAATTCCTCACGCAAATCCACTACTTCTACATTTGCCATTTTATTTGAATTTGCTCTCTCATTTAGCTTGTAAAGCTGATATTTTCCATCCAATGCTTTGTGGTATGATTCAATAGATGGAGTGGCTGAGCCCAGAATAACCTTTGCCCCCTCCCTTGAGGCTCTATAAATTGCAGTTTCTCTTGCATGATACTTTGGTACATTTTCACTTTTATAGGAGGTCTCATGTTCTTCATCTATAACGATTAACCCCAATCTGTCAAAAGGTGTAAATACTGCCGATCTAGGACCAATCATTATATCAATTTCACCATTTTTTGCCCTTGTAAACTGATCAAATCTCTCACCCTGTGAAAGTTTAGAATTAATAATAGATACTCTATCTCCAAATTTTCTATAAAATCGCATAACTGTCTGATATGTCAATGCTATTTCTGGAATCAGCACAATTACCTGTTTACCTCCTAATATAGTTCTTTCAATTACATCCATATACACTTCTGTTTTACCGCTACCAGTTACACCATGTATTAAATGTACAAGTTCATGGGAATCTACAATACTATCTGCAATTTGCCTTTGCTGGCTAGTTAGTTGAATATCGTATGGAGTTAAATCGTTGATATTTACTGGATTTCTATAGCTTGTTTCAGATTTAATTTCAATAATACCCATATCAAGAAAAGATTTAATAACCTCCCTTGAAACCTTCATTTTACCCGTAACTAATGATTCTGGAAGTGAATGCGACCTCATAAGTTCATTTAATAAACGCAATCTAGCGACTGCGTGTTTCTTTGTATATTTTTCTATTAACTCTGTAACTTCTTCATCTTTTGCTGATAATATGAGTGTTCTATTGACAATTTCTCTAGTCTTTTTTTTGACTGGTAAGACCGTTTTAAGAGCTTGATTCATAGTAGAACCATAAGTGTTCTTAATAAACCATGCAAGATTAATTAATTTTCCTTCAATCTCTACAGATTTGTTATCTATTCTGAGAATTGACTTGATTTTGCTTTCATCATATTCACAAATATCTGTGGTTTCAATTACAAAACCTTTAATTTCTCTGTTACCAGCACCAAATGGGATAATAACTGGTGCTCCAGGCATTATCCCATTTAATTCGTCTGGTATCTTATATTGAAATGTTTTATCAACCTTTTCATGTGATATATCTACAATTATATTTGCGTACATATTTTTCCTTTATCTGTTTTGAAACTCAAAGGCCTCCACACAGTTGTTCATTAGCATTGCAATGGTCATAGGTCCTACACCACCTGGAACTGGTGTAATAGCACTTACCACTGGTTCAACTGATTCAAAATCAACATCCCCACAAAGCTTATTATTTTCATCTCTATTAATTCCGACGTCAATAACAACTGCTCCTGACTTTATATATGTTTCGTCTATAAATTTAGGTTTACCTATAGCTGCCACAAGAATATCTGCTTGCTTCGTAATTTCTTTTATATCCTTTGTCCTAGAATGAACAACAGTTACAGTTCCATTTTCCCTAAGTAGAAGCATAGCCATTGGTTTACCAACAATATTGCTTCTTCCTATAATAACACAATGTTTTCCTGCAATTTCAATATTACTTCTTTTAAGAAGTTGGATAATACCATAAGGTGTACATGAAATAAAACCTTGTTTACCTATTGATAAAGCACCTACATTGGCTGGATGGAATCCATCTACGTCTTTTTCTGGAACTATAGCATTTGTGACTTTTTCCTCATCAATGTGACTAGGTAATGGAAGTTGAACTAAAATACCATTTACTTCCTTTTCATTATTTAATTTATTAACAAGATTTAAAAGTTCTTCCTCACTGGTTTCCTCTGGTAATTCATATGCTAAGGATTTAATCCCTACTAATTCACAAGCCTTTTTCTTATTGCCTACATACACTGTAGAAGCTGGATTATTCCCAACTTGAACAACTGCAAGGCATACTTCCATTCCTTGATTTTTGTATTCTGCAACTTTTGTCTTTACTTCCTCTTTAATCTGTGCAGAGATTTTTTTGCCATCTATAATTTGAGCCATAAAAGTATTCTCCTTTAAAATAAGCCTGTAATTGTGCCATCCCCATCTACATCTATACCATATGCTGCAGGGGCCTTTGATAATCCTGGCATAGTCATTATTGAGCCTGTAACAGCAACAACAAAGCCTGCACCAGCGGAAATGTAAACTTCGCGGATATTAATATTATAATCTGTTGGTCTTCCTAGTTTTGTTTGATCATCAGATAATGAATATTGTGTCTTTGCCATACAAATTGGAAGGTTAGAATATCCCATTTCAGCAATTTTTTCTAAAGATTTTTTGGCTGCTGGTGAATATTCGACCCCATCTGCACCGTAAATCTTAGTAGCAATTGTTTTAATTTTATCCTCTAATGAAATATCATCTGGATATAGTACTTTAAAGTTGCTTGGCTTATTTTCAATAGTTTCAATGACTTTCTTTGCTAGTTCCATACCACCATCGCCACCATTTTCCCACACCCTTGCAAGGGCAAATTCACATCCTCTTTCTTTACAGAATTTCATTACAAATGCATTTTCAGCCTCTGTATCTGTTACAAAAGAATTAAGTGTTACAACCACTGGTACGCCAAACTGCTGTAAGTTCTCTATGTGCTTTTCAAGGTTAACAATACCCTTCTTTAAAGCATCTATATTTTCTGTATTTAGTTCTGATTTTGGAACTCCACCATTATATTTTAATGCCCTTATTGTAGCCACCAATACAACCGCATCAGGTTTAAGATTAGCCTTACGGCACTTAATGTCAAAGAACTTTTCAGCACCTAAATCAGCACCAAATCCCGCTTCTGTAATAACATAATCTGCCATCTTAAGTGCAGCCGATGTGGCTCTTACAGAGTTACATCCATGGGCAATATTTGCAAAAGGACCACCATGCACTAAGGCTGGGGTATGTTCCAGTGTTTGAATAAGGTTAGGTTTAATAGCATCTTTTAATAACGCTGCCATTGAACCTACTGCCTTAATATCTCCTGCTGTAACGGGCTTTCCTTCGTAATCGTATGCAACAATTATCTTTGATAATCTATCCTTTAAATCTTCCATATCTGTTGCCAGACACAATATTGCCATAATTTCAGATGCTACGGTAATTACAAAATGATCTTCCCTAACAACACCGTCCATTTTTGAACCAAGTCCAACCACAACATTCCTAAGGACACGATCATTCATATCAAGACATCTCTTCCACACAACCTGTCTTGTATCAATTCTCAACTCATTTCCCTGCTGAATGTGGTTATCTAAAAGTGCAGCTAAAAGATTATTAGCCGAGGTAATGGCATGAAAATCACCTGTAAAATGGAGATTTAAATCTTCCATTGGAACTACCTGTGAATATCCACCACCTGCAGCACCACCTTTGATACCAAAGCATGGTCCTAAAGAAGGCTCACGTAATGCAATTATTGCCTTTTTATCAAGTTTACCAAATGCCTGTCCAAGACCTACACTAACTGTTGTCTTACCTTCTCCGGCTGGAGTCGGATTGATAGCTGTAACAAGTATAAGTTTACCATTTTTATTATCCTTTACTGAGTTAAGATACTCATTAGACACTTTAGCTTTATATTTTCCATATAACTCTAAATCGTCCTCTTTAAGGTTAAGTTTTGCTGCCACCTGTGTGATTGGTAGCATCGTTGCTTCCTGGGCAATTTGAATATCTGTTTTCATAATCAGTCTCCTTGGTTAAAAAATTTAGTTATTAAGTTTTAATTGTGATTTGTTGAATTGATTAACTGTTCTAATTCTTCCATTGTCATTAGAACCTTTCGAGGTTTCGTTCCCTCTTCTTCTCCTACTATTCCCAAATCACATAGTTGGTCCATAATTCTTGCAGCTCTGTTGAACCCTATTTTAAACATTCTTTGTAACATACTTGTTGACGCTTTGTCTTTTTCAATTACAAGCCTTGCGGCTTCTATAAAGTAATCATCTCTTTCATCTTGTCCACCTACTGAAGAACTTGCGGGCACATTTGAAACATATTGTACAATAGAATCGTCATATGCATTACCATCAGTCTGATTTTTCCAAAAATCTACAACTCTTTGAACTTCTGCATCTGAGACAAATGCTCCTTGTAATCTAACTGGTTTTACATATCCTGATGGATAGAATAGCATATCACCATTACCTAATAGCTTTTCTGCTCCATTTGAATCTATAATTGTTCTAGAATCTACACCAGATGAAACCATAAGTGCACATCTAGATGGAATATTAGCCTTTATCAATCCCGTTACTACATCAACAGAAGGTCTTTGAGTTGCGATAATCAAATGGATTCCTGCCGCTCTAGCAAGCTGTGCTAATCTACAGATAGACTCTTCAACTTCCTTAGCTGCTACCATCATTAAGTCTGCTAACTCATCTATAACTATAACAATCTGAGGGAGCTTTTTTAGTCCCATATCTTTCCCTAAAGTTGATACTTTCTCATTATAACCTTTTAGATCTCTAACATTCAAGTCTGCAAATCGCTTGTATCTCTCTGACATCTCTGCAACTGCCCATTTAAGTGTATTTGATGCTAATTTTGCATCTGTAACAACCGGCTGAAGCAAATGAGGGATACCATTATATACACCAAATTCAACCACCTTTGGATCTACAATAATAAGACGTACCTCTGATGGTTTTGCCCTAAATAATATGCTCATAATAATAGAATTGGTGAACACAGATTTACCTGAACCTGTTGTTCCTGCCACAAGCATATGTGGCATCTTTGCAATATCACCAATAATAACTTTTCCTGCAATATCTTTACCTGCTGCAAATGCAATTTTTGAACTATGTCCTTTTAATTCCTTAGATTCTATCAATTCTTTAATTAAAACTGATTCTCTTACTTCATTAGGTACTTCTATACCTATTGTAGGTTTTCCAGGTATTGGCTCTATTCTAATATCTGTCGCTGCTAAATTTAATTTTATATCATCCGCTAAGGATGTTATTTTACTTAATCTTGTTCCTGTTTCAGGTTGAATTTCATAACGTGTTATAGAAGGTCCTTTTGCATAATCAACTACATTTGCATTAACACCAAAAGTCTCCAATATCGTATGCAATTTTGCTGCCGTTTCCTTTAATTCACTCATTGAGGTTGTTGAATTTCTACCCTGTGATGAATTAAGTAATGTTGTCTTTGGCAAAACGTATTCTCTAGGTTTTTTGCTTCTTATCCCACTAGATTGACTCCTTGGGCTAGTAGAAGACCCACCGTCCCCAGATGAAGCAATATTTGTGTTTGAACCGTCTACACTAGGCTCTGCTTTAGATATTACCCCTTCACCTGGAGTTGCTGGTGTAACAACAAATGCCTTTCTGTTCATAACAGCCTTTGCACTCTCGGATACTTGCACTTTTTCTTTTGGTCTATAATTACCCTCGCTATCCTCAAAAAAAGTACTCTCAGCTTCATCTTCAGGTGTATTTCCGTAGTTTCCTTCATATTCATCTTTATATGGAGCTTCATATGATTCCTTATATACCTTATCATATGATTTTTCATATGTATTTTCAACATTATATTCATCTATATTTGCTACATCATCTAGCTCTACATGACCCTTGTATACAGCAGGGTTTTCCACACCTGGTAAATCTTTTATATCAGCTACACTTATCTCATGAATATCCTCATCCTGATCGTTTGGTCTAGCCAGTTTTGTAATAGCTACTCCGCGGATTTGATTATCCATTCTCTTTTCTTTTTTCTGATATGCTCTCTCTTTTGCAATATCCTTTGCACTTTTCCTAATTCTTGTAGCATCTTCCTTCGCTGTCTCATATACCACGGTGCTACTTTTTTTTACTCCGGAAATAAATGATCTTTCTGTAATAAGAACCATTGCAATAATAATTAAAAATATAAGAACAATATATGTTCCCACAAGACCTATAACTGAGTGTAATGATTTCTCTATCATAGCACCAAAAAATCCACCACCTGTTTTATTGGCACCAGATATACTATAATATTCAAATACACTTTTACTTTCATTATATTCTACAAAAATCAATTGTATCATAGCAGAAACAAGTATATATAATACACCGCCTGCTACAAATTTCATTACACCTTTTGGGTTGTTAATATTTGAAATAAGAAATGCAATTCCAAGGAATAAAACAATAGGAAATATGTATGCTGTAAATCCAAATAATCCAAACATAAAATAACTTATGTAATCTCCCACTGGAGATAGTACTCCAAAATTACTAAGCATTAGGAGTGTCATTATGGCTAATGATATTAATAACCTAATTTCATTATGTAGCTTGATTTCCTTTTCAGTAGGTATATACCTTTCTTTCGCCATTGGCGAAACATCAGCCTTTGAAGTCTGCTTCCTTGTTGTCTTTGCACTAGAAGAACTATTTTTTGGCTTACTTTGAGTTTTTTTATTTGAGCTTGTCTTTCTTGAATTTGTTCTAGACTTTGCGTTCGTCTTAGTGTTTGTCAACTTGCCTTCCTCCAAAATATATTTATGTCAAACCTTAATGTATATTAAAATAAAGTAAAACTTTAAACATTAATATACATTAAAGTTATAAATTCATAAACTACAAATATGAATACATACTTATCTATTTTACTATTTATTGTATGTAAATTCAACTAAATTAATAATCCCCTCGTTAACAGCCTCTGATCCAACTAATATTGTCCCTAAATCCTTAGTTAAAAAACCCGTATTTAACATTAATTCTTCCATTCTGGATTTAGAAATATCTCCGTCTTTATTTTTTTTACTATTTTGCTTATTTTCCCCATAACTACCTCCTATTTTCAATAGTATATGGGAAATTTATTTATTTATACTCTATTACCTTTTCAAAATTCATATTGCCACCAAAGATATCCAATGCACTGCCAACTGTAAAATCTACTTTTGATTTAGATTTTTCTTTCAAGATATCTAAATCTTCAAAAGAACCTATACCACCGGCATATGTAATTTTCATGCCCTTTAATTTTCCTAGTAATGTAGCCACTTCCTCTTCTATTCCTTTAGCCTTGCCCTCCACATCAACTGCATGAATTAGAAACTCGTCACAATATTTTTCTAAATCATAAAATGTCTTTTCGGACAATTCAACTTCAGTAAATTTTTGCCATCTATCCGTAACAATATAATACTTTCCATCTCTCTTTCGACAACTTACATCTAATACCAAATGATCTTTTCCTACAATCCTATTTAGCTTTATTAAATTATCTATATTAATCGAACCATTTGAAAATACATATGAAGTCACAATTACATGGGATGCTCCAAATTGCAAGTAAAACAATGCATTTCTCTCATTAATTCCCCCACCAACTTGCAATCCTCCCTTATATGCTTCTAATGCCATTAGGGCTTGTTCCTTTGTAATATCATAATATGGAGAATCTACGCTATTAAGTAATATAATATGTCCGCCAGTAATATTATGTTTATTATATAAATCAGCATAATATGTGGCATCTTGAGTAGATACAAAGTTTTCCTTTACTGCATCATTTTCGTCTTTAAGACTTCCTCCAACGATTTGCTTAACTTTTCCATTATGGATGTCTATACATGGTCTAAATTTCATAGTTTCTCCTTCTTTCTACCGTACTATTTGTATTAATATAATTATCCAAACAATTATATATATTTCATACATTCATCTTTTATTACATTAAATTTAAAGTATTTCCCTTTTTCTTTAAATTATGTATTATCTATTATTTATTGTATTTATTACATTATTTGAGTATATCTTAATACAATTTTTTTGTAAATAACAAAATACTATTCAAGCATAACTTGAGTTTCCGCAAAATGTAATTAAAAAATGAATATATCCTTCCAAAGTACCAATCTATCGAATTTTTGAATTATTCAGAGTGACAGTGACTGGAGTAGTGGCACTTTAATAAGCCCCGTTGGAA
>JAAYNM010000095.1 GCA_012520815.1 Clostridiales bacterium
GGCTATAATGAAGCATTCATTATAGATGAATCTACAAAAGATGATTTGATTTTATCAGATCCTAAAAGTGCTGAAATTATTAGACCAATTTTAAGAGGCAAAGATATTAAGAGATACGAATACTCGTATCAAGGATTATACCTAATTTGTACATTCCCAAGTAAGCATTACGATATAGAAATGTATCCTGCTATAAAAAATCATCTCCTGAAATTTGGAAAAAGACGACTTTCTCAAAGTGGAGAAAAGAATATTGATGGGATAAAAGGAAAAAACGCACGCAAAAAAACATCTAATAAATGGTATGAAACTCAAGATCAAATAAGTTATTGGGACGATTTTAATAAGCCGAAAATTTTATATAGTGAAATTGTTCAAGAACCTAGATTTTATTATGATGAACAGGGCTTATTTTATCCTGAAGCTAGCTCTTTTTTCATTATAGGAGAACAATTAAAGCCTCTTGTCATGCTACTAAATTCTGACATTACATTTAAAATTTTCAAAAAGTATTATGCAGGAGGAGGTTTAGGCTCATCTGGAGTTCGCTACAAAAAAGCATTTTTATTAAACTTGCCAATTCCTAGACTTGATGTTCAATCCGAAAAAGTTTTGACAAAAATATACGACAAAATGTCATCTAAAAATTTTATTAATTGTACATCAGAAGAAGATGAGGCACGAAAATTTATTGCTAATCTATACAGATTTACAAAAGAAGAAGTGGATTATCTTATAAACAATTAGTATTCGTAATTTATAATATATTTAATTTCAGTTTCTGATAATTTGTATGCTTTTGCCACAAGAAAATCAATTTTTTCTAGTAAAGATTCATTTATAAGTCCATTTTTATCGTATTCCTCCAACAATAATTCTATATTAGTTACTATCAAACTTTCTAAATTTGAATCTGGCAACGGTATCGGTAAAGATAACAATCTATTTGTTTTTAACTCTCCCTCTATTCCTCCACCCATAAAAAACTTACGTAATACAAAATAACATATTTTTGAATTAAGGAAAGCAAGCAGATACATTAAATGATTGCCAGATATGATGTTACCTGGTGCGATTGTATAATAATAACCATTTTGGTCAAACATAAAGCGTGGCTCTGTAGTCATAATACATGGATAAATTATTTTACGCTTATTAAAATCGTCCATATATTTGCAGCTTCTAAGTTCCCACCAATAATCACCTTGATCATCGCGTTTGTAAAGACCTTTGGCTTTAGGATTTCTTTCTTTAGACAATCTTTCTTCTGCCTTTACCAAATGATTATAAATTGCTGAATATTCACCCTTTAACCATTGTTCCTTGTTATGCTTATTATTAGAAAAACGATTAGTAAAACCACATGGAAAACAAATTAACCATTCATTCTGATAATCATATGCATACCTTTTTATATTTCTGCCTCTTAAAATTGGTCTAATAATTTCAGCACTTTTAGGATCTGATAAAATCAAATCATCTTTTGTAGATTCATCTATAATGAATGCTTCATTATAGCC
>JAAYNM010000003.1 GCA_012520815.1 Clostridiales bacterium
ATGCAGGAATTATTACTGCTGTAAGAGATGGTTCAGCAAATATTACAGTAACTACATTTAATGGATATGAAGCTACAATAAAAGTATATGTAACAGCAAAGCAGATTCCGGTAATAACCAACGGCATATATTTCAAGAAGCCTGACGGATGGGGTTCTGATATTAATATATATATGTTTAGTGGTAGTAAATCAGTAGGTAAGGCATGGCCAGGAAGTAAGATGATAGATTTAGGCGATGGAATATATGGCTATGAATACACATCAACAGATAAAGAATTGATGGTCATCTTTAGTGATGGTAATGGAAATCAGACAGCAGACTTTGAATTTGTAAACAGTGGTTACTATGATGTAAGTGGATATATTAAGACGGTAGATACGAATGGTGTAGTATATTTCAAGTATGTGGATACCGAAGGTAATATATTAGATATTCAGAAATTATCGGGAAAAACTGGTGAAAAATATACATCAGAGGCAAAGACATTTAATGGATATAAATTACAGACAATACCAGAAAATGCAAGTGGAACATTTGGTGATAATACAACAGAAGTTATATACGTATATACAAAAACAACTTCAGATGCAAAATCCGGCTGGGTAAATACAGGAGATTCTAGGTATTATTATGAAGATGGAAAAGTTGTAACTGGCTGGAAATCAATAAATGGCAAACAGTATTACTTTAATACATCCGGAGTAATGCAGACCTCAAAATGGATAAGTGGAAAATACTATGTTAAAGCCGATGGAACAATGGCGACATCTGAATTTGTAGATAATAACAAATATTATGTAGATGCCAATGGTAAATGGGTTAAATCTACAGGATTGATAAAAATTAACAGTAAAATGTATTATTTCTCGAATGGAGTTGTGCAAACATCAACATGGAAAAAAGTCGGAGGCAAATGGTATTATTTCGATACATCCGGAGTAATGCAGACTTCAAAATGGATAAGCAGTACATATTATGTTAAAGCCGATGGAACAATGGCGACATCTGAATTTGTAGATAATAACAAATGTTATGTAGATGCCAATGGTAAATGGGTTAAATCTACACAGTGGCTCGAGATAAACAGCAAAAGGTATTATATGACATCAGGAAATATCCAACAGTCTAAATGGGTTAAGATAAACAATAAATGGTATTATTTCGATACATCCGGAGTAATGCAGACCTCAAAATGGATAAGTGGACAATACTATGTGAAATCTGATGGAAAAATGGCAACATCTGAATGGGTTGACGGTGGAAAATACTATGTTGGTTCAGATGGTAAATGGATTAAAGGATATCAGAAATAATCTGATAATTTTAGCTAGGTAATTTAGAAACTGTCAGTATCAACTGACATAGACTAAGTAACAATAAAGCAAAATTAGAAATAATAAAGGCGATGAGAAGTCTGGTATATAGATTTTTCATCGCTTTTATGGTATAAAAGTATATAAGTATATAGGTTGATATATAAACTATAATGTTTAAACCAGGTAAGGAGGTAAATATATGAAACGAGAATTCAAAGTATGATCAACCGTTTTATACATGATGCTTTTGTGTATATTTTTAGGTGCATGTGGAAATAGCGAAAATGCATATTTTAAAGGACAATACCTGTATATGGACGGTATAGAACACATAGAAGCAACTGGTTTCTATAAAGAATCCAACACAATTGTCGGAAAGACGAGTGATGGTTCGAAGTATTTGTATTTCAATGCTCAAAATTCTACCACAATATTGGTTAGTGAAGAAGAAAAAATAATACTGGAAAAATTTGAAATATTAAAGAAGTAGTTTGTTCTTCATTGTTCCATATTCCTTGCAAATTGCGTTTGGAATAAAAAATATCATTAGAAATCATAGAAAAAGTGTTACACTTCATAGTGACCATATTTGAAATGTCCTTTCTCTTATGGGTATGACAATTTTAATATTAACCTATAAGGGATACGCTGCATCATCAATTGGTGCGCTGGTAACAGGAAGTTATCTGCTTATTTTAGGAATCATACTTTGTATTGCAATATATTTTGAAAATGATACCATGTCAGCATTTACAGTATGTCTTGGAATTGGATTTTTTTTCTCGGTGTGGGAGCAATGAATATTTTCCGAGTTTTTACCTGTTCTAAAAAAATAGAGGGAACATTCCGCGGTGCGGCACCTTATCATGGTAAAAACGGAGTTACTTTGTATGATTATCTGTTCGTTTCTCTTCTATAAATTTTTTTAGCTTTTTAAATGATTCTTCATATCTATTGACCTTCATATCAGGAAAGGCTTTTAATAAACGCTTTTCTCCTATACTTCTTCTTTCTAAAACCTCTCTATACTTTGCCTGAAGATGAGCCAGTTCTTCTTTTTTACCATTAATATTGTTTTTTAATGTAGAGAAATTTGCCAGAAGTTCTTCGTGATTTTCTGAGAACTCCGCGCTCTTAATTTCAAAGGTCTCTTTTAACCCATCACTCTTCTCTATTACGGCGGTAACACCTCCGTGAATATTTTCCCCGATTTCATTCGAAACTACTTTCAGCTTAACTTCAATTTCATCCAACACTTTCAGACGTTCATTAAATTTAAGAATGGTACTTATGGTAATAATCATATCCATCCCAAATACAATACAAAAAATAACTAAAACTACCATTCCTGGAGTTTTGGGTACAATCTGAATTACTTTATGGATAGTAGGGTGAATCACATACATAATTAAAGTACAGGCAATTCCCCATAGAATAGAAAATCTTAAACATATGTATCCATGAAAATTAAAACGCTGATCAGAATAATCCCACCATTGATTATGAAACAGCTTTTCTAAAATAAAACCGGTAATTAGTTCAATTACTGTAGTCAAAATAATGGAGCCTGCAAGTAAAATTAGAATTCTATGCTTTAATGGGGTTAATACAAGAATTACCACCAGAACACCAAAGCCGTAAATTGGACACACAGGTCCATTTAAAAATCCCCGGTTTACAAATTTTC
>JAAYNM010000096.1 GCA_012520815.1 Clostridiales bacterium
ACTGCAAATATTGTCAAGATTACAAAACTAGTAGCTACAGTATAGAGGGAATATCCCTTTATTCTTTACCAAAAGGCTTATTAAAGTGATTTAAATTTAAAAAATTGATATAGAGCCATTTTTAAATTTAAAATCAAAATTCCAATCAAATAAACGGTTGATTTTTCAGCAGCTTCCATCATTTCCTCTATTTTCTATTAACAATACATATAAATCGTCATCATCCTATTACTAATATTAACAAAACCATAAAAATACTCAACACTACATTTACAATAACAAATATACTAGTGTATTTCTCTTGATATCGTTTTAAATCACTAATTTTTTCTTTCTCACGATCAGTCATTCTCCATGTCGCTGGAAATAACGCTGCAATTGAAATAATTATAAACAATAAAATTGCAACAAAGGACAAAATAATTACTACACCCATATCTCCATCACAAAAAAGTCCTTTATATATACTAGATGTCAGAATTAATACAAAACATGCAACCTCTAGGCATTTATGCCAATTATTAAACTTGCCTTCCATTTTTATCACCTCTTTTTTCTAGTATATCACATAAATATTACTGATACCATACCATTTTTTGATATTAATAATTTGTCCATATCCACCGATTTGAACCTTACAAAGTACAAAAATAATGATCTTGTACATGCTCTATAACTCATCTTAAAGATACACCTATAGTCCATCTCGTCGAAATCAAAAAACTGTGCTTTACAAGAATTTATAATCTTGAAATATAAAACGCAAATTCAATTCAATTTTCAAATTACCTATAACATACATTGATACAAGTATGTTTATATAAACATGCTGTACAAAAACAAACTCTTACTCTTATATTCCCCTTTTAGTTCCGCTTCTTTTTCAAAACCTAATGCTTTATACATGTCTAAAAACGACACTTCTTTTTCTTCGTTTGCATAAAATGAAATTCTAAGCTTATTTACTTGATTAATCATACTTTTCATAGCATAATCCATCAAATCTTTTTCGATTTTTATTCTTTCCTCGCTATTTTTTTCTTTTGATACAATTAATGCTGTAATATTAACAACCGAATTATTGCTAACATTAGGAACCACTATAATGAGTCCATCAATTTTCCCATTTTCACCAATTTTATAAAAATAATATTCTTGATTATTCATTATATGTGCACGAATATTAACGGCAGTATAATAACCTTTTCCTCCAGCCACAAAAAAATCGCTACAACGGTTTGCTTCAACAAAACGTCCCACTTTTTCATAATCATTTTCATCCACAGCTGAAATGTCGATATGTTTACATATATTCTCTTCTGTTTCTTGTTCCATAACAAGTATGCCATACATTTTTAACATTCTTATTATGTCTTGAAGGTCATTCTCCAACACAGCAATTTCAACATTTTCATATTTTTTCTTCAGTTCCTCTAATACTTTTTGTGTTTGATTATTTTCTAATATCAGATTAAACATAACCAAACCTGTCCCATTCAGAATAAATTGGTCATGCTTTTCCTTAAAAAGCACCATAGATGAATCTCCATCTTCTCTAATAAAAAAATTATGTTTATCTTTTATTTGATATCTCATATTTTCCTCCCATTATTTTTCATCAATCAAATCATGAACAATATCCCTACCTGTGTATGGTTCTGGACAAAATGAATTAAACTGCTCTGTGCTGTACAAATTACTTATGTATGGCTGTAATTTATTATTTCCCCATATATTATTATATCCAGCATGCCAATAATCTTTCAAACTGTGTTTTTTTAAATCACCAACGACAATCGGCAAATAATTACATAATAATAATTTTCCATCAGAACGAATTTCAACTGAATATGTATTCATACTATTTTTATTATTTTCAGGCATTCTAGTAAGATGGTCTAATGGATCGCCCCAAGATATCACAAAATCTTCATCTTGATACAAATCTTTTAACTTGCTGATTTTTTGTTGTAGCCACAAATATTCATTAGGAGATGGCTTCATATTTACCATACTTTTCCCTCTTCCCATCAATATCAATGGCATAACTCTAAAATCATTTGCACCTAACTCTTTAACCAATTTACATGTTTCCTCAATCTTATATATATTCAATTTATTGGGGCAAAAAGATACCGCAACTTTAAACCCTTTTTCTGATGCTCGTCTAATTGCTTCGATCGCTTTTTCAAATGCTCCAGGAATCAACCTCATATTTTCATGTAGAAAGGCATTATTTCCGTCTAGGCTTACCTGAATCGTATTTATACCTGCATTTTTTAATTTCAATAACACGCCTTCAGTTAATAAATATCCGTTACTAACAATATTTACAATTCCACAATTTGAAGCTAATTCTTTTATTATATCATATATGACTTCCCCTCTTATTAACGGTTCTCCGCCACATAGACATACATTCATTGGTTTTAGTTCACTTATTTGTCTTGCAATATTTAACAACTCCTCATCAGTTAATTCTCTATATATGTCCTGTCCGCTATTATTATAGCAGTGTCTACATCTATAGTTACACTTATTTGTAACAGTAAACGCCACTGAAAAGGGTCCGGATAATTTATCTAAGTTTGCATTCTTCATTCTTTTCTGCAATATACTTTGATGTAAATTTTTCATTTTCTTACCTTCCTTGATTTAAGATGTGGGAAAAACATAAATTTTTCCCACATTCTATTGTTATGACTTTGTAACTTCGCTTGTTGATACCGCTAGCACTGTTCCAACTACAAAATCCCATCCAACAGCTGCGCCCACAAGA
>JAAYNM010000011.1 GCA_012520815.1 Clostridiales bacterium
AGCGTTCATCCTGAGCCAGGATCAAACTCTCGTTAAAAGTGTTTAATTCTTGGATCAAAATAACGTTAGCTATTCTATCCATTTGAGAACTAGGTTCTCATTACTGTTGTTTGGAAATATCTCATTGTTGAGATAGTTCGCTGAAAATCTTATAAAGAATTTTCAGGGATGGTTTATTGTTTAGTTGTCAATGTACAGTTTGTTTTGCGTTGTTGTCTTAAGCGACAGCCTGTATAATATATCATATCGTCTAGTGCCTTGTCAACAACTTTTTTAACTTTTTTTTAAATCTTTCGATTTAAAATTTTCACCGGTTTTATGCGGTGGACTTTCATAATAACATCTTCTGATGTGTTTGTCAACAATTTTCTACACTTTTTTAATAATACTTGTATTATCTTTACTGCGTAAAAAATCACCAGATGTTCGCCAGCTGGTGAAAATCTTGTTATTGTGAAAGTAACGGAGAAAGAGGGATTTGAACCCTCGCGCCGCGTTAACGACCTACACCCTTAGCAGGGGCGCCTCTTCAGCCTCTTGAGTATTCCTCCTGAAGTAGATTGCCTTCCAATTATGATGGTCACTTTCGTGACGCACAAGTTATTATACTTGAAAGACAACTGTTTGTCAATTATATTTTATATCTTTCTATAGCTGTTTCATATAGGTTATTTCCCTCTGAATCTATGACAACTATTACGGGAAAATTGGAAACCTTCAATTTTCTTATTGCCTCTGTTCCAAGCTCATCATATGCTATTACTTCACTCTCTTCGATGCACTTTGATAATATAGCTCCTGCTCCACCAACTGCCGCAAAGTATACTGCTCCATTTCTTTTTATTGCATCTATAACTTCAACCGAACGCTTTCCCTTTCCAATCATCCCTTTTAATCCAAGGTCTAATAATGATGGCGTATATCTATCCATGCGACTTGCCGTTGTTGGCCCTGCAGATCCTATTGTTCTTCCTTCTCTTGCTGGAGATGGCCCCATGTAATATATTATGTTGTTGGACATATCTATAGGAAGATTCTCTTTTTTGTCTAACACTTCTGACATCTTTTTGTGTGCTGCATCTCTAGCTGTATATATAATTCCAGATATGTATACGTAATCTCCTGCTCTAAGAGATTTAGCATCCTCATTGCTAATTGGTGAATTTATATATTTATCCATATTTCATCTCTTCCTTCTATAATTATATTCTTTTACTACTTTATTATTCTTCATTTTGGGTACAAAACTTTTTGCTTTGTTTTTCTAGACCTGGCTATCTAAAGCCATAATATTCTGAGTAGTTTCTATATTACTCTGTGCGCATGTCTATTTACATGACAACATATATTTACTGCCACCGGCATTCCTGCAATATGTGTTGGATATGTTTCAATGTTTACTGCAAGTGCTGTCTGTGTTCCTCCTAATCCCCCTGGCCCTATTCCTAAAGCATTTATTTTATCAAGCATTTCTATCTCTAAATCTTTTACCCATGATATTTGTGAATGTACACCGACTTCTCTTGTTAATGCTTTTTTTGATAATACCGCGCATTTATCAAATGTTCCTCCTACACACACACCCACCACCATTGGAGGACATGCATTGGGACCAGCGTCCTTTACTGTGTTTATTATAGCTTCTTTTACTCCATTTATTCCATCTGCAGGTTTTAACATATGTATTTTACTCATATTTTCACTACCGAAGCCTTTTGGAGCAAATGTAATATCCACTTTATCACCTTCAACAATATTATAATATATAACTGCTGGTGTATTGTCTTTTGTATTATTTCTAATAATAGGATCATCTACTACAGATTTACGTAAATATCCATCTATATATCCTCTTCTTACACCTTCATTTATGGCATCTTCCAAGTTTCCATCCTCAAAATGTACCTCTTGACCAACATTTATGAATATCACTGCCATACCGGTATCCTGACAAATAGGAATCATTTCCTTCTCTGCTATATCTAGATTTTCTTGGAGTTGTTCCAATATTTGTTTCCCTAGAGGAGACTCTTCTTTTTCTTTAGCTTTGCTAAGTGATTCCTTCATATCTGATGATAGAAAATGTGTTGCTTCTATACACATGTCTTTTACTGCATCTGTAATTTCTTTAACATTTATAATTCTCATTTTGCCTCCTGGTACTTTTCTTTAAAAATTTCCCACGCCTTTTTACGTGGGAAATCCTTTTATTATTCTTCTTCGCTATTCACATCATTTTCTTCAACAACATTACTTTCGCTGTCATCATCCATTATGTTTTCGTCAATGCCATCGTCATCAATATCATCTACGTCTGCAATATCTACTGCTTCCTCATCTGATACTACTTCTGGTGTTTCTCTCACCTTTGCCACTGCAACTACACTGATATTTTTTTCAGAGTCAATTCTAATAAGTTTAACACCTGATGTATCTCTTCCAACTACAGATATATCATCTACTGGAATTTGGATAATGATTCCTTCCGAAGTTATCATCATAATTTCACTGTCGTCATTTACTGCCTTAACTCCAACTAAATGTCCTGTTTTTTCATTTACTTTATAGCATTTGAGACCTTTACCGCCTCTACGCTGAACTCCAAATTCTCCAACAAGAGTTCTCTTACCCATACCTTTTTCAGATATGAATAATAATGCCTCTCCTTGTCGTTCTAACTGCATTCCTACAATTTCATCCTTAGAAGCAAGATTTATACCCCTAACACCAATAGAATTTCTTCCTGTTCTCCTAACATCTGTGAGGGCAAATTTAATACATTTTCCATTCTTTGTTACCATCAAAATTTTATCTGTATTATCAGCTGTCTTTACCTCAACCAATTCATCATCTTCTCTAAGAGATATGGCTATAATTCCTGACTTTCTAATATTTTGATATTCTGAGAGTGGTGTTTTCTTTATAATGCCTTTCTTTGTACACATTATTAGGAAACGCTCATCCTTATATTCCTTTATTGGAATAACCGCCTGTATTTGTTCACCTGGAAGAAGATTTATAAGATTTACAATTGCTGTTCCTCTCGCGGTTCTTCCTGCTTCTGGAATTTTGTATGCTTTTATCCTATATGCTCTTCCCATATTTGTTACAAACATTAAGTAGTGGTGTGTTGAAGTCATAAGTAGGTCAACAATATAATCATCATTGATTATTTGCATTCCTTTAATTCCTTTACCACCTCTATGTTGGGCTTTGAAATTATCTACTGTCATTCTCTTAATATATCCAAGAGATGTTCTTGCAATAACTACGTTTTCAAGAGGAATAAGGTCTTCATCTGTGAATTCATCATCAAAACCTATTACTGTTCTTCTTTCATCTCTGTACTTATCACCTATAACTGTGATTTCATCTCTAATAACGCCAAGAAGTTTTTTCTCGTCTGCTAATAATGATTTTAAATAATCTATTGTAGCCATAAGTTCTTCGTATTCTTTTTCAATATCTTCTCTTGCAAGTCCTGTAAGAGTACGGAGTCTCATATCGACAATGGCCTGAGCCTGAACTTCTGACAATCCAAATCTTTCCATTAAGCCATTCTTGGCATCTTGTGTAGTCCTTGATCCTCTAACAATTTTTATTACTTCGTCAATATTGTCTAATGCAATAAGTAATCCCTTTAAAATATGAGCTCTTTCTTCCGCCTTGTTTAACTCAAATCTCGTTCTTCTTGTAACTACATCCTTTTGATGTAGTATGTAATAGTTCAACATATCACAGATGTTTAGAACCTTTGGTTCATTATTAACTAATGCTAGCATAATTACACCAAATGTATCCTGTAACTGAGTATGTTTGTATAAATGGTTAAGCAGAACATTGGCATTTACATCTCTACGAAGTTCAATGACAATTCTCATACCGTCCTTATTAGATTCATCTCTTAAATCTGTTATACCATCTATTTTTTTCTCTTTAACTAAATCTGCAATTTTTTCAATAAGTCTTGCCTTGTTTACCATATATGGAAGTTCTGTGACAATAATTCTGTTCTTTCCATTGTCCATTACTTCAATATTTGAAATAGCTCTAACTCTAATTTTTCCTCTACCTGTCCTAAAGGCTTCATTAATACCACGAGTACCAAGAATCATTCCTCCTGTTGGGAAGTCTGGTCCTTTGATAATACTCATAATTTCATCTATGTCTGCTACTGCATCTTCCTCGATGTTTTTATTTATTATATGGATAATAGCATCTATAACTTCTCCAATATTGTGAGGAGGAATGTTTGTTGCCATACCTACTGCAATACCACTTGTGCCGTTTACAAGAAGATTTGGTATTCTTGATGGTAATACTACTGGTTCTTTTTCTGTTTCATCAAAGTTAGGTGCAAAATCTACTGTATCTTTATTGATATCAGCTAACATCTCCATTGATATTTTACTAAGTCTGGCTTCTGTGTAACGCATCGCAGCAGCACCATCACCATCTACAGAACCAAAGTTTCCATGACCATCTACTAATGGATATCTTGTTGACCATTCTTGGGCAAGATTAACTAAAGCCCCGTAAATAGAACTATCACCGTGTGGATGGTATTTACCCATTGTATCTCCGACGATACGAGCACACTTACGATGTGGCTTATCTGGTCCATTATTCAATTCTATCATTGAGTATAAAATTCTTCTCTGTACTGGCTTAAGACCATCTCTTACATCTGGTAATGCTCTTGATGCGATTACGCTCATTGCATATTCGATGTAAGATTTTTCCATGGTTTCTTTTAAGTCTACATCATGAACTTTATCAAAAATATTTTCATCCATCTAAATTACCCTCCTATATGTCAATATTTTTGACATATCTTGCATTTGTCTCTATGAATTCACGTCTAGGCTCAACTTGATCTCCCATAAGTGTTGTAAATGTAATATCTAATTCAGATAATTTTTCTTCATCATAAAGAACTTTCTTTAGTATTCGGGTTTGCGGATTCATTGTTGTATCCCATAACTGCTGAGCATCCATTTCTCCTAGACCTTTGTATCGCTGGATTTTATTATTTCCATCTCTTCCCACTTCTACCAAAATATCGTTTAATTCTACATCCGAATATGCATACCAATTTTTCTTATTTTTGGTTATCTGATAAAGAGGAGGTGTTGCTAAATATACATATCCATCCTTTATAAGCTGCGGCATAAACCTGTAGAAGAATGTCAATAGTAATGTTGCAATATGTGCTCCATCAACATCGGCATCAGTCATAATAATAATCTTGTGATATCTTAACTTGTTAATGTCAAAATCTTCATGAATTCCTGTTCCAAATGCGGTAATCATGGTTCTAATCTCTGTATTACCAAGAATTCTATCAAGTCTAGCTTTTTCTACATTCAAAATTTTACCACGCAAAGGAAGTATTGCTTGTGTAGATCTATCTCTCGCTGTTTTCGCAGATCCACCAGCCGAATCTCCCTCGACTATATAAATCTCGCAATTAGCTGGATTTTTGTCTGAACAGTCTGCTAATTTTCCAGGTAATCCATTTCCATCAAGAGCTGTTTTTGCTTTTCTAGTTAATTCTCTCGCTTTTCTTGCGGCATCCCTAGCCCTTTGGGCAACTATAGATTTTTCACAGATTAATTTTGCTACATTAGGATTTTGTTCTAAAAAGTATGTAAGTTGCTCTGTTACAACACTTTCAACTGCATTTCTTGCATCAGAATTTCCTAATTTTTGTTTGGTCTGACCTTCAAACTGAGGGTCTGCAATTTTAATACTTATAATTGCAGTCATACCTTCTCTTATGTCTTCACCTGCAAGATTTTGTTCATTTTCTCTAATTATTTTATTAGCACGACCATATTCATTAAATGTCTTTGTAATTGCTCTCTTAAATCCTTCTAGATGTGTTCCTCCTTCAGGAGTTATGATGTTATTTACAAAACTATATATATTTTCTGTATAAGAATCATTATGTTGTAGTGCTACTTCAACATAAATATCACTTTTTGTACCTTCACAGTAAATAACTTGGCTAAACAAAGGAGATTTTCCCTTGTTTAAATAATTTATAAATTCCTGAATTCCACCTTCATAATGGAAAACTATTTCTTTCTTTTCTTCCCTGTCATCTTTTAATATAATTCTTAAATTTTTAGTTAAGAATGCTGTTTCTCTAAGTCTAGTCTTTAATATATCGAAATCATATACTGTTTCTTCAAAAATATCTGCATCAGGCAAGAATGTAACTTCAGTACCGGTAAATGATTCATCACAACTACCTACTATTGTCATCTCATTCATTACATGACCCTTTTCATATCTTTGGCTATATATATTTCCATCTCTATACACCTTAACTTCAAGCCATTTTGAAAGAGCATTAACTACAGATGCGCCTACTCCATGGAGTCCACCAGATACTTTGTATCCTCCGCCTCCGAATTTACCACCTGCGTGTAATACGGTAAATACTAATTCTACTGCCGGCCTTCCTGTTTTTGTATTAGTATCTACAGGAATACCTCTACCATTATCTTTCACTGTAATAGAATTATCACTATTGATTTGTACCTCAATAGTACTACAATATCCTGCCAGAGCTTCATCTACAGAATTATCAACAATCTCATATACTAAATGATGTAGACCTTTTGATGATGTACTTCCTATGTACATACCTGGTCTCTTTCTTACAGCT
This sequence comes from Clostridiales bacterium, assembly GCA_012520815.1. Lineage (GTDB taxonomy): Bacteria > Bacillota > Clostridia > Lachnospirales > Lachnospiraceae > SVEL01. The sequence continues at coordinate 6,677 of JAAYNM010000011.1, forward strand.
TCCAGACCTTCTAAGATTTGAATCTGATCTCCGCCATAATTGTTGTTGTTACTCATTGTTGCTCCTTTCTACTGTTCCTTCTACTACTTTGAAAATACTATCAATATTAAACCTGTTTTGAACAAATTCATCTAAGCCCGTACAGGTAATAATAGTCTGAACATTATGTAAACTGCTTAATAAGTGTCTTTGTCTATTACTATCCAATTCAGATAAAACATCATCAAGAAGCAAAACTGGCATATCCTTGATAATATTTTTTACTAGTTCTATTTCTGAAAGTTTAAGGGACAATGCAGCTGTTCTTTGCTGACCTTGACTTCCATATCTTCTAATATCCACTTCTTTATTATAAAAACTAATATCATCCCTATGTGGTCCAACAGATGTAGTTTTATATTTTATATCCTTTTCTCTATTATGACAAAGCTGATCATATAGATTATTGCCCACAATATTTGGCTCATACTTTATCATTATATCTTCTTTACCATTGGTTATATTACGATGTATTCCATAAATAATTTCATTTATTTCATCTATAAACTGAGTTCTTCTAGTAATTATCTTAGATCCATAATCTGCTAACTGAATATCCCATACATCTAAAGTATTATACAAATCTTTATCATAATAGTAATTTAAGTCTTTTAAAAGTTTATTACGTTGATTCACTATTTTGTTATAATTCATAATATTAAAAACATATACCTTATCTAACTGGCACAGTTCCAAATCGATGAATCTTCTTCTCTCAGCAGGCCCATTTTTTATAATGGCAAGATCCTCTGGTGAAAAAAACACAACATTCAAAATTCCAAACAACTCATTGACTTTCTTTATTGGAATACCATTTACTGCTATACCCTTTGCTCTGTTTTTTTTGAGATGCATATCTATTCTTACAGGTACGTTATTTTTAACAACTGTAATTTTTATGTGAGATTCATCACAACCAAATTTTATCATATCTCTATCTTTGATTCCCCGATGGGATTTGCTGGTACTACATAGATAGATGGACTCCATAATATTTGTTTTTCCCTGAGCATTATTACCATAAAGGATATTAGTGCCTTTTTCAAAACCTATATTCAGATTATCGTAATTTCTAAAATTATTTAATTCTAATGACTGAACATACATTTAGATACCAACTTTACTATTTTAAAATTTTGACTGTTTCTCCTTGGAACTCAACCTCATCTCCATCTACTAGTTTTTTTCCACGCTGAGTTTGTATCTCACCATTTACTTTTACTAGTCCATCTTGAATGGCAAACTTAGCTTCAACACCAGAGCCTACAAGATTAGCAGCTTTTAACGCTTGACCAAGTTTTATGTAATCTTCTCTTAATTTGATTTCTTCCATCATAATCCTTTCTAGTTAGCTGTAGTAAAATTAACTGGAAGTATTAAGTATGTATATTTATTCTCATCATCTCTAATAAAACAAGGAGCCTTTGGATTAACCATATATATATTAACTTCCTCTTCATCAATTACTTTTAACGCATCAATAAGGAATTTAGGATTAAATCCAATCATTATATCTTTTCCTTCTTTGGCGATATCAATATTTTCATTCATTGAACCAACCACAGAATTGATTTTTAATTCCATGTCACCATCAGTTATATTTATAATAATAGGCTTCTTATCTCCTTCTTTAACTAAAAGAGTAGCTCTATCAATACAATCTAAAAATTCTCTTTTGTTGATTGAGAATTTTGTTTCATAATCACTTGATAACATCTGATCAATTTTAAAATACTCGCCTTCAATTAATCTTGACACAACAACAGTATTATCAAACTCAAAAACAATATGATTATTTGTGAAGAAGATTCTTACTTCATCATCAACACCACCTGATAAAATCTTACTAATCTCTATAAGTGTTTTACCTGGCACAATAACTTTTATATCATCGAAAGAATCTTTAAGATCTACTTTACGAATAGATATTCTATGTCCATCTAATGAAACTACTTTTAATTCATTTCCCTTTATTTCAAATAGTTCACCAGTCATTAGTTTATTATTGTCATTATCTGAAATTGAAAAAATAGTTTGTCTTATAATCTCTTTAAGAGTAAATTGAGAAAGATAAATGAATTTATTTTTTTCAATTACAGGCAGATAAGAAAAGTCTTCACCTGATTTACCAGCAATAGTAAATACTGCTTTCTCACAAGTAATAGTAGTTCTGTAATCATCATCTGTTTCAATAACAACTTCATTGTCAGGAAGTTTTCTAACTATTTCAGAAAATATCTTAGCATCTACTGCTACCATTCCTTTATTTACAATATCACCTTCTATAATTGTTTCAATACCTAATTCCATATCATTAGCTGTAAACTTTATCTCATGTGTATTAGCATCAATAAGAATACATTCTAATATTGACATAGTTGTTTTTGATGGTACTGCCTTAAGTACAATACTTACTCCTTGTAAGAGATTTGATTTTGAACATATAAGTTTCATTTTTAATATAACTCCTTTCGCGTTGTCATATATATATATATAATTTATTTTATAATCGTCGTATTATTATAGGGTGTAGAAATGTATATAAGCCTTGAAACCCTTAAAATTACTGGTTTCAAGCAAATTAAAACTTTGTTAAGAAATAAAATTAATATTCACAAAATTAAAAAGTAATACACAAATCATAAAAATTGAAAAATGATAATCCACATTAAATAAACATTATTACATGCGTATATGTTAATAAATTGTGAAAAACAAAAGGCTTAAAGTGTATAAATTAAATAATGAAAAAATGAGTTTCTTCCTATTATAATACATATTTAGTTAGGATTTATTTTTTTCTTGATAACTTCCACTGTATTACGAGTTGAATCATTTGTTTCAATCTCATTTTGAACTTTATTTATAGAATGCATTACTGTTGTATGATCCTTTTTACCTAGTAGATGCCCTACTGATTGTAGTGAACATTCAGTTAACTGTCTACATAAGAACATGGCAATTTGTCGTGGAAAAACAATATCCTGGCTTTTTTTCTTAGAGGAAATATCAGATACTGAAATTCCAAAGTGATCAGCAACAGTTTCTATAATAAGTTCAGGGGTTATTACCTTATTATTATCAGGAGATATTATATCTTTAAGAACTTCCTTTGCTATATCTAAATCAATAGGCATCCTAGAAACTCTTGAAAAAGCAACTATTTTAGTTAAAGCACCTTCTAATTCACGGACATTTGATTTGATATTTTCCGCAATATATTCAAATATCTCATCGTCAATGTTATATCCTTCATTTTCAGCTTTTTTCTTTATAATGGCCATTCTTGTTTCATAATCAGGAGATGAAATATCAACCGTTAATCCCATTTCAAATCTCGATCTAAATCTACCTTCTAATGTAGTCATTGATTTTGGTGGTTTATCGGATGAAATAACAATCTGTTTGTTTGATTCTTTAAGAGTATTAAAAGTATGGAAGAATTCTTCCTGACTTCTCTCTTTTCCTATGATGAATTGAATATCATCTATAAGAAGTACATCTAAGTTTCTATACTTATTTCTAAATTCCATAATAGAGGATTGGCTTTCACTTCTGATGGCGCTAATTACTTCATTTGTAAAAACTTCAGAAGTTACACATCTAACTTTGGCATTAGGATTTCTATCCAATATGAAATTGCCAATGGAATGCATAAGATGTGTTTTACCAAGACCAACTCCACCATAAATAAATAAGGGATTGTATACTTCAGCAGGAGATTCTGCAACTGCTAATGCATAGGCCTGGGCAAAATTATTGTTTGCACCAATGACAAAATTATCAAATGTATAGTTAGGGTTGAGTTTGGCCTCAAGTTTCTTCTCAGTATTATCATCAATATGCTTTATATCAGGAGAATTTTCCAAAGAAGATGGCTTTAGAGACTTTTGTCTAATCTCACTAGGGTGTAAAAACTCCAAATCAAGATTTTCGCAAGTAACTTCCTGAATAACAACCTTAAGTGGTAAATAATACTTTTTATGAAGATAACTAGTCGTAATATTTTCATCCGGAACTAGTAGTGTAATTATATTGTTTTCTACTGAATATATTTCTAATGGTTTAATCCAAGTATTAAATGAAACATCCATGATATCATGTTCTTCTTTTAATATCTTAAGAATTTCATCCCATTTAGATTTAACTAAATTGTACATATTACTCCTTTATGCCTAGGGCAAATTATTTCATTAAATAGGGTATTTTCTGCACCAAAGGGCAGATAACCACATATACGTCTATTCTATATCATTTTGGTTTTTTTTTCAATTAAAACTTATAATAGGATTGCGTAAATTTATCTTCGGAATTAATGGTGTAGAGTTCACCCACGATGCTCTGATAAAATATCAGGCTATGACTTATGGATTTAATATACAACATTTTTGTACTCAAATCAAGCCCAGATC
>JAAYNM010000012.1 GCA_012520815.1 Clostridiales bacterium
AGCGTTCATCCTGAGCCAGGATCAAACTCTCGTTAAAAGTGTTTAATTCTTGGATCAAAATAACGTTAGCTATTCTATCCATTTGAGAACTAGGTTCTCATTACTGTTGTTTGGAAATATCTCATTGCTGAGATAGTTCGCTGAAAATCTTATAAAGAATTTTCAGGGATGGTTTATTGTTTAGTTGTCAATGTACAGTTTGTTTTGCGCTGTTGTCTCAAGCGACAGCCTATGTATACTAACATGCCGGTTTATCTTTGTCAACAACTTTTCAAAACATTTTTCGACTGATTTTACTGTTGGGAATTCCAAACGGAGAAGGAGGGATTTGAACCCTCGCGCCGTGTTACCGGCCTACTCCCTTTCCAGGGGAGCCCCTTCAGCCTCTTGGGTACTTCTCCAAGTAAGCTTCATTCGATTACAGGATATTCCTGCGAGCGGAGAGGATGGGATTCGAACCCATGCGCCCTTGCGGACAAACGGTTTTCAAGACCGCCTCGTTATGACCACTTCGATACCTCTCCAGAGGTTAAATATTAAATTGTTCTTGCGTCTGATTAACTGTGTCGTTGTCAGCGCAAGAGTTATTCTAGCATCAATACAAAAAAGTGTCAACAACTTTTTTGATTTTTTTTCATTTTTTTCAAAATAGTTTTTCCGACCTCTAAATCTTCTGGTGTTGTGATTTTAAGATTCTCATAGGAACCCTTAATTAGGTGGATTTTTTTATCTGAAACTGTTTCCAATACCATACTGTCATCCGTTATATTTGTAATACCACTAGATATTACTTTTTCATATGCATCCATAATAAGCCTGTACTGAAAAGCCTGTGGTGTTTGAATCTGCCATAGATTATTTCTATCTGGCGTGGAGCTCACATTTTCGTCAGCATCAACAATCTTTATTGTATCCTTTACTGGCATTCCCACAATACATGCTTTGTAACTATCTACTTCATCAATGGTTTTATTGATTATCTCCACAGAAATAAAAGGACGGGCGCCATCATGTATTAGTACATATTCTGTTTTCTTCAAAACATTTAGATTTGATTCAATATATTTTAGTCCATTGTAAACGGAATTATATCTCTCTGCTCCACCCTCTATAATTGCTTGCACTTTTGAAATATTATATTTGTCTACAATTTCACTTTGTACATATGAAATATCTGATTGAGATGCAACTATTATAATATTGTCAATATTGCTTTGGTTAAAGCTCTCTAGAGTATAATAAAGAATAGGCTTCTCGTTTAACATCAAATACTGTTTGCTAACACTTGTACCCATTCTCTTTCCTTTGCCACCTGATAATATAATGGCCGTAGTAGTATTCTTCATATAATAATATCTCTATCTTTCACCTAATTTAAGATTGGGAATTGCATTAAGATCTAATCCATGTCTTGTACCTTTTTTGTATTCATAGTATGCTGCTACCCCAATCATAGCTGCATTATCAGTACAAAAAATTGGAGATGGATGATAGAACTCGATTCCCTCCCTTGCACAAATATCAGTAAATGCATCCCGTATAGCCGAATTAGAAGCAACGCCCCCTGCTATAGCAAGCTTGTTGTAACCATACTGATGACAAGCATTTATTGCACGTCCAGTCAGTGAATCTACCACTGCATTCTGAAACGAGGCCGAAATATCTGCCGGAACTATCTCTATATCCTTCATTTGACACATATTTATATGATTAAGCACTGCCGATTTGAGTCCACTAAAGCTAAAGTCAAACGGAGCGCCTTCTACTGATGCACGGGGAAATTCTATAGCATGAGGATTCCCTTCCTTTGCCAGTTTGTCAATCTTTGGCCCTCCTGGGTATCCCAAGCCTATAGCTCTAGCCACTTTATCAAAAGCCTCTCCTGCAGCATCATCTCTTGTCCTTCCAATAACTTCGTACTCGCCGTAATCATTTACAACAACTAAATGTGTATGTCCGCCCGAAACCACAAGACAAATAAATGGTGGCTCTAATGTTTTGTTTTCTATATAATTTGCGCTAATATGACCTTCTATATGATGTACACCAACTAGTGGTTTTTTAGTTGCATAAGCTATAGCCTTTGCCTCCGCAACACCAACTAACAACGCTCCTACTAATCCCGGACCATATGTAACCCCTATTGCATCAATGTCTTCTAATTCCGCATCGGCATCATTAAGTGCTTGTTCTATTACTTGATTAATCTTTTCAATGTGTTTTCTAGATGCAATCTCTGGAACTACACCTCCATAGAGGGTATGAAGCACTATTTGCGATGAAATAACATTTGACATCACATCTCGTCCATTGCGGACTACAGATGCTGCGGTTTCATCACACGAACTTTCTATTGCCAAAATAAGTGTATCTTTATTAATATCGTCATTCATAATATATCCATTCTATTTAACTGCAATATTGTTGCATTTCTATTTTGTAGTTATTCTATATTTAATCATCTTCTTCGGGTGTAATCATCCAACCAAGTATTTTCCAACGACCTTCTTCATCTTTTCTCAGTGCATATGTTTCCTTGGTTCTTGAAGTTCCCTTGCTATTTTTTACATAATAAATACAGTTAATCGATGCATATTTTATATCATCTACTGTAGAATAAACCACATCTGATGATTTATCCAATATTACTCTAGATATGGTGCTTTCCGTTTTATGGTATTGCTCTATATCCTCTAACAATTCACTGTAATATTCGTCAAATGGGTTGTTTGCAACAAGTTCCTCATCAAATAAGTATGTGGTCATATATGCTAAAGATACTATCTCATCTGGAGTACATTCTTCATTATAGTAGCATTTTTGAATTCTTGTATAAAGATTTACCACTTCGCGTGCCGTTAAGGGGTAGTTCTTAGAAAGATCTTTGGACAGCACTTTATCCACCTCGCTAACAGCTGTATCTTCATCACCGGCGGGTTTCTTCGTCTCTACTGTTCGATTTGAAAAACGAAAGTACAAAAGCACTGCTAATACCATTAGAAGTGTCAATGTAATCAAAAGCTTCAATCTCTTTCTCATAGTTCTCCTTTGCTACTCTTCATCAAATACTAGTGAGCAGGTCCGTCCATCCTTGGATGCAATAGATGCAGGGAATATCGTTCTCACATCTTTCATATATTCCTCTGGTCTTACAAGGGATGGGCTGTAATGTGTCAACCACATCTCCTTTGGACGTGCCTCTGCTGCCAAATGAGCTGCTTCATAGAATGTCATATGCTTGTACTCTTTAGCTTTTTTTATCTTATCCTTTTCTCCATACATTCCTTCACAAATAAACAAATCAGCTTCGCTTGCCATCTGTGAAATAATAGGTAAAGGTCTTGTATCTGTACAATAAGTAACTTTTATTCCTCGTCTAGCATTGCCAAGGACCATATCTGGCGTAAATGTGTTTTCACCGTCAATAATAGTTTCACCTTTTTGAAGTTTATTCCAATACATCCTCGGAATACCAATCATTTCTGCTTTATCTACCTGGAATTTACCCTGTCTATTGATAACTACATTATATCCGTAGCAAAGAATATTGTGCATCACCTTGAATGCTTGGATTTCGTATCCACAGATATTAAAGGTCTCTATATCATCCTTTAATTCAATGAAGTTAATTTGAAAGGGAAGTTCTGGTGCAATAACTCTTAGGGAATTAACTACCTTTTCCAGTCCTCTAGGACCAATAATAGTAACTGGTTCTGTTCTATCTGCATTGCCCATAGATAATAATAATCCTGGCAATCCACTTATATGATCTGCATGATAATGAGTAAAACATATTATATCAATAGGATTAACGCTCCATCCGCTCTCTTTTATGGCTAACTGTGTACCTTCGCCACAATCGATTAACAGACTACTGCCATTATATCTTGTAATAAGGGAAGTAAGCCATCTCTTTGGCAGTGGCATCATCCCTCCAGTTCCTAGTAAACATAAATCTAACATTCATTATCCTCGCTTTATAATCTCCCCTATAGTTTACATTAATTCTGTTCTTTTTTCAATACATATTGGAATTTTAAAGTTTTTTATCATTGCATCGTAACAATCTTCGCACAAATCAAATGAATGTCTCTCCCCATCCTTTTCCGAAAAATATCCCCAAACATAATCTGCCATATAAGCACCTTCACATACAATATTGTTAGCGAAATAAACAGTTGTAATATTGGGTTCTACTGTCCCTTTTATCCTAAATGTTTTTACACATAACAATTGCATCCTCCAATGGCTTCTGATAAAAATTTTTGCGTACACCGCATTTTTCAAATCCTAACTTCTCATATAGATATACAGCATTACTATTGCTGATTCTAACCTCAAGATTAATCTTTGTTATAGAAAGTTGCTTTCCACAGTCAATCATTTCCGTTATTAGTTTAGCACCTATCCCCTGCCTTCTAAATTCTGAAAATACAGCTATATTAGTAATGTCACCTTCGTCCATCCCTCGATACATACCTATGTATCCTACAATTTTAGATTTATTGTCCTGTTTTTTACCATCTGAAGGTATATCAAAAACATTTTCTTCCATTTCAAGGTCAGGCATTTCAGCAACCAAAAAAATAGAATATCCTAATTGTAAGGAGTCTCTTAATGATTCCTCCGACCAAGGCATAGAAAAACATTGCTTTTCTAATATTGCTACTTGGGGTACATCCTCCCAAGACATTTTTCTAATATTTACTTCTTTCATAATTTTCCCTTTTATTGGTTTAGGCTATTATATTTTAATTCAAACTTTTCTGTTTTTCCTCGAGTTCACGTTCTGCTTGGGATTTTCTTAAATAATCAGGAGTATGTTCTGATGCATTTTCTATTTTTCCTAAATCGTAGTAGATTTCCGCCAATGCGCCAACAGCACCCGCTCTTGCCATATTCATATGTGCTGATGCAAATTTATAATCAATTTTTGTCTCTGCTTCTATAGTCTCCTTATGAGCACATACCCCGTCTCCTAGGAATACAACATCTTCTCCACGCTGGTTAATCATTCCAATTATCTCGTGAATGTCATAAGTTGACTGTGGAAGCTCAACTTTCAATTCTCTATCTTCTATATGGTAAAGTCCTGTATAGACCTGATTTCTTCTAGCATCCATCAAGGGACAGATAAGTCTTTGCGTTCCGCACATATTATACGCCAAGGCATCCATTGTAGGTATATGTATAAGAGGCTTTGATAACGCAAGTCCTAAACCTTTTGCTGTAGCACTACCTATTCTTAATCCTGTAAATGAACCAGGTCCACCTGAAATAGCTATTGCATCCAATTCATTCAAATCAAAATCCGTCATCCTAACAATCTCATCTATCATTGGTAGTAAAGTCTGAGAATGTGTCTTTTTATAATTCACGGTGTATTCCGCTACCATCACCTCATTATCTAAAATACCAACGGTTGCCACCATTGAAGAACTGTCTATTGCTAATATTTTCATGTAAGCCTCCACAAGATACTAAATCATTGTCAAAAAGAAAAATCTAACTTTTTATAAACTTCTACTTTATTGTATAATGCAATTTATTCTATAATTCTTTTTTTGGTTGAATCTTGATTAGTCGATAATCAAATCCACTTTCCAGATTCTTTTCTATCGTTATATTTATCAAATTCTCTGGCAAAATTTCTTCTATTAAATTTGACCATTCAATAAAACAAATGCCATCTCCATAGAAGTAGTCCTCATATCCAATCTCATCCATCTCCGAAATATCACCTATACGATATACATCAAAATGATACAGTGGCAATCTGCCATCATGGTATTCAGAAACAATGGTAAATGTTGGACTGCTAATAGGTTCACTAATATTTAGGCCAGCTGCAAACCCCTGCGTAAAAACAGTTTTTCCAACACCCAAATCTCCATTTAAACAATAGACTTCGCCCGGTATTGCGTTTTTCCCAAGCCTCTTTGCGTATTCAAATGTTTCTTCTGGCGAATTTGATTCAAATTGTTCCATACTTTTTCACACTATTCTCTTTACTTTATTTCTATGTATCTCTACATATGTCTACGTATTTGTATATCCTTATTTTCTTCCACATGTGGCCATTGTTGAAGCTAGAACTTATTTAACTTTTACAGTTCTTGCATCTACATTTGCTACAATAAGGTTTTTAAAATCCTCAAATTGAACGTCTATACTTCTCTTCGGTATAATAAATGCTCTATACTTATTTATATATAATATGATACTAAAGCGTGTTGATATAACTTTTGTAACATCTTCATATGTATGTGATACATTATTTTCACCCTGTGAAATTGAAATTCCACTATTATTAAACTCATAAACGAGGTCACCATTTATTGCTTCGCTATTTTTAATTTGTCCTGCAGCTTTAAAATAAAGCATAATCGGCTGTATAACTGTAAATAATAGCGCTATAAAAACAAGAGCTACCTTGTATGCCACTGTCATATCAGTATTTGTAACATTGGAAAAGAACATTACTAACGCACCAACACTTAAAAGAACACCACAAATTCCACCAATTGTACTGTAAAAATGCCTTATCATAAAATCAAATAGTTCTTTAACTGTCAATTTCGTTTCTACTCTAATATCCATGTGGTTATCCTCCGATTTTTTCTGAGTATATCAAATAAATAATAAAAGTGCAAATATATTATATCAATATATTTGCACCTTTGCTTTATATTTTATTTGATTAGCTGTTTTTTGTAATTGCCTTTATTCCTCTTGTTATTGGCTTATAAATCAAGAACACTAGTATAGATACCAACGCACCTTTTATAATGTTAAGGGGTGAAACTGCTAATAGTATGAAGGTGGTCATATTGCTTATGGCAGGATTCACTACTGAACCTTTATCAATAAGAACACTTACTGGTATTCCTCCATATATGTATGCATATGCTGGCAACAATATAAATGCATTCATAAAACAACCTACAAATGTCATAATTGCTGTGCCTACTGCCATACCAGCTACCGCATGTTTTCTAGTCTTCTTTTTCCAATAAATGATTGATGCTGGGATAATAAATGAACATCCCATCATAAAGTTTGCAAATTCACCTACAAATGCCGTAGATGTCGGCTTGATGATTAGCTTGATTATGATCTTTAAGAACTCCGTTGCAACACCTGCAACTGGTCCCATCATAAAACTTGCTATCAATACTGGTATTTCACTAAAATCAAGTTTGTAAAAATCCGGTACGAAAAATAATGGGATCTCTACATACATAAGGATAGCTGCTATAGCTGCGAAAATACCTGTAAGGGTTAGTTTCTGGGTCTTTGTGTGTTCAATCACGATCTTCTTTTGTGCAAATATCGATATTGCAAACAAGAAGGTAACAAATACCACCACTGCTATAACAAAGCCTACTTCACTTTCCATAGCACCCATAAATTTGTTAATTGTTTCGCTCATTTTAAATCGCTCCTTTTCTTGTAGAAAACCCGGAGCAAAATACACCATAAAAACGGTATATAAAATGATTGATTTACAGTTACCTGTAAAAGCTTCTCTCATCCAGACTGTACTGTCGGTTTTGGAATTACACCAAATCATGCATAAATGCTCGCGGACTTTTACCGCCGGTAGGGAATTTCACCCTGCCCCGAAGAATTCAATATTTTATTTTCTGGCTTTGCCAGTAATTACAGATAATACTATACATTTGTCTTAAAGCTTTGTCAAGAATCTCTTACTTATCTATTTTCATTGTAAGTGCTATTCTTTTCTTTGCAGGTTCAACACTCATTACCATTACATCTACTATATCGCCTACACTCACAACTTCCAGAGGATGTTTGATATATTTTTGTGTAATCTGAGAAATGTGAACAAGACCATCCTGATGCACGCCTATGTCAACAAAAGCTCCGAAATCTATAACATTTCTAACAGTTCCCTTTAAAATCATACCTGGCTTTAAATCTTTCATATCTAAAACATCAGACTTAAGTATTGGCTTTGGCATTTCATCTCTAGGATCTCGACCTGGCTTTTCTAATTCCTTAACTATGTCTCTAAGTGTTATTTCACCAATGCCTAACTCCTTAGATAATTTATCATAATCTTTAATCATTAAACCTAAGCCTAGCATCTTTCCTACTCGTAAATCTTCCATTGTATATCCTAATTTTTCGATGACTTTTGCTGCTGCATCATAAGTCTCTGGATGTACACTTGTTTTATCGAGTGGATTTTTGCCATCACTAATACGCATAAAACCAGCACATTGTTCAAATGCCTTTGGTCCTAGTTTTCCAACTTTAAGAAGTTGCTTTCTATCCGTAAATTTACCATTTGTCTCTCTATACTCTACAATATTCTTTGCAATAACTTTTGTGATACCTGAGATGTATTCTAACAAACTTGCCGATGCTGTGTTCAAATCAACGCCGACTTTATTAACGCAATCTTCCACGACATCTGTCAAAGCTTCGCCTAATTTCTTCTGATTCATATCATGCTGATATTGACCTACACCGATAGACTTTGGATCTATCTTTACCAACTCAGCTAATGGATCTTGAACTCTTCTAGCCATGGAGATAGCACTTCTCTCTCCTACATTATAATTAGGAAATTCTTCTGTAGCTAGTTTACTTGCCGAATACACAGACGCGCCCGCTTCATTGGTTATTAGGTAATTTACTCCATTACCAACCTCTTTTAGAATCTCCACAATTACTTGTTCCGATTCTCGCGAAGCTGTTCCATTACCTAGCGCTATAAGAGTTACTCCGTGTTTTTTTATTAACTTCTTTATTGTTTCCTTTGATTCCGCTACCTTCATTTGTGGTGCTGTAGGGTAAATAACTGTAGTATCAAGTACCTTTCCTGTAGCATCCACTACTGCTATTTTACATCCAGTTCTAAAAGCTGGATCCCAACCTAATACAACTTGTCCTGCAATTGGTGGTTGGAGAAGTAATTGAGCTAAATTCTTTCCAAATACTTTTATTGCACCATCCTCAGCAGTTTCAGTTAGTTCACTTCTGATTTCCCTTTCAATCGCAGGGAAAATCAAACGCTTGTAAGCATCCTCTATAGTCGCTACCAATATAGGTGTAGTAAATTTATTTTCTCTAATAATTACTTTCTTTTGTAAGTATCCAAGTATTCTTTCCTCTGGTGCTTCTATTTTAACTGATATAAACTTTTCTTTCTCACCTCTATTTATGGCTAAAATTCTATGTCCTACCAGTTTTGCAATAGGCTCTTCAAAATTATAGTACATCTCATATACAGATTCTGCCTTTTCATCCTTTGCGGCAGTAATAAGTTTCCCCTCTTTAAAAGTGATATTTCTAATGTATGTCCTAAATTCTGCCTCATCAGAGATACTTTCTGCAATAATATCCTGTGCGCCCTGGATAGCCTCTTGTGCAGAAGTTACCCCTTTTTCATCTGAAATATACTTGCTGGCCTCCTCTTCTAGTGAGGTTGTACACATCTGCAATGTTATTATATTACTCAGAGGTTCTAGGCCCTTTTCTTTTGCAATAGTAGCTCTTGTTCTTCTCTTTTGCTTATATGGTCGATATAAATCTTCCACAACTACCAGAGTTTCTGCCTTTTCAATCTGGGCTCTTAATTCATCTGTCAGCTTGCCTTGTTCTTCAATCGTTGCAATTACAGTCGCCTTTCTATCTTCTAGGTTACGTAAATATTTGAGACGTTCGTCGAATTTTCTAAGAACTTCATCATCAAGAGAACCTGTCACTTCTTTACGATATCTAGCAATAAACGGGATGGTATTTCCCTCATCTATAAGTTGTACAGTTGCTTCTACCTGACTTATTTTAATTTTTAGTTCTTCACTTATTTTTTTGTTAATATCCATATCCATTTTCCCTTTCAAATAGTCTTTGTATATTGTAACAGAAACACCAAAATTTGTAATCAACTTTTTACAAAGCGCTTGTAATGTAGTTTTAAATACTATATAATTAGCTATTGTATACTGATTTTCACGCACATAGAGTAAAGGATTATTTTTTATGGATATAACCAAAATATTAGAAGAGACCATTAACAACATTTATTTAATAAAGAAAGATGAGATACCAAATATTGATTTATATATGGACCAAGTCACCACTTTTATGGACAGCCATTTAAAAGACCATAAACGTAATGATGAGGATAAAACCCTTACAAAGACTATGATTAATAATTATGCCAAGAATGATTTACTTCCTTCTCCCAATAAGAAAAAATATAGTAAGGAACACATTCTCCTCCTAACTCTTATATATTATTACAAAAGTGTCATGTCTATAAATGACATAAAAAAACTTATGGCTCCTATTACAGAACGCTATTTTCAAGGTGATGCCGGCAGGGATATGTCCTATATCTATGATGAGATTATTTCACACGAAAAGGATATTATAAGCATAGCTAGAGATGATATGTTTTCTAAAATTGAATTATCAAAGTCAGCCTTTGAAGATGCACCCAAAAAGGAACAAGACTATTTGCAAATGTATGCTTTTGTCAGTCTATTGAGTTTTGATGTATATATGAAAAAGCAATTAATTGAATCCATTATTGATTCACTTCCATCACCAATGTCAAAAGAAGAACGAGATAAAATAGCTATAGAAAAAGCAAAAGCTGCAAGACGTGCTGCCGAGAAGAAAGCCGCTGAAAAAAAGAGTTCAGTTGCAAAGAAAACACCTAACTCAGAGAAAAAGACTTCCACCGGCAAAAACAGCACTGATAGATAGTATTACGAAAATATCCTATAAATTGCAAAAAGTGCAACCAAAATTTGTTTTCGGTTGCACTTTTTATGTATACATACTTGTTACTATTTGTTTTTTGCCTTTGCAAGTCTAGCAAAAACCATATCATATCCATCATTTCCATAATTTAATGATCTATTTACTCGGCTTATGGTTGCTGTGGATGCACCTGTCTTTTCAGCAATTTCAATGTAAGTATTCTTTTGTCTAAGCATCTTTGCAACCTCAAATCTCTGTGAAATTGAAAGAAGTTCATTAACAGTTAAAATATCCTCAAAAAAACGAAAATACTCTTCCATATTATCGAGAGTCATAATAGCTTCAAATAGGTGATTTACTTCGTCTGTTCTAATCTTGTCTGTCATTTTTTCTCCTTTTCTTCATTTAATTTATTAAAATGAAAAATCTATATACTACTTTGATTTTAGCACACTAAAGTACAATTGTCTATGTGTTTTGTCTATTGGCAACAAATTAGTTGGTTAGTAAGCTTGCGTAATTCTTCAACTGTTTCTACAACATACTCTGCTCCCGCTTCGTTTAACTCATCTCCAACAGAGTATCCGTATTTAACACCAATAGTCTCTATTCCCATAGTCTTAGCCCCTATTACATCATGCAATCTATCGCCTATCATAATCACTTCTTCCTTATTGTCAACAACCCCCATCCTTTTAAAAACTTCTTCTATAACCTGACATTTTTCTGTTCTTCTACCATCCATCATACTTCCTGTTATACAGTCAAAATACCTACTTATATCATAATGGTCGAGTAATCTCTTAGCAAACTCCTCTGGTTTACTAGTTGCCAACCCTATTTTGCCACCTTGCGCCTTTATATTTGATAAAACTTCTGAAATTCCATCATACATTGAACATTCAAATATTCCTATGTCTCTATATCTTTCTCTATATTTTTCAACGGCTATAATTGATTGTTCCTCACTTAACCCATAGTACTCCTGATATGATTTATGGAGCGGTGGTCCAATAAAACACTCCAGTTTATCTAAATTCTCCTCTTTTATACCAAAGAATTTTAGGGAATATTGAACACAGGTGGTTATTCCAATCTTAGGGTCTGTTATAGTTCCATCTAAATCAAATAAAAATATTTTCTTCATATTTTCTCCTAGGCTATTACTGCAGCTATTTTTTATAATCAGTTTGAAACAAAATTCGGAGTAACATTCCAGGGAACGTCACTCCGATTACATTTTAAAATTTATTAATACCTGATCTTAAAATTATTTAAAGAAATCATAAATATCATTATATGGACTACCATAAGAATCGTTAATTGCATCCTCTGCTGCATTATTTAATGAACAGTTATATCCACAGATTGTTACTGTAGGTAAAATACCATATATCATCGCAAACACTCCAAGTGCAACTGCAACTTTAGCAATCTTACCAGCCTTATTAGGCGATTTCTGATCCTTTAATGCTAATATAGCTAATACAACACCTGCTGCTGCAATAAGAATACCAAAAAGTGTGAGAATAAATATTGCAGATGTGCTATATTTTATATCAAAATTTTCCATTGACTTCTTTGCACTACATGAGCATGTGAAAATTGTTCCAAGGAATACCATGAGCATACCTACACCAGCTAAAATTATACCAATTAATTCAAGTAAATTAAATGATAATGGCTGTCTTGGTGCCTGTGGTGCTGCCTGGCCCATACCACCTTGAGCAAAAGGATCTGCCTGTTGTTGTGGTGCTGCTGGAATTGGTTGCCCCTGCACTGGTGCTGCTGGAATTGGTTGACCCTGAATTGGTTGCTGTGTTGGTGCTGCTTGAATCGGCTGCTGCTGATTAAAATTGTTATCCATATAAAATCCTCCTAAAATTTACAATCATTCTATGGGAATTAATCCCACAAATTACCTACTAATATATCACATTTAATAGCATTTATCAAGCCTAGTGTGATTCTTGAGTTTCCGCAAAATGTAATTAAAAAATGAATATATCCTTCCAAAGTACCAATCTATCGAATTTTTGAATTATTCAGAGTGACAGTGACTGGAGTAGTGGCACTTTAATAAGCCCCGTTGGA
>JAAYNM010000013.1 GCA_012520815.1 Clostridiales bacterium
GATTTAATTGAACCATCTACAGTAGGAAATAATTCTAAACCAAATTATTCAAACTCGAACCAACCTACATATAGTTCAGTAATAAATTCTAATATGAACGGAAATACTGTGCCAGAATATGGCTCAAGGGAATTATCAGCTAGTGGTTTTGAAACAGCAGAAAATGGTGGACATAAATATTGCAGGTATTGTGGTGCAATGTTGATTTCAAATTCAAATAGTTGTTTCCAATGTGGGAAAGCCAATTAAGAATCTATAAAGGATCTATAAAATGTATAAAATAGAGGGTAGAAACTCTAGAAAAGTTTTACATTAAAATAAAATTAAATATATTAGTAAGTAGAAAGACAATTCTATATGACGCAGAAAAACAAAAAACTTGTAGACTATTTTCGGATTCTGTGAGAGAATAGGGCGAGAATTAGTTTTCGAAAGGAGATTCATAATGATTTATACTAACGAAGTTGAAAACATGTGTCCAGTGGCACAGGGCGTTCATCATGGCGCTGCTCCAGTTCCAACAGAAGGTAACTGGGTAAAGAATAAAGAAGTAAAGGATATTTCAGGTTTCACACACGGTATTGGTTGGTGTGCTCCTCAGCAGGGTGCTTGTAAGTTAACACTTAATGTTAAAGAGGGTATCATTCAGGAAGCTTTAATTGAGACAATTGGTTGTTCAGGTATGACACATTCAGCTGCTATGGCTTCAGAGTTATTACCAGGTCTTACAGTATTGGAAGCTCTTAACACAGACTTAGTATGTGATGCTATTAATACAGCTATGAGAGAATTATTCTTACAGATCGTTTACGGTCGTACACAGAGTGCTTTCTCAGAAGATGGACTTGCTATTGGTGCTGGTCTTGAAGATTTAGGAAAAGGTCTTCGTTCACAGGTTGGTACAATGTACGGTACTCTTGCAAAGGGTCCTCGTTATCTTGAGATGGCTGAAGGCTATGTAACAGGTATCGCACTTGATGCTGATGACCAAATCATTGGTTACCAGTTCGTAAGCCTTGGTAAAATGACAGATTTTATCAAAAAAGGTGATGATCCAACAACAGCTTGGGAGAAATCTAAAGGTCAGTATGGTAGAGTTGATGATGCGGTTAAGATTATCGACCCAAGACACGAGTAATAGAAGGAGGACAATGTAATGGCTTTATTTGAATCATATGAAAGAAGAATTCCACAGATTAACGCTGTGCTCAATTCTTATGGAATCGCTTCTATTGAAGAGGCAGAGAAAATCACAAAGGACGCTGGCTTAAATGTTTATGACATAATTAAGGGAATTCAGCCAATTTGTTTTGAAAACGCATGTTGGGCTTATATTGTAGGCGCAGCAATCGCAATTAAAAAAGGAGCTAGAAAAGCTTCTGAAGCAGCAGCAGCAATCGGTGAAGGTCTTCAGGCTTTCTGTATCCCAGGTTCAGTTGCAGATCAAAGAAAAGTTGGTCTTGGACATGGTAACTTAGGAAAGATGTTGCTTGAAGAAGAAACAGAATGTTTCGCATTCTTAGCTGGACACGAATCATTCGCAGCAGCTGAAGGCGCTATTGGTATCGCTGAGAAGGCTAACAAGGTTCGTAAGAAACCTTTAAGAGTTATCTTAAATGGTCTTGGCAAAGATGCTGCACAAGTTATCTCAAGAATCAATGGATTTACATATGTTGAAACAGAGATGGATTACAAGACAGGTGAAGTAAAAGAAATATATAGAAAATCTTACTCAGAAGGTCTTCGTGCAAAGGTTAACTGCTACGGCGCAAACGATGTAACAGAAGGCGTTGCTATTATGTGGAAAGAAAATGTTGATATTTCTATCACAGGTAATTCTACTAATCCTACAAGATTCCAGCATCCAGTTGCTGGTACATACAAGAAGGAAAGAATGGAAGCTAATAAGAAGTATTTCTCAGTAGCATCAGGTGGTGGTACAGGTCGTACACTTCACCCAGATAATATGGCTGCTGGTCCTGCTTCATACGGTATGACAGATACTATGGGACGTATGCATTCAGATGCACAGTTTGCTGGTTCTTCATCAGTTCCTGCTCACGTAGAGATGATGGGTCTTATCGGTGCTGGTAACAACCCAATGGTAGGTATGACAGTTTCTGTAGCTGTTTCTTTACAGCAGGCAGCTGAAGAAGGCAAGTTCTAATAAAACCAGTAAAATAAAGACTTTAAGAACTGGTTGAAATCAGTTAAGGCTAGTAAGAATTAAACCAGTTGTGGATTTCTTGTATATTAAATAAGTGACGGTAGAGCAATTTGCTCTACCGTCATTTTGCTTTTTTATGGTAATACAAATAAATAAAACAACGGTTGATAATTATTAACTAACCATAATTATCAACCGTTGTAAACTTTGCTGTTGTGAAAATTTCTATGCTCCCATAACCTTCTCTATTGAAGCAAGTATAACCTCTGGTTCAAAAGGCTTTGCAATAAAATCCTCTGCACCGTATTTAACAGCTTCAACCATTTTGCTGCTTTGTCCAGCAGCGGTTACCATAATAACTTTGATTTCGGGATAACGAGTCTTTATAATCTGTAAGGCTTCAATTCCGTCTAGAACCGGCATTGTAATATCTAATGTTACAAGTTCAGGTTTGAATTCTTTACATTTTTTAAAGCCATCATCACCATTAACTGCTTCACCAACTACAGTATGTCCAGCGCCTTCTAATATATTGCGAAGTACCTTTCTTGATGTTCTTGAATCGTCAATAATTAATATAGATGCCATGATTAAATCCTCCTACTTTATACATAAATCTGAATCAATGCAAACAATTAAATTCGTATTTGCTCCGGCTATAGTGAGCGGGAGAACATATACTAAATCGGATGAGATAGAGCCATTGTTAAAGAAAACAGGAGGTTCCATATCTATATTTACATCTTCGTTACTAAGCTTTGTTGCAAACAAACCATTAATACAATTTATGAATTCACAAACTGAATCGAAGGAATCCTCATCAATGGCAGTAAATTCTTCCTTTGCAAAAGGATTTGCAATAGATAATAGTGAGGTATCATCACCTGAAAATCCTAAAAGAATATTGTGATCACCATAAACTTTTTGTGTAGCTAAATGTTCAAAGTTTAATGATGGGGTTGAAGTTGATTTACTAATAGAAACTTCAGTAGAAATAAATCGAACTACATTTCTAACGGCAAGCGCCATAAGTTCATCGGCAAGAGGGTTGTCTGTCTTAATAAAGAGAGATGAAATCTTATCAACATCGCCAGTTTTTATATCAGCAATCTCAGAATCTGTAAATCCATTCAATGCCTGATACTCTTTAAGAGCTGTCTCAACTTCATCAATAGTCATAAAATCTTTTTCTGTTACAGCCTGTATAAACTGTAAATATGGATTGCCTTGAAGGCTAAGTAAATGGCCTACCTGTGTATCAGTAAGGTATCCTTTTTCAACAGCGATATCTCCAAATCGCTTGTCCTCTCGTGCCTGAATTCTATTAACTTCATCTGCCTGTGAGATAGTTAATAATTTCTCGGCAACTGCTATAAGTCCAAGTTTTACTCTAGCAGATTTCATAGTGTTCTTTACCTGTACAAATTGGTCACGATTCAACTTACCATTATCAACTAGGTAAGCTCCAAATAATTCTCCAAACATAAAGAATCCCCTTTCAGTATATAAAATTTTGAAAAACATGTTTCATTGCGCATATTATACAATACTTTCAGACAAATTACCATAGTTTGGGGCAATTTAAATGAAAAATTGACATAAATTTTACTTGTACTATATAAGTACATAATAATATAAAAATAAATTGTTATTTGCAACATTTACTGATATAATTATAATATATTTTTTGTGAATATGCCAGGAGGTTTTTATGGCTCTAAATATCAATTTTCAGCTGGCGGGATTAATATTACTTGTTATGATAATTATAATGTTTGCACGTAGACCAGTGATTAATCTTCCGTCATTTAAAGTTTTTAACAGTTTATTGATTGGTGTCTTTCTATCAGTTTGTCTAGATATTGCATCAGTTTTTGCACTTGTATACAGAAAAGAAATATCTACCCCTATGACATTGTCCGTTTGCAAGGTATATTTGGCTTCAGTGGCTGTAGTGGCTTTTTTGATATTGAGATATGTCATGATTCAGAATGCCAATAGAAGATTATTGTCAAAGGTAGTATTTGGTGTGTCATTTGTTGTGTTATGTGTATATATGTTTGCTATTATTTTTTTGCCTGTGGATTATTATGTAGATAATCAAACTTTATATACATATGGTTTAGGTGTTTCGGCTACATATGTAGTTGCACTTTTAATGCTGCTTACTAGTTTGATTTATACTATAAAGATGTGGTCGTTTTTGAAGAAAAACAAAAGAAAATCAGTGATTTTTATGCTGTCAGCATTATTTCTAGCATCCTTTATACAGATGTTTAATAATCAAATATTACTTGTAAGTTTTGCCCAATCGGTTGCTATTGTCTATATTTATATGTGTCTTGAGAATCCTGATGATTATATTGATAAGGTTTCAGGTGTCTTTAATATGAATGCTGCAAGGCTATTATTAGGACAGGAATATGAGAATGATAAAAGACTTAACATTATTACAATAGAAATAGGCGGGATTAAATTTATAAACGATACGTTTGGCACGAAGAACGGTACGATGTTACTTTGTAGTGTGGCAGAGTTTTTAGAGGACATTCCGGGTGTTTCGGTTTATAGAACAGGTGGTGCTGAATATAGTATAGCTCTATTTGGAGAGATGGATGAATTCAAGGTGGTTGAAGAAAGAATAAGAAGAAGGTTTGAGTATGCATGGACTATTTCGGAGATTGAAACATTATTACCTGTAAAGATTTGTATATTTCCAGCTACATTGGTGGAAGTACCAATAGAAGAGAGATTTGAATTACTTAGATATTTTGTGAATTTAATGTCGGGTAGTAATTCAGAGGAAAAATTCATTATTACAGAGGATATTATTAAAGAAAAGCGCAAGGAAGAAAATATTGAAAAAGCATTGAATATAGCTTTAGATTTGAATACAGTTATGGTTAATTATCAGCCAATATATAACAATAAAAAAGGTTACTATACAAGTGCTGAAGCACTGATGAGAATAAGAGGTGAGGATGGGAATTTTATCCCACCAGATTTGTTTATTAATATAGCAGAGAAAAAGGGATTAATTCTCAAGTTAGGAATGGTTATGTTTGAGAATGTTTGTAGATTCATTAAAGAAAATAAATTACAAGAAACCCAGCTAGAATACATAGAAGTGAATTTATCAGTAATACAATGTATGCAACAAAATCTTGCCGAACAGTTGATTGAAGTAATGGATAGATATGAAATTGCACATTCATTTATAAATTTTGAGATTACAGAAACTGCCGCTAGTAATTCAGAAAGTACATTATTAGTAAATATGAGACGTTTGATTAACAATGGCTCAACATTTTCGCTGGATGATTACGGTTCAGGCTATTCCAATATAAATTACATCTTGGAGTTACCAATTGAGATTGTAAAATATGACAAATTAATGGTTTGGTCGTATTTTACAAGCGAAAAAGGCCGTGTGGTTATGGAATATGCAGTTGATATGATGAAGAACTTAAATCTTAAGTCTTTAGCAGAAGGCGTAGAGACAAAAGAACAATTTGAAGAAATAAAAAGACTAGGTATTGATTATACCCAAGGATATTTTTTTTCTAAACCGCTTAATGAGGAAGATTTTGCAAAATGTATTAAAGGTGATTTGCAAACACAGGTGAATTTATTATGATAAATCTTGATGAAAATATTATTAATGTATATAAGAAGATGTTAAATGGTATCAAAATGAAAAGTCAGAATGTAGTGGCCGTAAACCAGTACAATTCTTATGATATCAAGGAAAGTGATATCAAAAAAACATTGGCAAATTCAGTTGAAACAACCATTGTTTACCATCAATTTGACGAGGATGTTTTTCCGGGCGCATATGAACCCTTTTTAGGATACATTAAAGACCAATTACAGGGTATGCAAAGTAACGAGGTGGATTTGGTGTTTAATAAGTGCGATGTGCTACCAGCCCATAAGACTATTTTAAATACATATATTAGTAAGGGAATTGCATCAAGAACGGAATATATTATTTACAGTGAAGTAGAATTTGAGAGAATAAAATTCCTAAGAGAGATTACAGAATTAGT
The DNA here is from genome assembly GCA_012520815.1 of Clostridiales bacterium. Classification (GTDB taxonomy): domain Bacteria; phylum Bacillota; class Clostridia; order Lachnospirales; family Lachnospiraceae; genus SVEL01. Next base: position 6,217 of record JAAYNM010000013.1, read on the forward strand.
CAAATATTTTAGTAGCATAAAGCCTATATTTTTTATAATTAACAAGCTACATTTAGCTGGTAAATCAACTATACAAGTTATAAATAAAATATTAGACGATGATATAAAAGGTATAGCTATTATTATTGGCTATGACAATACATATCATATAGATAATTATATGATCGAGGAATGGAATAAATTTCTGGATTTTGTGTCATCAAATGATAAAAATATTGACTGGAGCGGTATTATTCCAGCTAGTATAGAAAAGAAAAAGGTGGAAATTGATGCGCAAAGAATACTAAGTGCCTATATTGATTTAAGCAATATGAAAACTATGTTGGCTCATGAGCAGGCATATTACTATTTAACAAAACTTCATAAACATATAGAGAGGGAAAACCTAACGGTTGAAACCTTATATAATATATATACCCTATCCACCATTATTTCAATTTTTGCGGGGAAGATTCCAAATGCCCTGTTGTATTGCAATGTTCTTAAACAGTTAGCAGAGGATAAGAGAGCAAATAAAGAAAAGAGTAATATAGAATATACGTTTCTTATACTTTTAACATATATACAAATGTATAATGATCAAGAAAATGACGCGGTATTTACTGCCAATTCATGCATTGAGATTGGTAAAAAACTTCACGATAAGAAAAAAATTTTTTTGGCAAGATTATTTAAGCATATGTGTAAATATTCGGGTTGGAAGAATCCTGTATGGTTTGGGGTGGATGATGAAGATTTAGACCCTAGACTTATTGAGGATGCACTGGAGTATGGATTTATTAATCATGCTGCACATATGTATGTTTATTCACATGACAATGATTCATACAAATTTAAGAGCGTAGAAAATCTCGAGGAAAATATTTGGCATTGGTGTAAAGGTGTCGAATATGCGAGAACAATTAATAACAATAGTTTTATTTTAAATGCGTGCAGAAAGGCCATTATGCTGGCTTCATCTTGTGGTTACTCAGATGTGTCAGATTATATTTATCTTACATATTCTATGCCTGTTATAAAGAAAACGGGAAATAAGTTTGAGGAAGCAAATGTATACAATGGTCTAGGATTCAACTGTATTATGCGTGATGAGTACCTAGAGGCTAATGATTATTTTAACAAAGCTATTTCTATTTTCTGGAAGCTTGGTCAGCACGAACATGTATGTGAAACCTTATATAATATGTCTCTCAATTGCATTAAAGCAAATAAATACAAGGTAGCTGATGAGTACATTACAACCTGTCTAAAGGTTTTGCACTTCCTAAAGACAGATAAGATGAGAATTTGTCATATTTCAAAATTGTATGGAATTAAGGCATTGTGTGCAATTAGAGAAGGAAACTACTATACAGCAAACAATTACAATAAAAAAGTAGAACAATGTTTAACTTCAGTTATAAATTGTGATATAGATGAGCCATTTATGAGATATTGGTACGATGATGTGTTCTTATATCATTATGTTTACGGTGTTCTGCGTGCCTTTGATAAAAAATATGAGAAAGCTGGATTTTGCTTGCTCGTGCATATGAGATATTATGCAGAGGTAACACATTTTCATATATGAAGGAGGATATACTTTCTCTGATTTCATATGTTGAAAAGCAGAGATTACCGATGGAAATAGTAACATTTGAGGATACAAAGGTTGCCACTTCAAAACTTCAAGATCCATCCTTGCCAATGATTCTTGAGGTAGCTAGATTTGATGGTACCCTAAATGATATTAAGACTATGAATGAAAATCTTGATTTTCTATGTACATGGAAGAGATTGATTAACAACTCCGGAACAAATACCTATTTATTAGTTGAGAGCGCTGTTAAGTCCTTCAAAAATAATTTTGGCGTAGATAGTTTTGTTATGATTAGTTATACATGTAATGATGCAGAGGCAATTTATAATGACTCTGGTGTATATATGGATAAAAACAAACTAGATGCTATTACAGAATATTTTACTATGCATCCGTTAGAGGTGGTTACCTCGAAACTTGAGAAAAATTATGCAAGCTTTAGCGAACTTTTATCAGTTTTTGACGAGAAGAGGATATTTAACTTCTTAGCTATTCCTTATTTTAAGAATGATGTTTTGGATAAAATTATTATTACATATTCTATAATGAGAAATGCATGGAATAGACAGGAAAATAAGTTTTTAGTGTCAGAGGATAATCTACAATATTTTACTTTGGTTTTTTCTACATTAGTGGATGCTATTGAGCGGGCTAAGGACAAAATCGAAATTGAACAAAAAGAAAATATTGAGCAAATGAATAAGCAATTATCTGGTCTTAATGAGAAATTGGTAAGTATCGCCAATTTTGATAAACTTACAGGTTTGTATAATCGTCAGGGATTTTATGACAAGATAGAAGAGTATACCAACGAGAATAGAAAAGGCTTCTGTCTAGCATATATTGATCTTGATGATTTTAAATATTATAATGATAATTTTGGACACGATGTAGGTGATGTTGTACTTTGTGAGATAGCCACATTATTCAAAAATATATGCGAGGACAAAGATATTGCAGTCAGGTATGGTGGCGATGAGTTCTTGATTCTATTTGAAACATATAACATAAGAGAAGCAAAAGAAAAAGTTGAAAGAGTTTATGCGGAGATAAAAAAGAAAAATTTTTTTATCGATACCATATGTGAGATATTAAAGAAGAAATTGAATATACCTGATGAAAGTAAAATTTCTTGTTCTATTGGTATTTCAAATGTGGAAGGACGTAATCTCCGAGAAGGTATAACGGATGCAATAAAGAAAGCCGATGATACACTTTATTATATAAAACGAACCACAAAACGTAAGTGTGAAATCTGGGATGATATTAAGGAAAAAGTAAAAGCATAGAAACGAGGTTGCTATGAAGAAAAATATTAAGTTAATTGCACTTGGAATGGCAATTGTATTTAGTTTGTGTGGTTGTGGAATTACAGCAGAAACTATAGGAGAAACTAGTGCTACCAAGGTTACACAAGCTATAGAAGAACCTACAACGGCCGTAAAGGAAGAAAAATATGAATTTACACCCACGGCTGAAGAAATTGAAATCTACAATTCCTTTTTCTCAACCGATAGTAATATAAGCATTAAGATAGACATTTGCGATGAGGAACTAGCTAGAATACAAAATGATTATGAATTCTATGATAGCATGGGTTCAAAATCCCCTATATATAGAAGAGCAGATAAAGTAACTATTACTATAAATGATAAGAGTTACGAATATGAAGACGTAGGCATTAGAATGAAAGGCAATTTATCAAGGACTGATTTCTACGACATACAAAATAACGAGATAACAGATTTTATTCACTATAGACTAAGCTTTAATCAGACATTTGATGACCCAAAGTATTATGGTGATGAGGCAATAGAATGGGAAAAATCGGAAAGAAAAGCTAGAAAAAATCGTACATTTGCATCATTAGAAGATTTGGAAATTAAATGGAATCGTAATTATGACAATACCTATGTTCGAGAGCTATATGCACATGAACTTTATCAGGCGTTCGGAATTTTATCGGCAAATATGAATTTATCTACCTATGATATGAACGGAATTAATATGGGTGTTTGGCATGTGTTTGAACCAATAGATGATATTTTTATAATGAGAAATCTCCCAGAAGAAGATTGGGGAGGTGATTTATATAAGGCGGGTTGGACACATGAACCAGCAAATTATACTAGCCAAGTAACCTACGGCGTTACAGATAAAGATGCTGGTGATATGTATAACTATAGTCTTAAAACAAACAAAAAAACATCGGATTTTTCATCTATAAAAAAGCTGATATCTGTTTTAGCTAGAGGAACAGATGAAGAACTGGCTCAGGCCGTGGATTTGGATTATTTTGCAATGTATTCTGCTACATGTTACTTTGTGGGCAATCCGGATGATATGAGAAATAATTATAACAATCACTATGTATACTTTTTAAAGAGCAGTGAAAAGGCAATTTTTATCCCATATGATGTGGATAGATGTTTGGGTTTATCTTGTGGATACAATCCATCAGGTAAAGCAATGACTAATGTAAGTCCGTACAGTGAAATGGCAGTTGGAAATCAGTCAGACCAGAGCAATCCACTTATTAGACGTTTGATTTTTAAGAGCGGATTGGCCTTTGATAAATACGATGAATATTTAAGCGATATCGTCCAAAGTGAATGGGTTTCATATGATAAATTTATTACATACTATAATAATTATCTCGAAAAATATGAAGATAAGGTTAAACCATCAGCTGAGTTTAATAATGTAGACAGTTCTAGATTAGATTTCAATTTGAATGGTGTTATTATATCAGATGGTGATAAAAATATGTCAATGGAGGATTACCTCCGTCTTATAGTTAAAACTTATAAGGAATGTCAATAATAAATACTTGTTTTCTACGAAGAAATTATTGATTGTGTATCATTGACAAAATGCATATTTATGTTAAGATATATAAAGTGTTTTTATTGTAATGAAGTATTACAGTAGGCGTAATAGAAAAATATTGAGGTGCTTAATATGAGAAAGGTAGTTCTTTCAGTTTTAGTTGAAAATACATCTGGTGTACTTAATAGAGTTGCAGGACTTTTTAGTAGACGTGGATATAATATTGATAGCCTGACAGTAGGCCAAACAGAAAAACCTGATTTTTCAAGAATGACTATTGTTGTTCGTGGAGAAGATGAGACATTAGAACAGATTGAAAAGCAAATCGCAAAGCTTGTTGATGTCAAAGAGATTATAAAACTTAAGGATGGCACATCGGTTTGCAGAGAACTTATATTGATGAAGGTGAAAGCTAATGCTTCACAAAGACCACAGATAATAGCTGTAGCAGATGTATTTAGAGCAAATATAGTTGATGTGGCTCCAGAGTCTCTTATGGTTGAGCTTACAGGAAATCAAGATAAATTGGATGCATTTATTGGATTGTTACAAGACTTTGAGATTTTAGAAGTTGTTAGAACAGGTATTACAGGTTTAACAAGAGGAAACAAATAAAAGTATAATGTGTTGCCTTTTGTTATTGTTGCAAGAATTATACTACATACTAAGTTATTTTGCTGCTTACTATGTACATATGCTTCTAACTGTATTTTTAGATGTATATGTACATAGTGGGGCATTATATAAATTCATTTAAAGATGGAGGAATTTTAAAAATGGCAAAGATATTTTACCAAGAAGATTGTAACTTATCATTATTAGAGGGAAAGACTATCGCAGTTATCGGATATGGCAGCCAGGGACATGCCCATGCATTAAATGCTAAGGAGTCAGGTTGTAATGTTATTATCGGTTTATACGAAGGTAGCAAGTCTTGGGCAAAAGCAGAAGCACAAGGATTTAAGGTATATACAGCTGCAGAAGCTACTAAGATGGCAGATATTATTATGATTCTTATCAATGATGAGCATCAGGCTAAGTTATACAAAGAATCAATTGAACCAAACCTTGAGGCAGGAAATATGCTTATGTTCGCTCATGGCTTTAATATTCATTTTGGACAGATCGTAGCTCCTAAGGACGTTGACGTAACAATGATCGCTCCTAAGGGACCTGGACATACAGTAAGAAGCGAGTATCAGGAAGGCAAGGGTGTTCCTTGTTTAATAGCTGTACATCAGGATGCAACTGGCAAGGCTCAGGATTTAGCTTTAGCATATGCTTTAGCAATCGGTGGAGCAAGAGCTGGTGTTCTTGAGACAACATTTAGAACAGAAACAGAAACAGACCTCTTTGGTGAGCAGGCAGTACTTTGTGGTGGTGTTTGTGCACTTATGCAGGCAGGTTTTGAAACATTAGTAGAAGCTGGATATGATCCAAGAAATGCTTACTTTGAATGTATTCATGAAATGAAACTTATCGTTGACCTTATTTACCAGTCAGGTTTTGCAGGTATGAGATATTCTATTTCAAATACAGCTGAGTATGGCGATTATATTACAGGACCAAAGATTATTACAGAAGAAACAAAGAAGGCAATGAAGAAGATCTTAACAGATATCCAAGATGGTACATTTGCAAAAGATTTCTTATTAGATATGTCAGAAGCAGGTGGACAGGCTCATTTCAAGGCTATGAGAAAATTACATGCTGAGCATTCATCAGAAATCGTTGGAGAAGATATCAGAAAGCTTTATAGCTGGAATAACGAAAGCGATAAGTTAATCAACAACTAATTAATAGAAGATATTAATGAATTTAATCCCTCGGGCAGGATTTGTCTGAGGGATTTTTGTGTATAAAAGATTACAATGTTTATGTATCAAAAGTACAATTTCTATGGTTAGAAATAATAATAAAAAGTTAAAGACTTTACAAAATTTCTAAATAAAATAGTAATAAAAGCTTGAATTTATGCGTATCATAAAGTATAATAACAACATAAGATATGTTCCTGGAATGTTCGATGCACCTGTGTATTTTGAACCTACATTTGTTTAAACGGGATTCTTATATTTCCATAGTAATGTCAAGCCTCTATCAATGATAAGTGGACGACAGCGCTGTGGATGCGGTTGCCCACCTAGCTTCGCTAGGACTCAAAATGCAGGAGACGGCATTCTGGGACATACATATGGACTTAAGCAGCATGAAGATGCTGCTTTCTTTTTATAAATATATATAATAGTCATAATACTCTAATAATAGGAATAGGATACATATATGAAGGACAAGAAAAATATCATTTTATTATCAATATGTATAGTGGTTGCACTGGGATTAATTGTATATGGAATCTTTGGTGGAAAAGACAAAAATCCCGAAGATAACTATATTACGAGAGCACAGGTTGCAAAGGATGTAGCATTGGTATTTCACAGTGTAACAGAATGTCAAGAGAAGGATAATACCCATTTTTCCAACAATTCGGATGCGTGGTATGTACCTTATATGAATGTTCTGTATGATGATGGATATATAAGCGAAAGAGATATTATGCCTAATGAATCAGATGTAATGGATAGTTTTACATATGGTGATATGGATAAGCTATTTACAAATATAGGTGTAGTTGATAAGGAATTACTATCATTTGTAAAAAACAATAAAGCGGCTGCTAGACTTACAATTGCTGAGTGGGGTGAGGTGTTTGAGTGTTTTACAAACGTCTGTGATACGGCTAAGAATATTCAAGTAAAAAATATCGTAGTGTCAGGTACTCCATCAAATGTTTCAACTATGAAGTCTTGGCATGCAACTACTGATATTGGAATTCTCACTTTCTATGGTGTATCATTAGATTATTATATAGATAAAGAAATTGAAGTATTCATTAGGGATGGAGAAATTCTATGTGTTAAAGGAATAGTAAGTGAAGAAGTAACATACCATAATGCTTGGATTATTACAATGGATAATGGCAATATCAAGGCATATGTTGAAGGAGCGATTAGAGAATTTTCGTATACTGATAGGGCTACAAGTTATAGTAATGTAGTAGGCGATTTGGTTTTGGATAAGAAAAAGTTAGTAGATTGTAATATAAAGACAGGAGCAGTTACAGGAAAAGTTCTATCCTCTAGTGAAGAGGAAATAGAAATAGAGAACAAGGGTACATATAAACTAGGAGATAATGTACATTACTATAAAACCTTTGGAACACTAGAGATGTGCTCAGCAAAGGATGTTTTAGTAGGCTATGATGTACAACAGTTTTTCTTAGAAGATGGAAAGATAAGCGCTGTAGTAATAGATAGAGATATCAATGCTGAAAATATTCGAGTACTCATAATGAATACAGGATACGCTAGTATATATCATGATGAAGTTATATTGAGTAGTGATACAGGATTAAACATTACGTCAGGAGATAATACACTTAGTGTTGATGCAGGAAGTCAATACTCATTTACTATATCAAATGAGATGTTTAAGAATGGACGTATATCTATTTCAAGTATTAATGGTGGAAAGATAACTATTAATTCTTTATCAAGAGGATATGGTACACCTTCTTATAGAGGCAATATAGAGCTTAAAATCTATGATGGCAGAATTGTTATAGTTAATGAACTTCCGGTTGAGAAATACCTATATGCAGTAGTACCAAGCGAGATGCCATATACATACAACATTGAAGCTCTAAAGGCACAGGCTGTTTGTGCAAGATCATATGCTTATAAGCAAATCGTAAATAATACCTATAGTGCATATGGTGCCCATGTGGACGATAGTACCAATTATCAGGTATACAACAATTTGGCTGAACAGGAAAGTTCAACACAGGCTGTAGAGGAAACTTACGGAAGAGTATTGACCTATGAAGAAGAAGTGATAAATGCATTTTTCTTTTCCACCTCTTGCGGAAGTACTACAGATTCCCATATATGGGGTCAGACTCTACCATATACACAATCAAAGCTGTTAATAGCTGGTGACTCTAATATGAATTTAAAGGATGAAGGAACTTTTGACGCCTTTATTAGAGTTTCATATGATACCTATGATAGTGAGTATCCATGGTTTAGATGGAATGTTTCATTATCGCTTGAAGATATAACTGCATTAGTGAATTCATCATTACACGATATATCTACGTCAAGTGGTGAAAATGTATTTGTTCTAAATGATAAGGGTGAATATGTAAGGCAGTATGTTTCAAGTGTTGGCGATGTTAAAAAGATAGTATGTCTTAGCAGAGGTAACGGAGGTGTCCTAGATGCTATTGAAATATATGGAAGTGAAAATACAGTTAAAATTACAAAGGAACTAAATATTAGAAGGTTGTTTAACCTCCAGGGAGTTCCTATTCATAGAGTAAATGGAAGCGATGTAACGGATTTTCCAATGTTACCGAGTGCATATGCTATATTTGATCCAATAATCCATAATAATCTCCTCTGCGGCTATAATATTATAGGTGGTGGATATGGTCACGGAGTAGGACTTAGCCAGAATGGAGCAAATTATATGGGTAAAAATGGTAGCAACTTTGAAGACATACTTCTTTACTTCTACAATAACGTTAAGATAACAAAATTATACTAAATCTTCATTCTTACTTTCATCACGATGTTGTTTTACAAAATTATGTGCCATCTGGAAGTGACGCCTAAAGTAGACGTTGATTTCAGCACCAAGGAAGAGTATATACATACAAAAGTAGAGCCACAGTAGCAATAAAATAATACTGGTAAGTGAACCATAAATGTATGAGTAGTTGGCGTAATAATCAATGTATATAGAATAGGCAAATGAAAAAACTTCCCATCCTAATGCTGAAAAAATTGCCCCTGGTAGGTGATCCACAAATCTAAAGTTTTTGTTAGGTACAAGTTTATATAATATAACAAAAATTAGAGATAAGAAAATCGGGATGTAAAGTCCTCGTAAGGAAATAATCCATTCTACAATATTGTATATTATTGGAAAATGTAAGTCTATCAGCTTGAGTAATGAGTTTCCAAATACTAGTATAGCCAGTGTGATTACAATACCAACAATAAATGCTATGGTATATAGTACAGATATAAAACGCAATATAAAGTAATTACGCTTTTCATCAATCTGGTAAATGCAGTTAAATCCGCGGATGAGTGCTAAAATACCCTTTGATGCTGACCAAAGTAAAGCGATAGCAGTGATAGAGATAAGTGCAGTTCCGCTTTTTGAATATAGTTCATTAATGATTCCTGAGGCAGTGGAGTGAAAACCTTCTGGAAGGAAGGATACTACAATGTCTATAAGAACATCTTCGGTTATGGGTGTATATTGAATTAAGGTTAGCATTAACATTAGAAAAGGAAAAAAAGCAAGGATAAAGAAATAAGATCCTTGCGCCGAAAAGGCACTAATGTGATCCTCGTTTAATCTGTTTAAAAATCCTTTTAGTAAACCGTATATTTTGCGAAAGAAAGTCTTTGGGGGATATTTATTCAATTTTTTGCTCCTTCACACTATTAGTATAATTATATTTAATATATTTACAGATAAGTATAAATCAAAAGATATTTTGTTACAACTTTAAAATAGGTAAAAGTGTAATAAAGAAAAATCATTAATTCTAAATCTTGAGTTTCCGCAAAATGTAATTAAAAAATGAATATATCCTTCCAAAGTACCAATCTATCGAATTTTTGAATTATTCAGAGTGACAGTGACTGGAGTAGTGGCACTTTAATAAGCCCCGTTGGAA
>JAAYNM010000014.1 GCA_012520815.1 Clostridiales bacterium
CAGACGGGGCTTATTCAAGTACCACTATTAGGCTACGCTATCGTATGATTTCTTCAAAAATCAGCTGGATTGACACTTGAAGAAGATATATTCATTCTAGAATTACATTTTACGGAAACTCAAGTTAAGTACCATTTAGCGACACTTTATCATTAATTTTTCACATTATTTCAAATGACGAATTCTGTATTTTCATTAAATTTTGTGGTTGTAAATTAGGCTTTATGCCATTATAATAACAAAGGACGTTTTTACGCTTCAAAAAATAGCATTTACGGAGGAATCAAAATGAATAATGTTGAACTTCAGATAACAGCTAACGAGGTTCGTAAAGGTATTATCACTTCAGTTCATAGTGCAAAAGCTGGACATCCAGGTGGTTCACTATCTGCTGCAGATATTTTTACTTTTCTTTACTTCGAGGAAATGAATGTGGATCCAACCAATCCTAAGATGGTTGATAGAGATAGATTTGTTCTTTCAAAAGGACACACTGCTCCTGGTCTTTATGCCACACTTGCCCACAAGGGATATTTCCCAGTAGAAGATTTACTAACACTTAGACAAATAGGTTCCTACCTTCAAGGTCACCCTGATATGAAACATATTCCAGGTGTAGATATGTCTTCTGGTTCATTAGGACAAGGTATTTCTGCTGCAGTTGGTATGGCTCTTTCAGCAAAACTTAGTGGTGATTATTATAGAACATATACCCTTTTAGGTGATGGCGAAATTGAAGAAGGACAAGTTTGGGAAGCTGCAATGTTTGCAGGTCACAAACATTTAGATAATTTAGTTGTTATGGTAGATAATAATGGTTTACAGATTGATGGCGATATTAAGGATGTTTGTTCACCTTATCCTATCGGAGAAAAGTTCAAAGCCTTTAATTTCCACGTTATCGACAATGTAGATGCACATGATTTTGATGCTATTAGAAGTGCTTTTAATGAAGCTCGTGCAACAAAAGATATGCCTACTGCTATCATATTTAATAGTGTTAAAGGTAAGGGCGTATCATTTATGGAAAATAATGTATCATGGCATGGTACAGCTCCAAATGATGAACAACTTGAAATTGCTATGAAAGATTTAGAGAAAGTAGGTGCTACATTATGTCAGAAGTAATAAAGATTGCTACTAGAGAAAGCTATGGTAATGCCTTAGTGGAACTTGGTGCTGCTCATGATAATCTTGTAGTTTTAGATGCTGACCTTGCTGCTGCAACCAAGACATCTATATTTAAAAGTGCTTATCCAAAGCGTCATATCGATTGTGGTATTGCAGAATGTAACATGATGGGAATTGCTGCTGGTCTTGCTACTACAGGTAAAGTTCCTTTTGCTAGTTCTTTTGCTATGTTTGCTGCTGGACGTGCTTTCGAGCAAATTCGTAACTCTATTGGTTATCCTCACCTCAATGTTAAAATTGGTGCTACTCATGCAGGTATATCTGTTGGAGAAGATGGTGCTACTCACCAGTGTAATGAAGACATTGCTCTTATGAGAACTATACCTGGAATGGTTGTTATCAATCCTTGTGATGATGTAGAAGCAAAAGCTGCTATTAAAGCTGCGTATGAATATGAAGGACCTGTTTATTTAAGATTCGGTCGTCTTGCTACTCCTATTCTCAATGACGCTAACACATATGAATTTAAGATTGGCAAGGGCATTACATTTAAAGTGGGCAAAGATGTTACTATCATTGCAACTGGCCTTTGTGTAGCGGAGAGTCTTGATGCCGCTAACAAACTTTCGGAATGTGGAATTGATGCTGGTGTAATAAATATTCACACAATCAAACCTTTAGATGAGGACTTAGTTATCGCTGCTGCTAAAGCTACTGGCAAAATCGTAACTGTAGAAGAACATTCTGTTATCGGAGGACTTGGCAGTGCTGTGTGCGATTGTATATGCGAAAACGCACCTTGCAAAGTTTTAAAGATCGGCATAAACGACGTTTATGGTGAATCTGGTCCAGCCGTTAAACTTCTTGAAAAGTATGGTCTTACATCAGACGGAATCTTTGAAAAAGTAAAGAACTTTGTTAAATAGATTTTTTGCAGAATAAACAAACACACAATGTATACTTTAAAAGTTTACATTGTGTGTTTTTATTTAACTGATTAATACAAATACTAGATAGGATCAACTAGAAAACATTTTTATCCCTAGGATCATCGTCTAGTTTATTTTTTTTATTGTTAACAGCAGCAAATCCAACTATAGTAGTTGCAAAAAAAAGCATACCTAAAAACATCGTTACAATCACCTTCAAATCAGAGAGTTCTTCTTCTTCCTCTTCTTCGGCAACCGTCTGTGTTTCTTCTACTGTAGTACTTGTTTCATGATCATTCGAAATATTTCCCGCATATACTGGTGCTGTTATAACTACAAGGCACAAGGTTATCATAGCTATGGTTAAGGATATACCCATTTCATATGTTTTCTTCATAATTGTAGACTCCTTGCGAAAAATATTACTCTTCGTCTTCGCCAACTATCTCATCAAATTCCTGAGTATCTAACCATTCATCAAAAGCATCTGAAACTGCTTCATATTCATCATCGCTCTCGATATTGTTTAAGATTGGGTTACCCTCTTCATCTTCCTCATAGCTATAAAGGAAAACTTCTCCTTCATCAGCTTCTGGTCCTTCATTAGGAAGTAATGCAATATAATCTTTGCCTGCTGCTTCAAAAATAGTTACTACTACACATTCTACTTCTGTTCCATCATCAAGTTCAAGTGTTACGAACATATCTTCATCTTCATTTTCCATATTGTCTGTTCCCATATTTTACCTCTTTTCTAGTAATCCGGATATCCGGTACATTTTCCCATTCATCCTAACAGAAAACAAGTGAAATCACAAGTACAATTTCTTTTGAAACAAACTCTTTAATTCTTCTACTTATCTTTTTTTCTTGTCATCATTACTTCTTATCTCCTCAACAAATCTAGAAGGTTTTGTATCCTTACCATATCTTTCAATAGGATAAAAAATATGTAATTGTAAAATTGCTCTCGTCATAGCTACATAAAACAATCTTCTTTCTTCTTCAATATCTTCTGGTAAAACTGCCCTTTTATGTGGTGTCACACCCTCTAGGGCGTCAATAATAATAACTGTCTTATATTCTAAGCCCTTTGAGCTATGCATAGTAGCTAATTCAATTCCGTCTTTCTTTGCAAATCTATCCTTTACCTGCTTTTTTAGTTCTTCACCATATTTTTCGATATGTTCAAACCACAATGAATATGTAGGATAGTTTCTAGCCGTCTCCTGCAATTCATCTAGTAATTCAAAGAGGTCCTCTTCCTTAATTCTCCTAAAACTTGCATACTCTTTTACATAATCATCATATCCGATGCCCTTTCGAATATAATTAATAGCTGCGTAAGGATTCATTTTTTCTAACATATTCAAATCATATTCCAACCTGTCCACTCTCTCGGTTACATAGGATTTATCTTCATAATATTCTCTGATATCATCTAAATCTACAATCGGGTTTTGAAAGGCGTCTCTGGCAATATATCTCTTAGGTCGATTGATAATTTGCAAAAAAGACTTTCTTGTGCTATCCCCTAATGCAATCTTAATATAAGCAATAATATTTTTTGTCATCCAATGATCATATATATTAGGGATAGTATCCTTTATTTTAAATGGTATATTATATTCCATCAGTTTTTCAACTAAAAGTCTAGGATTCGTATTAGTCCTATACAGCACAGCTATATCATTATATTCTAGTCCATTTTTTAAATATGAATCAATTAACCTAAGAACATATGTACTTTCATCCTGCTGATTCTTAAATTCTTTTATATCCACTGGTTTGCCAATATCATTATCGCTCTTTATTTTCTTTGAAAATCTAACGTTATTTTTTTCAATAAGTCTATTTGCTGTATGTAATATCTCTTTTGTGGAACGATAATTTGTGTCTAACAAAATCTGTTTAGCCTGTGGATAATCTTTTTTAAAATTAAGCATTATCTCAGGCTTTGCCCCTCTAAATCTATATATAGACTGATCATCATCTCCTACAATAAAGAGATTATCCTGAGGTTTTGCCAAAAGTTTTATGATTTCATATTGCACTCTGGATATATCTTGAAACTCATCTATAAGAATGTATTGGTATTTATTTTGCCATAACTGTAAAATATCTTCTCGTTTCGTAAGTAACTCATAACACATAACCAACATATCATCGAAATCTATGAGATTTGAACGTATCAGCCTATCGTTATACATCGAATATATCTTTTTAAATATTGCCTCCGAACAGTTTTTGGAATAATAATGGGTAATATCCATCATGTCTCCCTTTACTAAACTTATTTCACTTATCAAAGCCGAAATAAAATCACCCTCGTCATCCAATTCCAATTTTAACTGTATTATTATTTCCTTCAAAATATCTATTTTTTGTTCTTCCTTCAATATATTGGCAGCACTATAATTGTAGGCATATTTTAATATCTTAAAATAGACAGCATGAAAAGTCCCAAAAGTAACAGGTAATGTTCTTTTACCAATTAACTTTTGAAACCTTTCTTGCATTTCAAGTGCTGCTGCCCTTGTAAATGTAATAACTAAAATATTAGATGGATTTACCCCACAGTCTACTATCAATTTTTTTGCTCTATGGGTAATAACTGTGGTTTTTCCACTTCCTGGGCCTGCTAAAACTAACAGTGGACCATTGCTGTGGTCCACTGCTATATTCTGTGATTCATTAAATGCCATATATTTCCTATTTAGATAATTTATCTATTGCTGATTTTATTCTGTTAAGTGACTCTTCTTTACCAAGCACTTCCATAATCTCTGTAGCCCCACCTGGTGTCATTTGCTTACCTGAAACAGCTGTACGTAGTGGCCACATTGCATATCCGTTCTTGCAACCTTTATTCTCAACATACTTTACAAGTTCTGCATAAATTGCATCATTTGAATAATCTTCTAACTGTTCAAAAACTGGAAGTAACTCCTTTAAAACCTCTAATGATGACTCTGGGGAAGTCTTCATCTTTTTATGTGAATACATCTCAATATCATACTCAGGAACTGCCTCAAAGAAATCTATATGTTCCTTTATATCAGGAAATACTTCTATTCTTGTTTTAACCATATTTGCTATTTTTTCTAAATCGTAGTCTTTTGTAATTACTTCTTTAATGTATGGTAACGCCATCTCATAGTATTTATCAAAATCCATAGCTTTAATATATTCGCCATTCATCCATTTTAATTTAACAATATCAAATACAGATGGGGACTTATTTACATGGTGATAATCAAACTTTTTAATTAATTCATCAAGCGTAAATATCTCCTGATTATCCTCTGGGCTCCAACCAAGTAATGCTATATAGTTTACGATAGCCTCTGATAAGAAACCTTGTTCAATTAAATCTTCATAAGATGAATGTCCACTTCTCTTACTTAATTTCTTGTGGTTTTCATCTGTTATAAGTGGTAAATGAATGTATTTTGGCGATTCCCAGCCAAATGCTTCGTACAATCTTTGATATTTTGGTGATGAAGAAATGTATTCGTTACCTCTAACTACATGTGTAATCTCCATACAATGATCATCCACTACATTTGCAAAATTATATGTTGGATATCCGTCAGACTTAATAAGGATCATATCGTCAAGTTCAGCATTTTCAACCGAAATTTCTCCGTACAATTCATCTATAAATGTGGTCTTACCTTCTGTAGGATTATTCTGCCTAATAACATATGGTATACCACTATTAAGTTTTTCTTCTACTTCTTCCTTTGATAAATGTGCGCAATGCTTATCATACACTGTAATTTCTTTAATATTACCTTCACTATCTGTAATAGATTTTTTTAATGATTCAAGACGTGCCTGATCACAAAAACAGTAATAAGCTTCACCTTTTTCTACAAGCATCTTAGCATGCTCTAAATAAATACCAGTTGCCATTCTCTCGCTTTGAATGTAAGGTCCAAAGCCCTTATCTTTGTCTGGTCCTTCATCATGGACAAGACCTGTACCTGCCAGCGTTCTGTATATTATCTGCGTAGCACCTTCTACAAAGCGCTCTTGATCGGTATCTTCTATTCTTAATATAAAATCGCCACCAACGTGTTTTGCGATTAAAAATTCATATAATGCTGTTCTTAAATTTCCTACATGCATTCTACCTGTTGGGCTTGGTGCATAACGTGTTCTAATCTTTTTACTCATGTTTTATCTCCTATTTTGAATTGATGCTGACACACATAGATGATTATAATACATTTTTTTCTAAATATCTATAGAATTATTATCCGCGCAATGCTATTAATTCATAAGTTTTAGATACATGACTTTCTGGGTTCATCAGTGATTGATTCCACAATCCATCATCGGTTATAAATATCAGTCCTTCCGTATCTAGGTCTAATCTTCCTACTAGATGTAGCATAGGATTGTCTCTATATTCATCTGCGAAATAATCCATAACTGTTTTATATCTGGCATCACTCCTAGCTGTAACACATCCACTAGGTTTATTGAACATATAGTAGCTACTCATCCTTATCACCCTTGTAATACTTTAAAAATTTAACATTTATTTTCTCATTTTACACTTTTTACAGTTCCCACTACATCCATCACAACTAGAATATGACTTATGTTTAATGATATGTATTATGGCTAATACAAACGCAATTATTACTACAATAAGAAGTATTATACTTGGCAAATTCATTTTCATTTCCTCTTCTTTAATTAAATCCTAACATCATTCCTAAGCTATACAAGACAAATGCCACAAGCCATGCTATTGCGCACTGACCAATCACTACTGCAACTGCCCACTTATCTCCGAGTTCCCGACGAACTGCACTTACTGCAGCCACACATGGAGTATATAGCAGTGTAAATACTAATAACGATGCCGTCGCTAACGGCGTAAGCATTTGGGTAAGTGCCATTGCCGAACCACCTGTTAAAACTTCTATTGTGGATACCACACTTTCCTTTGCCATAAATCCTGTAATAAGTGCTGTAGATATTTTCCAATTCCCAAATCCAAGTGGAGCAAAAATTGGAGCAATATACCCTGCAAAAATAGCAAGAATCGAATCTTTAGAATCATCAACTATATTAAATTTCAAATCAAAACTCTGCATAAACCAAATAATAATAGTCGCTACAAAAATAACTGTAAACGCTTTAGTGATGAAATCCATAGCCTTTTCTAAGAGAAGCTGCCATACATTCTTCACACTAGGCATACGATAATTTGGAAGTTCCATTACAAATGGAACTGGCTCACCTTTAAAAATCGTACCTCTAAGGAGTAGTGCAAATATTATTCCTACTGCTATACCTGTAAAATACAATAAAATCATTACCAATGCCGAATATTTCGGAAAAAATGCAGCTGCAAAAAAAGCATAAATTGGCACCTTCGCTGAACAACTCATAAATGGTGTAAGAAGAATTGTCATCTTACGATCCCTCTCTGACGGAAGGGTTCTACTAGCCATTACCGCTGGAACAGTACAGCCGAATCCTATGAGCATTGGCACGATACTTCTTCCAGAAAGTCCGATTTTTCTTAGCAACTTATCCATAACAAAAGCAACCCTTGCCATATATCCACTATCTTCCAAAATAGATAGGAAAAAGAACAGCGTAACTATAACTGGTAAAAAGCTAAGGACACTACCGACGCCACTAAAAATTCCGTCTATTATCAGAGAATGTATAACTGGGTTTATCTGGTATGCTCCTAGTCCCTTGTCAACAATATCCGTAAGCCCTGAAATTCCAATTTCTAATACCTCTTGCAACCACTCACCTATAACAGAAAATGTTAAATAAAAAACAAGCGCCATTATACATACAAATGCTGGAATGGCTGTATATTTTCCTGTCAAAAATTTATCTATTTTAGTACTGCGAATATGCTCTTTACTTTCCTTAGGTTTAACAACAGTTGACTCACAAACCTCTTCTATAAATCGAAATCTCATATCTGCAATAGCGGCTGCCTGATCCATTCCACCCTCTTGCTCCATTTGTTTAATAATATGCTCTAATGTTTCCTGTTCATTATCTGTAAGATTTAACTTATCTAATATCAGTTTATCACCTTCTGCCAACTTGCTGGCAGCAAACCGAACTGGAATCTTTTCTTTTTTTGCATGATCCTCTATTAAATGCATAATCGCATGTAAACATCTATGTACCGCACCATTATTATCTTCTGGGCTACAAAAATCTGTTCTTCCAGGCTTTTCTTGATTTTTAGCTACATGCATTGCATGGTCAATCAATTCACCAATACCCTCATTTTTAGATGCTGAAATTGGCACTACTGGAATTCCAAGCATGTTTTCCATCTCATTAACACGAATTGAACCACCATTTTCTCTAACTTCATCCATCATATTAAGTGCTAAAACCATTGGTATATTCAATTCCATTAGCTGCATAGTTAAATAGAGGTTACGTTCAATATTCGTGGCGTCCACAATATTTATAATGCCCTTTGGATTATCCTCAAGTAAGAATTGTCTTGTCACCAATTCCTCGCTAGTATATGGAGACATAGAATATATACCAGGCAAATCTGTTACTAGGGTGTTACTATGTTTTTTAATTACACCATCTTTTCTATCTACTGTAATACCTGGAAAGTTTCCTACGTGCTGATTTGAACCCGTAAGTTGGTTAAACAATGTTGTCTTTCCACAGTTTGGATTTCCAACAAGAGCAAATGTAATTGTTTCGCTCTCTGATAAAGGTTTTCCACCTGTTTTCACATGATATACTCCACCTTCACCCAAACCCGGGTGAGACACTCTAATCAGCCTTCCCTTTTCTCCGCCATTAGGCTTTTGCATTACAGTACTCTTGTATGTATCTTCTATATCTTCAGTTATTGGAGATACATCTATCTTCTCGGCATCCGCTAATCTTAAAGTCAATTCATATCCATGGATTCTAAGTTCCATAGGATCACCCAAAGGAGCTAATTTTATCAATGTTACTTTTGCCCCTGGAATAACACCCATATCAAGAAAATGTTGTCTTAACGCACCCTCTCCACCTACTGCTGCAATAATAGCCGAACTACCCACTTTCATATCTTTAAGTGTCATGTTTCATCTCCTTATATACACATCTTATGTTTATATAATATAGTATATTAATCTATAAAAAATTAAGACTTATAATAGTATCTATTATAAGTCCTAATCCGCTGTTAGTAAATACTTTTTGTGTGCAAATAGATATTTGCTAGTTTTCATTTCAACTGTCCTAAAAACTCATAACCCCCCCTACAAATTCAATCCTTTATCTTCTTCACAATCAAGCATGATATTCATACACTGTATAGCCGCACCAGAAGCACCTTTACCCAAGTTGTCAAATCTTGATGAGATAAGGATTCTATCATCGTTTCCTGTAATGAATATTTCCATGCCATCCCAGCCTGCACATGCGTTTGCTGGAAGAAATCCATTTAAATCTTCTTCTATTCCAAAAGGCATTACTTTTATAAATTGTTTACCTTCATAGTATTTTGCATAGAATGAGTGTATATCTTTAAGTGTCATTTTTTCTTTTAACATACTAGCATATAAAGGTATTGAAACTACCATTCCTGCATAGTAATCTGCTATAATTGGTGAAAATAATGGTTCTTCTGCAAGGTCAGAAATAAATTTCATTTCTTTTAAATGCTTATGCTGTTGCGTAAGAGCATAAGGTCTTGGGGCATTGTAGTCATCTGTTCTATTTTCATCATCATATTTTGCTATCATATTTTTTCCGGCACCGCTATATCCCGATATTGCAAAACTAGATACTGGATAATCATTTCCTATAATACCTTTTTTCACTAATGGATATACTATAGCGTTGAATCCGGAAGCATAGCATCCTGGAACAGCTATACGCTTTCCTTCTTTAATCTTATTTTTAAACTCATCAGAAAGTTCTGGGAATCCATAAGCCCATCCTTCCTTAGTTCTATGAGCTGTTGAGGCATCTATAATCTTTACGTTTTCATTTTCAACTAAACTTACAGATTCAATAGCTGCCGCATCAGGCAAACACAAAAATGTAATATCTGACTGGTTTATTAATTTTTTTCTTTCAGCAGGGTCTTTTCTAAGTTCTGGTGTTATCTTTAATAGTTCTATATCATCACGATTCATAAAACGCTCGTATATCCTTAAGCCTGTTGTTCCTTCACTACCGTCAATAAATACTTTTTTCATTGTTTTTCTCCTTGATTATAAATAATATTTTCAATGTTATGCGTTGAACTTATATATAACACTAGCTTTGTTATATATAGTAATTTTAATATAATGTATTTTACAAATTTGAATGAATAGGTTTCTGTGTTAATGTATATTTCTTATACGTTTATGCATTTTATTCAGTTCTTTATGAATATATATACATATATTATGGGCATATAATAATTCATTTTATCCCATTTGTCAACGTTTTATGCTATTTGTTTCCGACTAATTTTACAAATATTATTATGCTTTTATCACCCATCGCATCTTTGTAGAGCGTGCTCGTGGATTACGATTACATTCTTCCATAGTAGGTCTTATCACTCCCTCAGAAATTTCACTATATATTCCTGCCTTTTTAAGTGCCTTGAAGGATTTTTTAACTAATCTATCTTCTCCAGAATGGAACGTAAGTATAGCAACTCGTCCATTAGGTGCAAGTGCCTCTGGTAATTTTTCTAAGAAATCATATAAAACTTCGTATTCATTATTTACATCAATTCTAAGTGCTTGAAATGTTCTTTGACAAGTTTTTTTAACCACTTCTTTTCTATCCTTTTTGGGTATATCAGTAACCACACTCTCAATAAGTTCTCTAAGTTCAGTAGTAGTAGTAATATTCTTTTTAGCTTGTCTCATATTAATTACTTTATGTGCGATTTTTTCGGCATAAGGTTCATCTGCATTTTCTATTAACATTCCTACTAGTTCTTCCTCTGTAACATTTGCAAGTCTGTCGGCTGCTGATATTCCTTTTTCTGGATTCAAACGCAAGTCAAGAGGCCCATCATATTTATATGTAAAGCCTCTCTTAGGATTATCAATTTGCATTGACGAAACTCCTAAATCAGCCAGCATAAAATCAAATGGACCTACTTGTCTTGCTATTATATCAATATCTTTAAAATTCATTTGTTTAATAGTTAAGATATCTTCTCCAAAACCTTGTTTTTCAAGTCTTTCTTTAGTCTTAACTATCTCTATAGGATCTACATCCAATCCATACATATGTCCCTTGTGATCAAGACATTTGAGCATTTCTAAAGTATGTCCACCATACCCCAAGGTAGCATCCAAACCGATTTGTCCCGGTTTGATTTGTAAGAAATCTAAAATCTCTTTTACACAAATAGATATATGCATTCCTGCTGGTGTATTTCCCTTGCTAATAACTTTTTCTATAGTTTCTACATATTTATCAGGATTAGCTTCTTTGTACTTCTCCTCATATCTTTTAGGATGAGTACCGCTATAACGTATTCTTCTTTTATGTTGTACTGGTGTAGAATTATTGTCCATAAATGCCTCCGTAAAGAAATTTGTAACATTACATTTTGCTTGTATTATTACATATTTCCATCAAGCCCACAAGGGTAAATCCTACAAGAGTTTACATTTTTCTGAACCTTTCATATCTTCTGTTAGCAATTTCAATATTATCAATTTTGCTGGATTTACATAAAAAGTTTTCTATTACCTGTGACATTTTAAATGCTACTTCATTAAAATTAGTATCATTAAACTGCTCTGGTTCTGGGATAATACCATCTATAACCTTAAGAGATAACAGTTCCCCTGCAGTCATCTTCATTACCTTTGCTGCTTCTTTTGCCAAGTCTTTATCTTTCCATAGAATAGCTGCAAATCCTTCAGGTGAGAGAATTGAATATACAGAGTTTTCCAACATCCAAACTTCATCAGCCACTGCCATTGCTAATGCTCCACCGCTGCCACCTTCTCCAGTAACTACTGATAATATTGGTGTTTTAAGTGATGACATTTCAAATAGATTTCTTGCAATAGCTTCGCCCTGTCCTAGTTCTTCCGCCTCTAATCCACAAAACGCACCTGGAGTATCTACAAAACATATGATTGGTCGATTAAACTTTTCTGCCTGCTTCATTAATCTAATTGCTTTTCTATATCCATATGGTGAAGGCATACCAAAATTCTTTGATATATTATCCTTTGTATTCTTACCCTTGCACTGCGCTATAACTGTTACAGGAGTACCATTAAATAATGCAATACCACCTACAATTGCAGAATCATCCTTATAATACCTATCTCCATGAAATTCTATAAATTCACTGAATAATCCACTTATATAATCCGTACCCACAGGTCTATCTTTTCTTCTTGATATTTGTACAATATCCCATGGAACGCTCTTTTTTGTCTTACTTGCAAATTTAGTCTCTTTCTCACATAAATTATTAGACTTTATTCTATGTATATCGAGAATTTTCTTTAGAGTATCTTTCATTTCTTCCCTTGCCACGATTGCATCAATAAATCCATGCTCTAGTAAAAATTCTGAACGCTGAAATCCCTTAGGAAGTTTTTCTCCTATGGTTTGTTCAATAACTCTAGGCCCTGCAAATCCTATAAGTGCATTAGGTTCAGCTAAAATAATATCTCCAAGCATAGCAAAACTTGCCGTCACACCACCTGTTGTTGGATCTGTAAGAACCGAAATAAATAAATTTCCTTCATCGCTATGTCTTTTTAATGCTGCTGATGTTTTTGCCATCTGCATCAAGGATACTATACCCTCTTGCATTCTAGCTCCACCAGAGCACGCAAAAATAATAACTGGTAGACGTTCTTTTGTAGCCATTTCTATTGCACGAGTGATTTTTTCACCAACTACATATCCCATACTAGCCATTAAAAATCTACCATCACAAATTGCTAACATTACTTTATTTGCACCAATATAGGCTGTTCCAGTAGTAACAGCCTCATCTAGACCAGTCTTTTCTCGAAGTGACGATATTTTATCCTCATATCCTTTATATTCCAAAGGATTACTTGTTTTAATTCCTTCATCAAGACTTTCAAAAGTTCCTTGCTCCACAATAGAAGCTATTCTTCTTTTTGCTGGAATTCTAAAATATCCGTGACATTTTGGGCAGATATATAGGTTTTCCTTTACCTCATCCGCAAATATAGCCGCCTTACATTTATTACATTTTTTTAGCAAACCCTCTGGAACTTCTGTAGATGATGAGTTACTACTATTTAAATTATTTTTCTTAAACATCATATCTAATTTCATTAATTTGTCTCCATACTAGAAATAATTTCATATAAATAATCTACATTAGTATCTATTCCCTGAATGATAATTTCACCAAGGGCGCTTTTCATTTTTCTTATAGCTTCATTTCTTGTTTTTGCGTGAACAATAAGTTTTGCTATCATTGAATCATAATATGGTGGAACTTCATATCCACTATAAATTGAGGTGTCTATTCTTATGCCTTTTCCACCAGGTAAATATAAATCTGTAATTTTTCCCGGTGATGTTCTAAATCCCTTTGAAGGATTTTCGGCATTAATTCTACATTCAATTGAATGACCTGTAATTTTAACATCCTTTTGTTCAATAGAAAGTTTCTCACCTGAAGCGATACGAATCTGTGCTTTTATTAAATCAATTCCAGTAATCCACTCTGTTACAGGGTGTTCTACTTGAATTCTTGTATTCATTTCCATAAAATAAAAATCTTTATCGTTTTCCACAAGGAATTCAATAGTGCCAGCTCCAACATAATTTGCTGCTTTTGCCGCACGAACTGCTGCCTCACCCATTCGATTTCTAAGATCGTCTGTAAGTTTAACGCAAGGGCCTTCCTCGATAAATTTTTGATGATTCCTTTGAATTGAACAATCTCTTTCACCTAAGTGAACTACATTTCCATAGGAATCAGCAAGTATCTGAAATTCTACATGACGAGGATTCTCAATAAAATGCTCCATATACATAGAATCATCATTGAAGGATGCCTTTGCTTCCTTCTTTGCTGTATTAAATGCCGCTTCAAATTCTTCTTCATTGTTTGCAACTCGCATACCCTTACCTCCACCACCAAGGGCAGCCTTAATAATTACAGGGTATCCTACTTTCTTTGCAATTTCCTTACCTTCTTCCACCGAATTAATAGGTTCATTCCATCCTGGAATAACATTAACTCCAGCATTTATCATTGTATTTCGTGCTTGAGTTTTATTGCCCATACTCTTAATTACATCTGATGGTGGACCGATAAATGTAATGTTACATTTTTCGCATAACTTAGCAAACTTATGGTTTTCTGACAAAAAACCAAAGCCTGGATGTATAGCATCCGCACCAGTTATTACTGTAGCACTAATAATATTCTCCATGTTTAGGTAGCTATCGTTGGATTTAGCTGGTCCGATACACACTGCCTCATCTGCTAATTGAGTGTGTAGCGCTAATGAATCTGCTTCTGAGTATACAGCTACAGTTCCTATACCCATTTCTCTACATGCTCTAATGATTCTAACAGCTATTTCTCCTCTATTTGCAACGAGTATTTTGTTAATCATAATATGTCAATATGTCCTTTCAACTGATACAATGAATTTAGCCAATCATAAATGTAAGTTCTGCTTTGGCAACTACTTTTCCATCCACACTAGCCACGGCCTCGCCCACACCCAATGGACCTTTACTTTTTACTATTCTGGTCTCTAGTTTAAGCTTATCTCCAGGAACAACTTTTCCCTTAAACTTACATTTATTAATTCCACCAAAATATGCCACTTTACCTTTATTTTCCTCAAGACTAAGTATTGCCACTGCACCTGCCTGTGCAAGTGCCTCTATTGTAAGCACTCCTGGCATAACTGGCTCATCTGGGAAATGACCTTCAAAAAACTCTTCTCTAAAACTTACACATTTATAAGCTATTGCATATTCACCAGGTACAAAATCCTCTACGTAATCCAAAAGCAAAAAGGGATGTCTGTGGGGTATTATTTTCTCTATTTCTTTAATTCCAAGCATATTATTCTCCTATTTTATAGCGAATAACGGTTGACCATATTCAACACTTTCGCCATTTTTCACAAGTATTTCAGATACGACACCATCATATTCTGATTCAATATCATTCAGCAATTTCATAGCTTCTACAATAGCAACAGTTTTACCCTTGCTAACGATATCGCCCACTTTTACAAACGGTTCTCCATCCTCAGATGGTGATGAATAAAATGTGCCTACAAGTGGTGATTTTATTATATTTGTAATCGTTCCAACCGTATTTTCTACATTCATTGGAATCTGATTTACACCATCCGAAAATAAAGCCATTTCACTTGAAGACATAATGATTTTCACATTGCCTTCCTCATATTTAAAGTTAGATATATTTGACTCTGATACTGTCTTAATAAGTTCCAAAAGATTGCTATATTCCATCGTTTTACTCCTTTAAACTCTATTCGCTATATTTGCCTACAAGTAATGATGCATTGTGTCCACCAAATCCAAGGGAATTGCTAATACAATATTTTACATCTGTGTTAATTCCTTCGTCGAACACATAATTCAAATCACATTCTTCATCTGCTTCCTTTGAATTTACAGTTGGATGTATATAATTATCTAATATTGATTTTACACATACTATAAATTCCACACCCCCTGCTGCTCCAAGTAAGTGTCCTATCATTGATTTTGTTGAACTAATATATAGATCATTTGCATGTTCTTCAAATGCTCTCTTTATTGCTCTAGTTTCAAATAAATCATTATGGTGAGTACTGGTTCCATGTGCATTTATATAAGTTACATCTTCTTTTGATATACCTGCATCATTAACAGCAAGTTCCATTGCCATAGCTGCGCCTTCTCCGTTTTCAGTTGGTGAAGTGATATGGAAGGCATCACAAGTTGCACCGTATCCCATAACTTCAGCTAAAATATTAGCTCCTCGGCTCTTTGCATGTTCTAATTCTTCAAGGACTACTACACCTGCACCCTCTCCAATAACAAATCCACTTCTATTTTTATCAAATGGTATTGAAGCCTGATTAATATCTTCATTTGTTGTAAGTGCTGTAAGGCTTGAAAAACCTGCTACCCCTACTGGAGTAATAGAGCTTTCAGTACCACCTGCAAGCATAACATCTGCATCTCCAAATTGGATAGCTCTAAATGCGTCTCCAATAGAATGTGAACCAGTTGCACAAGCTGTAACTACATTTGTACATTTTCCTTTAAGCCCAAGTGCTATTGCCACATTTCCTGCTGCCATATTGGATATCATCATGGGAATAAGAAGAGGATTTACTCTATTTGGTCCTTTAGTGATTATTTTTTCATGCTCAGATTCCATAATTGCAAGACCACCAATACCCGATCCTATGATGACACCTACTCTATATGGATCTTCATTTTCCATATTTAGTCCT
This sequence comes from Clostridiales bacterium, assembly GCA_012520815.1. Classification (GTDB taxonomy): domain Bacteria; phylum Bacillota; class Clostridia; order Lachnospirales; family Lachnospiraceae; genus SVEL01. The sequence continues at coordinate 16,541 of JAAYNM010000014.1, forward strand.
GCCATTTCAAAGGCTTCCTTTGCTGCTGACACTGCATACTGGGAAAATGGTTCCATTCTCTTTGCGGCTTTTACATCCATAATTTCTTTTGCTACAAAACCCTTAACTTCTGCTGCTATCTTAACTTTATAATCTGTAGTATCAAATTTTGTAATAGGTCCAATACCCACCTCGGATTTTTTAACTGAAGTCCAAAATTCATCAACATTATTTCCAATAGGGGTAACTGCGCCCATACCTGTAACTACAACTCTTCTTTTTGCAATCTGATTCAATTTCTTCACCATTTAACCTTTCTACATTGCCATTCCGCCGTCAACACAAATTACCTGTCCAGTAATGTATGAGGCTTTACCTGATGCCAAAAATGTTACCATCTCTGCAATATCTTTCGGTGTACCAAAATGTCCTAAAGGAATTTGCTTTGTAACAGTTTCTTTAATATCCTCTGGTAAAATCTCTGTCATATCTGTAGTTATAAAACCAGGTGCTATAGCATTTACAGTAATATTTCTTGTTGAAAGTTCTCTTGCCATTGATTTTGTAAGTCCAATAACTCCAGCTTTTGACGCCGCATAATTTGCTTGACCTGCATTTCCTAGTACACCTGATACAGAAGAAATGTTAATGATTCTGCCTTCGCGAGCCTTCATCATCTGTCTACTAACTGCTTTTATTGTATTAAATGTACCTTTAAGATTTGTAGCAATAACACTATCAAAATCTTCCTCGGACATTTTCATAACTAATCCATCTCTTGTAATTCCTGCATTATTTACTAAAATATTTATTCCGCCGTATTTCGCTGTTATATCTTTAACTGCAGTACTTACTTCTTCACTATCTGCTACACTAAACTTCATCATCTCGCATGTTCCGCCTGCACTTTCGATTAAGTCGCAAGTTTCTTTTGCTTTTTCTTGTGAGCCGTTGTAATTAACAATAACGGTTGCTCCATTATTCGCCAAGGTAATCGCTATTTCTCTACCGATACCCTTTGATGCTCCAGTTACCATTGCTATTTTTCCATGTAACATAATAATTCTCCTATATCTTCCATATTTGAAATGTTTAATACAGTAACTTCTTTATTTATCTTCTTAATAAATCCTGCAAGTGTCTTTCCTGGCCCGATTTCTACAAAGGTATCAACTCCGTTATCAATCATTTTTTCAACGCTTTGCTGCCATCTTACAGATGAGTACACTTGATTTATCAATAAGTCTTTTATCTGTGTGCAGTCCTCAACATAACTTGCATTTACATTAGCTACATAAGGAACTTTTAATGATGTAATTTCAATATTATCTAAAACGTTACCTAGCTTTTGACCTGCCTCTTTTAAGAAAGGTGAGTGAAATGGTCCACTAACATTTAGCATTAGACATCTTTTTGCACCTGCTTCTTTAAGTTTTTCCATTCCTTCTTCAACTGCTGCCTTTTTACCTGTTATAACTATCTGACCTGGGCAGTTGTAATTTGCTATTGTAACCCCATCTATAGGAGCAATAACATTTTCTATATCTTCTGTCTCCATACCAAGGACTGCTGCCATAGCTCCTTTCCCAGATGGTACTGCTTCCTCCATATATATACCTCTCTTACGAACGCATTTAATTGCGTCTTTGTACGAGATAGCTCCTGCTGCTGCAATCGCTGCATATTCACCAAGGCTTAATCCTGCTGTTACATCTGGATAAATTCCTCTTTCATTCAATTCCTTTGTTATAGCAAGACATGTTGTAACTAAGCAAGGCTGGGTATATGCTGTACTATCTAGTTTGTCGTTTTCTTCAAAACAAGTTTTTGTAACTTCTATATCTAAAATATCATCTGCTTTTGTAAATATTTCCTTTGCACAAGCACTGTTGTCATAAAAATCTTTTCCCATTCCAACTTTTTGAGCTCCCTGTCCAGGATAGATAAATGCTAATTTATTCATATGTCCTCCAATTACTGATTAATTTTCAAGAGTTTATCCGCTTCGGATACTAATTTTTCTACAAATTCTTTGCAAGTATATTCATTGTTTACTAAACCTGCACTCTGTCCAGCCATTAAGCTACCATTATTCACATCACCATCAACAACTGCTTTTCGAAGTCCTCCAAGTGAAAGTCTTTCTAATTCTTCAAAAGACGCTCCTCGTTCTTCCAACTGTAAATATTCTCTTGTAAGATTATTTCTAATAGCTCTAACTGGATGACCTGTGCTTCTTCCTGTAACACGAGTATCAATATCTTTAGCTTTCAAAATGCTATTCTTGTAATTTTGATGAACTATTGATTCCTTTGTAACCACAAAATGAGTTCCAATTTGCACACCATCGGCACCTAACATAAAGGCTGCTGCCATTCCTCTGCCATCGGCAACACCACCGGCTGCAATAAGAGGAATGCTTATAGCGTCTCTAATTTGAGGAATCAATACCATTGTAGTTGTCTCTCCAATATGACCACCAGCTTCTGTTCCTTCTGCTACAACGGCATCGGCACCGTATTTTTCCATTCTCTTTGCCATAGCCACTGAAGCTACTACAGGAATAACTATAATACCCGCCTCTTTCCACTGGCTCATATATTTCTCAGGATTACCAGCTCCAGTAGTAACTACCTTTATGCCTTCTTCCACAACAATACGTGCTACTTCATCTGCATTTTCACTTAAGAGCATTATATTTACACCGAAAGGTTTATCTGTCAATTTCTTAGCCTCTCTGATTTGAGTTCTAACCCATTCACCTGGTGCATTTGCCGCTGCTATAAGTCCTAATCCACCTGCATTAGATACAGCTGCTGCTAAATGATACTCTGCAACCCATGCCATACCTCCTTGAATAACAGGATATTCAATGTTTAAAAGTTCCGTAATTTTGCTTTTCACTTTTTTCACTCTTTCTTTTTTTATTTGTGCACTCTGGCTGGGCCAGAATTTACTTTGTTACGTTTTTTGCTTTATGAATTTTCTAAAACATCTAATCTTAATATCTTAATGATTAATAACTTGATGCCTAGTAGCTTAATCTTAAATTTCTATTAAAGTTGATCCCCAAGATAGACCTGCGCCGAATCCAGATATAATAATTCGATTTCCTTCTACAAGTTTTCCATCTTTTTTCAGTTCATCTAAAAGCAGTGGAATACTTGCTGATGATGTATTTCCATATTCATCTAGATTCATAGGAAATTTATCTATATCACATTTAAGTTTCTTTGCTACTGACTCAACAATTCTTCTATTTGCCTGATGTAGTACAAATAAATCAATATCCGAAACTGTCATTTCGCTTATTTCTAAAAGTTCATTAATACTTTCGGGAACTTTTTTTACTGCAAACTTAAACACTTCTTGACCATCCATATACATCTTACTATTTTCACTAAGCGTTAAAGCGTTGCCCTTTTTTCCATCAGAATGCATAATCATATGACTTGCACCATCTACAGCACTTACTACTACTGCACCAGCACCATCTCCAAAAAGAATACATGTGCCTCTATCTGTCCAATCCACTACTCCAGATAATTTTTCACTTCCTACAATAAGTGCATTTTTCACTATTCCTAATTCCATATATGACAAAACAGTGTTATATGCAAATAAAAATCCTGAGCAAGCTGCATTCAAATCATATCCGAAAGCATTTATAGCTCCAATTTCATTTTGAACTATACATGCCATACAAGGAAGTGTATTGTCTGGTGACATAGTACAAACAATAACCACATCAATATCCTCTGGTCTAACATTGCTATCTGCCAATGCTCTTTTTCCTGCTTCTATAGCCATCTTAGTATTAGATACTTCCTTTGCAATATGACGTCTAGCTATTCCAGTTCTCTCCTTAATCCACTCATCATTGGTCTCTACCATGGTCGCAATGAAGTCATTATCCCATACACAGTCAGGTGAATAACTTCCTGTACCTACTATTTTTCCTGTCATAATATTCTTCTTTCATAAAAATAATTGGAAAGTGCAACATATTTTTGTTTTACTTTCTAATTATTTTATTATAAAACCTTTTGATTGTCAAACCATTTTTGTTTATGTACATTTACTGTGGCCAAATCCTCTTATATACAACATTTTTAACTTTTTTTCGTTTCTATACCTCTTCAATAAAAAAAGAGATACTTATATCATATTGAAATAAGTACCTCTTTTTTGAGAATTAATGTCTATTTGAGTATTTAATTGAATGTTTGCTTGATTTTTAATTAATGACAATGACCGCCACAGTGTTTGCAGTCTCCACCACATTGAATTGACTTTCCATTTCTTTTGTCATTTATCATTCCTTTAATTATTATAGAGACTATACATATTAGTACAGCCAAAACTATTACTGTTCCTGCCATAGTAAATCACCTCCACATAGTTTTTCTATATTCTTAAACTTTTCTTCTAATATAAACTTTCTATCTTCATTAGTTTTATTTATTAGCACTACGTTTCCTACTATCTTTATTAGGTCTGAATAACAGATAAATAAATATCAAAACTATTGCAAAAGAGGCTACTGTTCCTATGCCAAATACACCTGCAGTAATTAACATTCCTATCTGATATACACATAAAGCCGCTACGTATGCAAGTATTGTCTGGTATCCTATTGCAAACCAGAACCATTTTGCATTATTCATTTCTCTTTTAATTGCACCCATCGCTGCAAAACATGGTGCACATAAAAGATTGAAAACAAGAAATGAGTATGCTGCAATAGCACTCATATTACTTGCTAGATTACTCCAAATTTCCGATCCATCTTCTGCTACTTCTGCAAAACCATATAATATTCCAAATGTACCAACTACATTCTCCTTAGCAATAAGACCTGTAACTGCTGCAACAGACATTTTCCAATCACCCCATCCAAGAGGTGCAAATATTGGTGCAATAAGGCTACCTATTTTTGCTAATATACTGCTATCAAGTTGCTCGGCCTCTAACATTGCAAATGATCCATCAACCCAACCAAAATTCATCAGGAACCACAAAACAATTGTGGATAACAGAATAATTGTAGCTGCTTTTTTGATGAACGACCAACCTCTTTCCCACATGCTTCTAAGTACATTTCCTACTGTTGGCATATGATATGCTGGCAACTCCATAACAAACGGTGCTACATCTCCTGCGAACATCTTAGTCTTTTTCAAGATAATACCCGATATTACAACAGCCGCTATTCCAACAAAATAGGCACTTGGTGCAACCCACCACGCTCCATCAAATAATGCACCTGCAATTAGAGCAATAATTGGAAGTTTTGCACCGCAAGGAATGAAGGTGGTTGTCATAATTGTCATCTTACGGTCCCTATCATTTTCAATGGTTCTTGATGCCATGATACCAGGAACACCACATCCACTACCAATCAACATAGGTATAAATGATTTTCCAGAAAGACCAAACTTACGGAAAATTCTATCCATAATAAATGCTACTCTTGCCATATATCCACAGGATTCTAAAAATGCAAGAAATGCAAATAATACAAGCATCTGTGGAACGAATCCAAGAACTGCTCCAACACCTGCAATAATGCCGTCTAGTATTAAACTAGAGAGCCAATCGGCACAATTTATCGCTTCAAGTCCATTTCCTATAATAACTGGAATGCCTGGAATATCTATGCCAAATAAACTCCAGCCTTCTCCGAATACTCCATCATTTGCCCAGTCTGTTGCCCATGTACCGACTGTAGTTACACTGATGTAGTAGATAAGGAACATTATAATTGCAAAAATAGGTAATGCTGCCCATCTATTGGTAACAATGCTATCTATCTTGTCAGATATGTTTGTAGAACTCTTTTTAGTCTTCGTGTAACAATTCTTTATAATGGATGATATGTACTCATACCTAGCATTAGTAATAATGCTTTCTGTGTCATCATCAAAAGTCTCCTCAAGTATTGAGATTTCTGACGATACATCAGGAATCACCGATAATTGCCCACCAATTTTTTCATCTTTTTCTATAAGTTTAATAGCAAAAAATCTCTTTTGCTCTTCCTTGATATCACTTGCAAGTTTACTTAATACTTTATCAATAACAGATTCTAATTTTTCATCAAATTTATGTATAGTAGTGGCTTTCTTGCTATTAGCTGCCCCAATAGCCATCTTTGCTGCTTCAAAAATTCCCTTACCTTTTAAAGCTGAAATTTCAACCACTTCACATCCAAGACTTTTACTTAACTCATCAATATGTATCTTATCGCCATTTTTCTCGATAATATCCATCATATTTATTGCTATAACTACTGGAATTCCTAACTCTAAAAGCTGTGTCGATAAATATAAATTTCTTTCAATATTTGTTCCATCCACTATGTTTAAAATAGCATCTGGTCTTTCATTTATAAGATAGTTTCTGGCAACTACTTCTTCCAAAGTATATGGAGATAGTGAATAAATACCAGGTAAATCCATTATAGTAACATCCTTAAAACCTTTTAATTTACCTTCTTTTTTTTCAACCGTAACACCTGGCCAGTTACCAACAAATTGATTTGAACCTGTAAGAGCATTAAATAAAGTTGTTTTACCACTGTTTGGATTACCAGCTAATGCAATTTTTATAGACATTCTAGTGCTCCTTTTCTAAAATTTAAATTACTGAAGGATTATCATGTCAGCATCTGCTTTTCTAAGTGACAATTCATATCCACGTACGGTTACTTCTATTGGATCTCCAAGAGGTGCAACTTTTCTTACATAGATTTCTACACCCTTTGTAATACCCATATCCATAATACGTCTTTTTACTGGTCCTTCACCTGCAACTTTTACAACTTTAACTGTTTGACCACAGGCTATACC
>JAAYNM010000015.1 GCA_012520815.1 Clostridiales bacterium
TAGCGGAGTTTAAAAGAGATACTATAGATGTACTAAGACAACCACTGGAAAGAGAAAAAATTTCTATAAGCAGAGCGAGTGGTATGTACCAATTTCCAGCTAAAATTATGATGGTAGCTGCTACGAATCCGTGTAAATGTGGGTATTACCCTGATAGAAGTAGGTGTATGTGTTCACAGACGCAAGTGAATAACTATCTAGGGAGGATTAGCGGCCCTATATTAGACAGGATAGATATATGCATAAACACACCAATACTTAAATTAGAGGATTTGAGTGGAAAAAATACAAATTTAGACTCTTCCTATTACAGAGAAATGGTAGAAAAGGGTAGGGAGATACAAAAGTATAGATATAGAAGAAATGATTTATACAATTCTAATCTTTCTACTAGGGAAATAGAAAAATACTGTAAAATGACACCAGATGCTAAAAAAATACTGGATAAGGGATTTGAAATGTTTAAAATGAGTGGACGTGCTTACTACAAAATAACTAAGGTAGCTAGGACTATAGCAGATTTGGCGGGGGAAGATATAATACAAGAGGTACATATGGCAGAGGCAGTAGGATATAGGTTGTGGAGGTGATTTGAATGACAGAATATGAATATTGGTTATGGCTATGTCATATACAAAATATGTGGCATGGAAAAATTGAAAAACTACTGACCATTTTTGACTCACCCAGGGAAATATATTATGCATCTTCTACTAGATTGGAGAAAACAGGAATATTAAATATAAAGAGTGTGAATCAAATAATAGAAGCAGCAAAAACTACTGATGTAGATAGAATACAGGCTAAGATGGAAAAGAAAAAAATACATTTTACCCACTTTGGAAGGGAAGATTTTCCAAAACGACTATTACTTATTCCGGATAAACCCTTTGTACTGTTTTACAAAGGGCAATTACCTAGTGATAACATTCCGTCTGTAGGAATGGTTGGTGCAAGGGGATGCACTCAATATGGCCATCAAGCTGCTATGAAACTCTCAGGAGAAATTGCCAGCTTAGGGATAAATGTAATTAGCGGAATGGCTAGGGGGGTAGATTCTGCAAGTCATTTGGGGTGTATGTCGAAGGAGGGAAAGACCTACGCTGTATTAGGTTGTGGTGTAGATGTGTGTTATCCTGCGCAAAATATAGAATTGTATGAAACAATTCTAGAAAAGGGAGGAATTATTTCGGAATATATTCCAGAGAGTAAACCTCTTGCATGGCAGTTTCCAGAGAGGAATAGGATAATATCCGGCTTGTCAGATACGGTGGTTATGGTAGAAGCACGTGAAAAAAGCGGGTCATTTATTACTATTGATTATGCACTTGACCAAGGTAAGAATGTTTATGCAGTACCAGGACGAATTACCGATCCCCTGAGTGTTGGCTCTAATAGGCTGATTACAGAGGGTGCAACACCCTTGGTAAGTGGTATACAAATGGCATTAGAATTTAATATAAATGTAGAGAATAAATATCCTGAAAAAACTTTTTCTCTTGAAAAAGAATTTGAACTGTTGTATAGTTGTCTCTGTTTAGTTCCGAAAGGAATAGACGAGTTAGTGGGGAAAACTGGTATGAAACCAGAAGAAGTTTATGAAAAACTGCTTAAAATGCAGCTTGAAGGTTTGGCTATTGAGGTGACAAAAGGCCAATATGTAAAGAATATTAACTGTTGAGGAATTGGAAAAACTAGTTCGTAGAAAAGATGAGAAAGTGAAGAAAAATGGCTAAATATTTTGTAATAGTAGAATCTCCTGCAAAGGTTAAGACAATAAAAAAATTTTTGGGAAAAAATTATGAAGTTGCAGCGTCTAATGGACATGTTAGAGATTTACCTAAAAGTACTCTGGGTATAGATCTTGAAAATGATTTTGAACCTAAATATATAACAATTCGAGGGAAGGGAGATAAATTAGCAGAACTTAGAAAACAGGTTAAAAAAGCAGATAGAGTTTATCTTGCAACTGACCCTGACCGTGAAGGTGAAGCTATTTCCTGGCATTTATCACAGGCGTTAAAACTCGATCCAAAAAAAATGGAGAGAATTACGTTTAATGAAATTACTAAAACAGCTGTTAAAGAATCATTGAAGCATCCTAGAGAAATAAACATGAGTCTTGTAGATGCTCAACAGACTAGAAGAATTCTTGATAGAATGGTAGGCTACGGGATTAGCCCTGTTTTATGGGGTAAGATTAAGCGTGGGCTTAGTGCAGGTCGAGTGCAGTCTGTTGCTCTAAGGATGATATGTGATAGGGAAGAAGAAATTGATGCATTTATTCCATCAGAATATTGGTCTCTTGATGTTGTCCTGGATGTAAAAGGTGAGAAAAAACCATTAGTAGCAAAATTTTATGGTGATTCTAATGGAAAGATAGATATAAAAAATGAAGAAGAAGTAAATAAAGTTATTAATGCTATAAAAAAAGCAAAATTTAAGGTTGCAGATATTAAGAATGGTGAAAGGGTAAAAAAAGCTCCAATACCATTTACTACAAGTACTTTGCAACAGGAAGCTTCAAAAGCATTAAATTATTCAACTCAAAAGACGATGAGACTTGCTCAGCAGCTATATGAAGGTGTTGATATTAAGGGTATGGGAACAATTGGTCTCATAACATACTTACGTACAGACTCTACAAGAATTTCGGATGAAGCAGATGTGGCGGCAAGAAGTTATATTAACGATACTTATGGAAGTCAGTTTGTGGGTGGAAGTGAATCTACAACAAAGAGTAATAAAAAAATCCAGGACGCTCATGAAGCTATTAGACCTACAAGTATTGAAATGACACCTGCAAGGGTTAAGGATGAATTACCTAGAGACTTATTTAGATTGTATCAACTTATATGGAAGAGATTTGCTGCTAGTCGTATGAGTAATGCAGTTTATGAAACTACTTCTATTAAAATTTCTGCATCAGATTATATATTTACAGTAGCAACATCTAAGTTGGCATTCGAGGGATTTATGTCCGTATATGTTGATGCAGATGATGAAAAATCAGACTCTAATGTATTGTTAAACAAAATAACAAAAACATCAATTCTTACATTAGAGGATATAGATCAAAGGCAGCATTTTACACAACCACCGGCACATTTTACGGAAGCAGCGTTGGTAAAGGCGATGGAGGAGCAGGGAATCGGTAGACCAAGTACTTATGCTCCAACTCTTACTACTATTGTAGCAAGACGATATGTTGCAAAAGAAAATAAGAACTTATACGTGACAGAATTAGGGGAAGCTGTGAATAAAATTATGAAAACAGCATTTCCTGTTATTGTTGACTCGAGTTTTACTGCAAATGTAGAATCACTTTTAGATATGGTGGAAGATGGAAGCGTTGCATGGAAAACTGTTATTAGAAATTTTTATCCAGATTTAGAAATAGCAATTAAAAATGCTGAGGAAGCCTTAGAAAAAATAGAAATCCATGACGAGGAAACAGATGTAGTTTGTGAGGAATGTGGACGCAATATGGTTATAAAGTACGGGCCACATGGAAAGTTTTTGGCATGTCCCGGATTTCCGGATTGTAGAAATACAAAACCATATTTTGAGAAAATTGGAGTTCCATGTCCTGTGTGTGGTGAAGATATTGTTATTAGAAAGACAAAAAAGGGTCGAAAATATTATGGATGTATCAATAATCCAGAATGTGAATTTATGTCTTGGCCAAAACCAACAGAGAAAAAATGCCCTGAATGTGGTGGATATATGGTAGAAAAAGGAAATAAAATTGCATGTGCAGATGAGAAATGTGGATATATTTGTCAAAAGGAAAAAACGGAATAAATTTGAATTCAAATACAAATTATTGTAATGTGTATATAGTTTAGTGTTTTGTTTTTAAATACTAGTATTTACTTGTTAATTTACCTAATTCATGCTATAATTTTTTTAGTTTAAACGTGAATACAAAGGAGTAAAGGAGGAAATACATGAGTGTTCAATTGTTAGATAAAACAAGAAAGATTAATAAGTTACTTCATAATAATAATAGTCAGAAAGTTATTTTTAATGATATCTGTGATGTTTTGACAGATATACTTGAATCTAACGTTCTAGTTATTAGTAAGAAGGGAAAGGTTCTCGGCGTAGGCAATGCCGGGGATGTAGAGACTATTAGAGAACTCATAAGAAGTGATGTTGGAGACATGGTTGACAGATTACTTAATGAACGTTTGCTAAGTGTGTTATCTACAAAAGAAAATGTAAATTTAGCTACACTAGGTTTTGATGAGGTTGATGCGAAAAAATTTCAAGCGATTATTTCACCTATTAATGTAGCTGGTGAACGTTTAGGTACTTTGTTTATTTACAAAGAAAAAAGTCAGTATTTTATTGATGACATTATACTAAGTGAGTATGGTACTACAGTGGTAGGACTAGAGATGCTAAGAAGTGTTAATGAAGAAAATGCTGAAGAGGAAAGAAAATTACAGATAGTGAAATCTGCAATTAGTACATTGTCATTTTCGGAATTGGAAGCAATTAAACATATTTTTGAAGAATTAGGTGGCAATGAAGGAATACTTGTAGCTAGTAAAATTGCAGATAGAGTAGGTATAACTAGATCTGTTATTGTTAATGCACTTAGAAAGTTTGAAAGTGCGGGCGTAATTGAATCTAGGTCGTCAGGTATGAAAGGTACATATATTCGCGTTGTAAACGACATTGTTTTTGATGAATTGAAAAAGAAAGAATAAATCTATTAAAAAATTACAAATTATTATATATTTGGATAGATATAAAGTTTTTAATATTTTATCCGATATATATAGATTACAAATGGTTAAACGGATTTCCCAGACGTATGGATACGACTAAAGGGTGGTTTTTTTTATCCAATAAAACCATAATATGGAATAGTACTTATTTACTATTTGCTAAAAAACCCTTATTTTAACAAAAAACACAACATGATGTGACACCAAACGCAAAATACCACAAAACATGCTTGATATTTTATTCCTTAGAACTTATAATGTATTGTATGTATTTTAGTGGGAGTGAGCCTAATTGTTAGAAAAACATAACAAGATAGACGAACTCTTTGATTTGGATGGACATGTGCAATCAAGAAAGGAGAACAGCAATGATTAGTTCTAATGCATACAGCTACATTAACGTGTTGACAAAAGCAGCAGATGCTTCATGGACACGAAATGAAGTATTATCCAACAACCTTGCAAATGTATCTACACCAAATTACAAGCGTAAGGATGTAACCTTTGAATCATATCTGTTGAGTGAACTGGCAGGTAGTTCGAATTCTTCACTCAGGCAGAAAGTTAATAATGCTGATGTTTCCAATTTAGGAGCTTCGGTTTACACAGATTTTTCAACATTGTCATATAGACTCGATGGAAATAATGTAGATATTGATACTGAAAACGTTGAATTAGCATCAAATCAGATCAAATACAATGCCATATTGGACAGTATTGGTTATGAGTTTGATATGTTAAGAGCAGCAATGCAGACTTCATAGGAGGTAGCACATGGGTTTATTTACATCTTTCGATATAAGTGGTTCAGGAATGTCTGCGCAACGTTTGCGTACAGATACTATTTCCCAGAACATAGCAAATGTTAATTCCACTAGTAGCAGTACTGGTGAAGCATATAGACGTAAAACCGTTGTATTTTCAGAAAAAGGTGCATCTTGTTTTGATGATGTTCTTATGTCAGCGGTGGGCAATGTAGGTAGTGGTGTTAAAGTTACTAGCATTGTAGAAGATCATGTAACTCCTATGAGTAAGGTATATGATCCGTCACATCCAGATGCAGACGGGGATGGATATGTAACATATCCAAATGTTAATGTAGTTACGGAGATGACAAATCTTATTGATGCGTCAAGAGGTTATGAGGCAAATGTTACAGCCTTTAATGCATCTAAAGCTATGGCTCTTAAGGGCTTAGAATTAGGACAATAATTTCTAATAGATAATTGCGAAACTCGTACCTAATTAGATAGTAGAGTTACCCAATTTCTAGAAACTTGTAAGTTTTTAAATTTCAAATTTATTTTCTAATTGCATTTTACAGAATATAAAAACAGAAGCA